>RFIB01000020.1 GCA_003695625.1 Acidobacteriota bacterium | reverse complement strand
TCGACGCGGGGGCATGCGGCTGCGCCGTGCCCTCCCCCGCCCCCGCACCGGTCGCGCCGGGCCGGCGCTCGGCCTCGACGCACGCGCCGCCGCGCCTGCCCTCCGCGACGCCCGGACCGGCGCCCGCCGCGCCGACCGGCTGCCTGGTCTGCGGCCGCCCGCTCGCCTACCGCGACACCGAGACGACGATGCGGTGCGCGCTGTGCGGCGAGACGGCCTCGACGAGCACCGCCTGCGCGGCGGGCCACTTCGTCTGCGACCGCTGTCACGGCGGGGACGCGCTCGAAGCGATCACGCGACTGTGCCTGGCCGCCGACGACCGCGACCTGGTCGCGCTGTTCGACCGCGTCCGTCGCCACCCGTCGATTCCGGTGCATGGCCCGGAGCATCACGCGCTCGTCCCCGGCGTGATCGTCGCGGTCGCCCGGCGTCACGGCCTTCCGCTCGAGGAGCACCACGTGACCACCGCGATCGAGCGCGGCCGAAGCGTGCGGGGCGGGGCCTGCGGTCTTCTCGGCGGCTGCGGCGCGGCGCTCGGCGTCGGCATCGGCTTCGGCGTGATCCTCGGCGCCCATCCGCTGGCTCCCGGACCGCGCGGCGCGGTGCAGCGCGCGACCGCCCGGGTGCTCGAGCGGATCGCGGCCACCGGCGCGGCGCGCTGCTGCCAGCGCGACGGCTGGATCGCGCTGCGGGAGGCGTCCCGGATGTCCCGGGCGATGCTCGGCGTCGCGCTGCCGGCGGAGGCCGCGCTCGTCTGCCGCCAGCAGGCGCTCAACGACGCCTGCGCCGGCCCGTCGTGCCCGCTCGCCCCGCGCGGCGGCTGCTGCGGCGCCTGACGGCGGCCTGCCGCGACAGAAGAAGGCCCCGCGACGCAGGGGATCGCGGGGCCTCGAGGAGGTGGCCTTCGCCGGACGTCAGCCGGCGAGCGGCGGCATCATGCCGCGGTGGAAGATCCACGCGATCAGCAGCGCCAGCGGCGGAATGATGATGAACTGCATCAGCGCGTAGGCCAGCGCCGGGCGCCCGATCCCCTTGAGCTTCGAGAAATCGGTGATCACGCCGATCGCGGTGAACGTCAGCATGAAGAACAGGTGGCGCATCGCGCCCTCGACCGGCTTGGCGCCCGCCGCCAGCGACTCGACGGCGTGGGGGAAGACCCACGACATCACGACGTAGACGAACCAGGCGACGAGGTAGCCGAGGACGAACTTGGGGAACCGGAACCAGATCTCCGAGGCCGGGACGTGGACCTGGTCGGGCTTCCGCTCGACCTTGTAGACCCAGATGATCGCGAGCACGAAGGCCCAGATCCCGATGAACATGTCGATCCAGATCTTGGTCATGATCGCCGAGGTCAGGATCCAGCCTTCCTCCCAGTGCGTTCCTTCGGCGGCGGCCGCGGACCGCATCATGTCGTCGAGGATCGCCCCGGTCGCGGCGTCGCCGCCGTCGGTCTTGACGGTCATCCCGACCGCCGACCCGGCGACCATCGGCTCGTCGAGCAGCAGGTTGGTGTAGATCGGCGGCAGGAACAGGATCATGAAGATCGTGCACACGACGACCAGGATGCCGACGACGACCGGGACGAACGTCCGCGCCCGGATCGAGCCGCCGGTGGCGATCGCCGCCGACACGCCGCAGATCGACACGCCGGACGCGAGGCAGGCCGCCCATTCGCGGGAGAGCTTGAATCCGCGACGGGCCAGCGTGTAGGCCAGCGGCCAGAACAGCAGGTAGGCGACCACGGTTGCCGCGGCGCCCGACAGCGCGATGTCGCGTGCGAATCCGGCCGCCTCCATCGACTTGACGCCGAGCTTGACGCCGAGGAACACGATCGCCGTCTTGATGAACCACTCCGGCTTTGCGGCCGCCTTGAGGAATTCGGCGAACGGCTTGGCGAAGTTGCCGATCAGCAGCCCGACGATCAGGCACAGCAGATAGGCGCCTCCGCTGCCGAGGTTCAGCGCCCAGCTGATGCCGTACTTGTCGTACTGGTTCGACATCGCCGCGATGTGGGCGTTCTTGCCGACGAACCAGCACGCCCACGTGATCAGGTACAGCACCGTCCACGCCGCGACATAGCGCTTGACGTTCCACTTCATGCACGCCGCACCGATCGACGTGAGCACGGTGAACACGACGTAGGTCACCAGCCATCCGCCGAGCGGGCCGAGGCCCTGCCAGGCCTTGCCGACGACCTTCAGCCCCTTGCCCGGATCGCTCCAGGTGCTCGGCTGGGTCACCCAGCCGACGAGATCGACTCCGGTCGCCGCGACCAGACCGAGCAGCACCATCAGCAGGCCGAGCCAGACGGCCCACCAGTCCTCGGTGGTCAGCATGCCGGAGTACCAGCGTCTGTTGACTCCCGTATTGCCCATCGGTCTTCCTCTCAGAGCTCGAGCGAGACGTCCCGGTTGAACCAGTGGTTCTGGTAGGGGCGCATCCACTCCGGGATCACGCTGCGCGCGCAGGCCATGAACACGCGGACCCGCGAGCCCGCGGGAAACCGGCCGGACGCGCGCAGCTCATGCGCCAGCGCCCGATCGAGGTCGGCGAGCGTCGCGGCGGCGACGCGCACGCCGTCTCCCTCGGCCAGCCAGCCCTCGCGTCCCGAGGTGAGCACCAGTTCGAGATCGACGGCCATCGGCCGGCGTCAGTGGGAGAGGATCGTGGCGTGCACGATCCACCCGCCGATCACGAGCACGACCACGCCGATCGCCAGGCTCCACAGCACGAGGCGGGTCTCCCACGGTTCCCACGGCTCGCCCTGCTCGATCTCCACGGCGTGCGCGTCGTGGAGCTGGTCCCTGTCCGCCATGCGAACTCCTCCTGCGGCGCGCGTTCCGGGCGGCACGACGCGACGTCACGGGGTCGGTCCGCGCATCCGCCGACCGCCGCGCGCTCCGCGGTTCGACGCTTCCCGCTGCACGAGTCGTGCCAGCCGCACACGCCCCGCTCCGCGGCCGAATTCGCTGAAAAAAGGAGCCCTGCGCCGATCGGCCGACGTGCGTGACGTTACCGGCGCGTGACGGACCGCAACGCGCGGCGGACGCGCCGCGCGCTGCCTGCACGCGAAACACGGTTCGCGGGAATGGTTGGCCTG
>RFIB01000138.1 GCA_003695625.1 Acidobacteriota bacterium | reverse complement strand
GCGGCGGGGCGACCGGCGCCGGCGCCGGCGCCGGCGGCACCGGAATCGCCGGAGCGTCCTCGCGCCCGGTCCAGCCGCGATACAGCAGCACGGTCGCCATGCCGACCCACGCGGCCGCGATCGGCAGCGTCACGACGACCCCGATGCAGAGGAGCATCAGGCCGACGATCCAGGCCAGCGCGTAGATCACGAACGCCAGCGCGGCGAATCCGAGCGCCTGGCCGAAGCGCGCCATCGACAGCCGCACGGCGGCGAGGAACGCGTCCCACCCCGAGCCGCGATGGTCCCAGATCGTCAGCGGCAGGAACATCACCAGCGCGATCAGCCCGATCGCGAACAGCAGGCTGAGCAGGGTGGCCAGCGCGGCCGCACCGCCGGAGAACACCCCGAGCGGGCCGAACTCGTTCGCGGCGTGCCGGAACATCTGCGCGCCGAACATCGACACGCCCGAGATCGCCATCACCACCAGCGAGAAGACGATCCAGATCGCGTAGACCGGCAGCATCGCGACCATCGACTCGACGAACCGCTCGCGGTAGGCGGCGAACAGGTCGTTGAAGTCGAGCGGCCGGCCGTCGACGGGCCGGACGAGCGCCGCATAGAGTCCCGCCAGGAACTGCGGCTTGACGAGCAGCAGCGAGACGAGCAGCAGCAGCCAGCCGAGGCACGGCACGCTCACCGCGACGGTGATCACGGTCATCACGCCGATCGGGATCAGCGCGAGCAGCCAGAGCTGGACGAAGTCGGCCATCGTCAGCCGCCAGGCGATCGCCAGCGCCTCGATCACGTCGGTGGCCGCCCGCGGCCGGTTCGTCGCCTCGCTCATCGTGCACCTCCGGCCCGCGCCGGGCGTCGCCGGTCGGCGCCGGCGGACGGGGCTGTTCGCCGGGGACTACGCGGCGCGCGGTCGCCGGGTTCCACGGCACGCCGCGCACTCATTGCGTCGCCTCCAGGATCGCGTCGACCTTCTCCTGCGCGAGCAGACCCGACGCGGGCAGCCGACCGAGGATCCCGCGCCAGCGGTCCTCGGCGGCGAACACCCGGCGGAAGATCGGCAGCGCCTCGGCGAGCCGGCCGGTATCGGCCAGGGTCACCGCCTGCCAGAACGGAATCTCGACGATCTCGGGCGCGAGATCGGCCGCGGCCCCGTACAGCTCGAGCGCGCGCGCGGCGTCGCCCGCGGCGAGCGCCTCGTCGCCGGCGTTCATCGACTCGTAGGCCCGGTGCAGCCGCAGCAGCCGGCGCAGTTCCTCGAGCGGGCGCGGGCTGTCGTCGACGCGCAGGTCGACCAGGCGGTCCTTCCACGGCTCGCCGGTCGTCTGCGCCCGCACGACGACCAGCGCCGCGCTCTGCCGGCCGCGGACGTCGCCGCCTTCGGCCTCGGCCGCCTCGAGGGCGGCAAGCAGCCGCTCGGCGAGCGGCTGGCCCTCGCTGGCGACGAACGCCTTCGCCATCGCGGGCCACACGCGCTCGTTCGCCATCAGGTTCGCCTGGACCGAGAAGCCGTCTCCCTCGACGTGACCCGCGGCAGCGATGCAGCGCGCGCCGGTCCACGCCGCCACCCGACCGTCGGCGTCGACCATCGCCACCTGGCGCACGTCGCGGCCGTCGTCGGCCTCGACCAGCCGGCGCAGCGCCTCCGGCGCGGGCACGCCGCCGCGCATCAGCTGCAGCCCGCGCGGACCGTAGCTCGGATCGACGAACGACTGCGTGGCGACCGCGCCGACACCCGCCTCGGCCCACGGGACGATCGTGCCGACCTGGAACCAGTGGCTCTGGACGGCGACGCCGAGCTGCCCGGTTCTCGCGTCGCGGGCCACGATCGAATAGGTGTGGACCGGACGCCGCGGCGACGGACGCGCCTGCTCGCCGGGCCCGGCGGCGGGACCGGCGGCCAGCGCCGGGATCAGCAGCGGAATCGCGACCAGCAGCAGGACCGTCTCGCGCATCGTCGGGCCTCCTTGCCGTGCACCGCACTCCCGCCTGCCGCGCCTGCACGCGGCGCGGCGAGCCGGGGCCAGCCGAGTCTATCAACGTCCCGGGAACCGTCGGCCGCCTCCGGGGTTAGGCTGGAAGCGAGGCGCCGGTTCGCACCGCGCCGGACGCTCCGGGAGGTCGAGATGTCGCGTCGTGCCCCGTCCCGCCCCACGCTGCTCGCGATCGTCGCGATCGCCGTGGCCGGCTCCGCGGCCGCCCCCGCCACGGCCGGTCCGCTGCTCTCGGGCCGGGTCGTGGACCAGGCCGGCAGGCCCGTCGCCGGCGCGCGCGTCGAGCTGCTGCGCCCGGCGGCTCCCTACGACGAGGCGCTGCGGGTGCTCGCCGGCCCCGATGCCCCGGGGGCGTCGGCGATCGCCGCGGCGCCGAGCGGAAAGGACGGGACGTACGCCGTCGAGGCCCCGGACGCGGGGCCGTTCGTCGCCCGTGTCCGCGCGGAGGGGTTCGCCACGCTCGAGCTGCCGGTCGAGCCGCTCGCCGGCGACCGGCTGCTCCCGACGGCGACGCTCGAGCGCGCCGAGAGCGTCGTCGTCTCGGTGGTCGACCGGTCCGGCGCTCCGGTGGCGGGGGCGTGGGTCCGCCTGGAGGTCGAACGGGCGCGGCGCCGGATCTTCGGCCGCCGCAGCGACTGGCGACCGCACCCCGAATCGGCATGGACCGGTCCGGACGGACGGGCGGCGCTCGCGCGCCCCGCGGGCACGCGCGTGTCTGTCGTCGCCGCGCTGCCGGACGGGCCGTGGGTGCGGGTCGGACCGCTGCGCGGCACCGGCCTCCGTGTCGCCGTGGACGCGGGCCCGCATGTCCGCGTGCAGGTCGTGGACGCGGCGGGTGCACCGGCCGCGCGCGCGGTGCTGCTTGCCGGCGGGGAGGAACGCGGCGAGAGCATCCCGCTCGGTGTGACCGCCGAGGACGGCACGACGGAACTGACCGTGCCGGCAGGAGGCGGACCGTTCTCGCTGATCGCGCTCGACGCCCGCGGCGTGACGGCGCGCCGGCGGATCCGGCCGGCCGATCCCGAGTCCGCGGCCGCCGGCGGAAAGCGCCCGGCGCCGCCCCTGACGCTCGCTCTCCCGCGCGCGGCGCGTCTCGTCGGACGCGTGATCGACGCGTCGACCGGCGCGCCGATCGCCGGCGCGGCCGTCTGGCCGGGGGAGGATCTCACGCGCGTCGCCCGGACCGGCGGGGATGGACGGTTCGTGATCGAGGGGCTCGAGCCCGGCGGGGTGCGCCTGAACGCCGTGGCGGCCGGGTACGTGCGCCCGGGCAACGAGACGCTCGCCACCGTCGGCGACGAGCGCCTGCCGCCACCGACGATCGCGCTTCATCCCGGCGCGTTCGTCGCGGGCCGGGTCGTCGATGCGGACGGCCGTCCGGTCGCGGGGGCGCTGCTGACCGCGACGCCGCGCCCCGTTCCGGGATCGTTCCGGATCACGATCGGCGCCGCGCGCTCGCCGGACAACCGCGCGGAGAGCGGCGCCGACGGCGGGTTCCGGCTCGGGCCGCTCGACCCGCGCGCGTCGTGGGACCTGATTGCCACGGCGCCCGGGTTTGCGCGGACACGGCGGCCGGCACCGCGCCTCGAGCCGCGGCGCACCACCGACGGCATGCGCGTCGTGCTCGAGCGCGGCGCCCGCATCGCGGGCCGCGTGCTCGACGACCAGGGACGACCCGTCGCGGGCGCGCTGGTACGCGCGACGGTCGAACCGCGCGGCGAACGCCGCCGCGGCATGGTGGTGCGGATGCTCGCCGGCGCCGCGCCCGAGCCGCTGGAGACGATCTCCGCCACCGACGGGACGTTCGTCGTCGACTCGCTCTCCCCCGGACGCTGGCGGCTGTCGATCGCCGCGAGCGGATTCGCCCGCGCGACGGTCGAGGGGCTCGATGTCGCGGAGGGCGACGCGGTCGTCGAGGCGGGCGACGTCGTGCTCGCGCCGGGCGAGACGCTCGCCGGAGTGGTGCTCGACGAGACCGGCGCACCGGTCGACGGCGCCGAGGTGCGCGTGCTCGAGCCCGAGCGCGGACCGCGGCGCGGTGCGATGCGCCTGTTCGGCGGCGGCGAGCGGACGCCGCCCGACGCGGTGACCGGACCGGACGGCTGGTTCACCGTCGCCGACCTTGCTCCCGGCCGGCCGGTCGACGTCGAGGTCACGCGGCGCGGCTACGTCGACGCGAGCCTGCCGCGGGTCGGGATCCCCCGCCCCGAGCCGCTCGAGATCCGGCTCGTCGCCGCGTCGACGGTCAGCGGGCGCGTGCTCGATCCGGAGGGCCGTCCGGTGGCCGACGCCACCGTGATGCTCGAGCGCCGGCGTGCGGTGATGCGCGGCGGCTTCTCGGCGGTGATCCAGATGGCCGAGGACACGCGCACCGACCAGGACGGCGCGTTCCGCTTCGAGGGCGTCGAGCCGGGAAAGATCCAGCTCTCCGCGCAGGCGACCGACTTCAGGTCGGCGACGCGCGAGTTCACCGTCACCGAAGGCGAGGACCTCGAGGACGTCGTGCTCCCGCTCGAGCCGGCGGCGACGGTCACCGGACACGTGACGCGGCCCGACGGCTCGCCGGCGATCGGCGTGTGGGTCGGTCCCGTCGCCGGCGGGGAGACCGTTCGCGGTCCGGCGCGCACCGCCGCACCGACCGACGGCGACGGCGCGTTCGTGCTTTCCGGACTCGAGCCGGGGCCGGTGTCGCTCGAGGCGCGCGACGACGCGGGGCTGCGCACCGTGCGCGACGTCGACCTCGAGCCGGGACTCAACCGCGTCGACTTCGTCCTCGAGGGCGGCCAGCGGGTGACCGGGCGCGTGGTCGACACGACCGGCGCGCCGGTTCCGGGTGTGCACGTGCGGCTGAGCCCGGCGGGCCGCGGCTGGGGCGGGCCCAGCGCGACGAGCGACGCGGCGGGGCGGTTCGCGATCGACGACGTGCCGCCCGGCTCGTGGGAGGCGCGCGCCGGCGGCGACGGGCTGCCCTCGAGCGAGCCGGTGCCGCTCGAGGTCGGCGAGGAGGCGCCGCCCGCCGGGATCGAGCTGGTGATCCCGCAGGGCGGCACGATCGCCGGCGCGATCACCGGTCTCGACGAGACCGCGCTCGGCCGGGTCGAGCTGTTCGCCGCGCCGGAGGACGGCGGCGACTGGCGCTCGCCGCTCGTCGCGCGCGACGGATCGTTCCGGATCGAGAACGCGACTCCGGGACCGTGGACGCTGCGCGCGACCGAGCCGGAGAGCGGCCGTGTCGCGCGGGCCCGGGTCGAGGTGGCGCCGGGAGCGGAGGCCCGTGCGGACCTCGTCTTCGAGGCGGGACTGGCCCTGACCGGGCAGGTGCTGCACGCCGGACGCCCCGTCGCCGACGCCATGGCGTTCCTTCGCGGCCTCGACGTCAGCGGCGGCGCGCGGTCGACGACGGATGCGGAGGGACGGTTCCGCTTCGAGGGTCTCGCTGCCGGCTCGTACGAGGTCGGCATCAACGACCTGCGCACCGGCCTGGCGTGGAGCGAGACGGTGGCGCTCGACGCGGACCGCGACGTGACGATCGAGATCCCGACCGGGGTGATCGCGGGGCGCTGCGTCGACGCGGACAGCGGCGAGCCGCTGTCGGGCGCCGCGGTGCGCGCCGAGCCGCTGTCCGCCGGCGAGGGATCGCGCAACGTCGTCTCGGGACGCACCGATCTCGACGGGCGGTTCGAGATCGGACCGGTCGGCGAGGGCACGTACCGGGTGACGGCGAACCTCGACGGCTACGCCGCCGAATCGACGCTGGTCGACGTCTCCCCCGGCGGCGACGCGCGCGAGACGACACTGCGGCTGACGCCGACCGCCGGGCTGACCCTCGCGGTCACCGGACCGACCGGCGCGCCGCCGTCCGAGGTGCTCGTCGACGTGCTCGATCCGGCGGGACGCAGCATCGTCTCCGGGCGCTGGGGAACCGGCGAAAGCGGACGCGTGCGTCTCGGCTCGGTGCCCGCCGGGGCGGTGGCGGTCGTCGTCGGAGCCTTCGGCACGGCGACGACGCGGCTCGACGCGCAGGCGCCGGGCGGGCCGATTCCTATCGCGCTCGGAGCGCCGACGGTGCTCGAGGTCGAGGTGCCCGAGCTGGCGGACTCGTCGGCCAGCGCGGAGATGACGCTCCGCGACGCGAGCGGGCGCCCGTGGTACCGGCTCACCTGGTCGGGCAGCGCGCGGCCGGGCTGGCGCGTGGCCGGCGGCCGCGCGCGCGCCGAGACGCTGCCCGCGGGAAGCTGGCAGGTCGAGGTCACCGCCGCCGACGGTCGCCGCTGGTCCGGCTCCGCCGTGACGACCCCCGCCGCACCCGCGCGCGTCGTGCTCGGCGGATCGTGACGGCTACTGCGGGCACGCCGAGGGATCGATCACGTAGGCGCCGGGAACCGGCACGCTCGCACGGCCGATGTTGCCCGCGCAGTCCCGGGCCTCGCCCGTGACGACGGGGTTGACGAACCGTGTCAGCCCGCACGCCTCGTATGCGAGACAGAGCAGCCCTGCCGGCACGTCGATCGTCTCGTCGGTGAGCAGGCCGTCGCCATCGCCCCAGGTCGCCCCGTCAAGCGCCACGCAGTCGTCGACCAGGATCCGCTCGCCGACCACGCCACCCGGCGCCGCATCGGCATCCGACGTCGCCAGGTACGCGGAGATCGGATCCGTGCGCGGTACCGTCTGCGTGCTGACGGGGGGAACGAGCCTGACGACCGGCGGCGTGTCGTCGATGGTGAATCCCGTCATCGCCGACGACGTGTTGCCTGCGCTGTCGCTGACAACGAGAGTGACCTCGAACGGGCCCTCGCTGTCGTAGACGGGACCTCCCGGGGGCTCGTAGCGGCGGGCGAGGTCGGGCTCACACCGGTCCGTGAAGTCGTCCAGCACGGTCACCGGCCCATGCAGGCAGGCGCCGTCTTCCGGGAATACGATCCTGCCCGCAGGGGGCTGCGTGTCCACCACCCGGACCGCCGCGACATCCGGTGCGGACTCCAGCGTGCCGTCCGACACCGTCAGGGAAACCTCGCTCTCGCCGAGCGGACACCGTGCCTCCGTCGTGCAGGCCGCGGGGTCCGCGAAGCTGCACGACCCTGACGACCATGAGCAGGTCAGCTCGTCACCGTCCGGATCGAAGGAGCCGCTGCCGTCGGCAGTCACGCGTCCCGCCCCGTCCTCGCATTCGACCTCGCCGCCGGTCCGCGCGACGGCCGTGGGAGCGACGTTGTCCTGCACGCACGGTGTCTCGATGAACACCTGCTCTTCCGTCGCGGCGAGCTGGCCCGCCGTGTCGTAGGCACGCGCCACGATCTCGATCACGCCCTGACCGGGAATCGTGAACCGCGCGGGCAGCCGGTCCGCGGCGAGCGGCATGTAGCTGATCCCGCCGTCGAGGCTGTACTCGACGCGGTCCAGGCCGACCTCGTCCGCCGACCGGGCATCGATCGTGACATCGACGCACGAGAACGGTTCCGGCGTCGCGGGCGCGAGTTCCACCGTGACGGTCGGTGCGGCGGACGCAACGGCAACGCGCACCGCCGCCCTCGCGGACTGGCCGTCGCCGTCCGTCGCGGTGGCCGTGATCTCGTGAACCCCGGGCTCGAGGGTCGTCATCGAGAGTTGCGCGCCCGTCCCGATCTCCCCGGCGAGATCCGAGGTCCACACGACCGACGCGCCGTCGAGGAATCCGTCATCGGCATCGAACGCGATCGCGCGCAACTGGACGAGATCGCCGTCCGCGAAGGCCATGCCGGGTTGCGGCGCCACGATCTCGATCGAGGGCAGCTTGCGGGCCACGGAGAACGGACCGGAGATCGCCTCGCCCGTGTTGACGCCGTCCGAGACGAGAACGCGCACCCGGCCGGACCCGGTGCTTCCCGCAAGCGCTGCCGAGTCCACGCGCAGGCTCGTCTCGTTCCCGATCGTCGCCAGGCTCGACCAGGTCACGCCATCGTCGTGCGAGTACTCGATCCGGCTCCAGTGGTCGGCGCTGTCCGGGTCGTCGATCGACCAGCGGATCTCGTGGACCGCGTCCCAGGAATCCCCGGTGGCGGGCGAGAGCACGGCGACCGTCGGCGCCGTCCCTTCGAGGGGAAGCGAACCGATCTCGACTCCCGCGTCATCGAGGACGACGAGCCGGACCGCTCCGGGCCGGACGGGAACGAGTTCGAAGAACCGCGGCGGACCAACGATCTCGCGCTCGGGATCCTCCGCCTGGACCTCCCGGGGCGTGAACCGACGGGTGACCAGCACGAGATCTCCGGCGTCGCGCACCTCGATCCGGTGCGTGCCCGCCCCCGCATCCGCCGGGCCGATTCCCGCGCGGGTGAACAGCGGCGCGAATTCGACACCCGACTCGCGGATCGTGCCTCCGACAAGCCAGAACGTCCCGTCCTCGCCGGGCCGCGCCGGCGCCTCGCCGGCGCCCAGCGCCTCCATCGCGCGGCGGTACGAGTACGGAGAGACCCAGCGCGGCGTGCAGTAGCTCATCCAGTCGAAGTGCGTCTCGGGCGCGATCGCCTTTCTCGCGACCACGTCGTACCCGACCTCGAGAGTCGCCAACCCGGACCTGATCAGGTTGTCCGCCCACGGCCAGTCGGTCTTCGAATCCGCAGCCAGCGAGTAGCACCCGGGTGGACTCGACGCCGCCTGGGGCTGCGCGGTCCCGGTGTGCCGGCGTCCGAGCATGTGCCCGGTCTCGTGCGCCACGATCTCGTCGTGCGTCTGCCGGCCGAGCCGGAACGCGCTGATCCGGCTGGCGGCACCGCGGCTCGGAATGCCGTCGGCCATCCCGCCGGTGCCGCCGGGCAGGTTCGCGCGGATCATGCCGTAGTAGTAGCGCTGGATCCCTGCGCGGCCGAGGAACCGGTCCCAGTAGCCGTACAGGTCGCCGATCTCGGAGACCGTGTCCGTCCACCAGGGATCCATCTCGCCAGGGCTCAGCGTGCCGTCGCCGTCCGCGTCGTAGCGCCTGACGTCTCGCCGCACCGTATGCCCCGAGTCGCTGACGCGCACGCGTGCCGTCGGAGCGGTCTTCGCCAGGAAGTCGATGATGTGATCGAGCCGGTCGCGGGGGGCGCACTTCCACGTGCCCGACGGGTCTCGCGAGTCGCAGACCGCCACGGATCGCAATACCAGCTCGTCCGCATCGCGGCTGGAGAGAGGGAACCGATGTTCCTCGATCACTCGGAAGAAGGCATCCGATATCGTGATAGTGGCGTCCCACGTGCCCGGCGGAGCGTTCAGGTAGAACGTCGTGCTCCTGCAGCCCTTGCGCTCGCGACGCTGGTCGTCGGGCGAACAGTTCGGCATCAGGACCACTGGCCTGTGCTGGACCGTGACACCCGGAATCTCGAACTGTGCCTGCAGACGGCGGGGCGACGACACCTCCTTGAAGTAGACGCGGACCGCCATGGGCTTTCCGGCAACGAGCGGGACGGGGGGCTCCCGGTCCGGATCGAGGCCGGCCTTGAGGTCGCCCAGAGTCTGCCATTCCTGGATCGCCTGCGTGAACTCGACGCTGTCGATCCCGGACTGCACTTCCGTCTCGACCAGCGCCAGCACGAGCGCCAGGCCGTCGAATCGCGGTGCCTGGCCGCTCAGGCGGACCGACCGTCTGCCACGGCGGTCTCCCATCACCGACGTGATCGCGTAGTTGTGGATGTCCCACAGGTTGCTCTCTCCGCTCACGGATCCGGTTCGACTGCCGCCGAAGTGCGGCACCGACTTCCCGTCGAACCGGAAGAGGCTGTCGGGGAATGTCCGCGAGCCCTCGCCCGTGTCGAACGTGATCGCGTCGTCGGAAAGAGTCTGCCCGTCGGCCACGTGGAGCTGGACCCGCACCCGGCCGCCCCACCAGATGACCGGTTCGAGCAGTGCGGACCACCCGTCCGTCTCGCCCGGGAAGCCCTCGGCGAAGTTGGAGTCGTTGCCCTCGAAGAAGGCGAGGTTCCTGTTGTTGGCCGGATTCCTGTCGTCGAAGAGGACGACCATCGACACGCCGTTGGCACTGTGGCCCGGCTTGGCCGAGAGCCCGGCGATGACGTAGTCGCCGTCCCCGAAGACACTCGTGGTGATGTCGGCCCGGAACGCGCGGCTGGATCCCTCACCCCACAGATTGGTCGGCCCGTCACCGATCGGCACGCCGCGGACGGGAAAGCCGTTCACGGTCACCACCTCGTTGTCGTAGACGCCGTCGCCTCCATTCCTGACGAGGTCGATTCCGTGCCAGTAGAGAAAGGCCCTTCTGACCGGACCGTTGATACCGGACAGGCGGATGACGCCCAGCCCGTTCTTGCTCAGGCCGCTGGCCCCGCCGGAGACCCAGTTCACATCCGTTTCGGTTCGAACATGCCTGAGCGGAGCCGCGAGGGCGGTTCCGAGGAAAAGGACGACCACTGCGAGGCTGATCTGGAATCGGCTGCGCACCGCGTACTCCCTCCCGGGCAGGGAGTACGCTCCGTGGGAACAGAATCCCCACCGCAGAACACCCGGCGGTCGCGCGGGAAGACCGCGCCCGCCGGACAAGCCGAGGAGTAACTGATACGTCGATTTGATTAATGCGGCAACCGGATATTCCGCCTGCGGGCGCCCGGAGCGCTCGTGGCACAGGACTGGCTGCCCGGCGGACCGGGCAGCGTCGTCGGACGTCCGCGCGGGACGGCGAGGCGCCCCCGAAACAGCGCACGCAAGACCCGCGACCTATCGTGCTCAGGCGTTCGCCGAGCCCACCAGCGAGTTGGCCTGGCGGGCCCACTCGAAGTCCCGCGTGGTGATGCCGCCGGCGTCGTGGGTCGAGAGTTCGACCATCACGCGGTTGTACACGTTGCACCACTCGGGGTGGTGATCGAGCTTCTCGGACACCAGCGCCATCGCGCTCATGAACGAGAACGCCTCGACGAACGTCGGGAACCGGAATTCGCGGCACAGCTTGCCTTCCTGGACCTCCCAGCCCGGGACGTCGGCCAGCCGCTTGTCGATCTCGGCATCGCTCAGCTTCTTGGGTCGCGCCATCGAACAGTCTCCCGCGGTTCCGCCGGCCCCTGCGACACGGCAGCCGCGGCCGCGATGATAAGCTGGCGGGCGCGCCGGAGGGCCCCCGGCGCCGGGATTTCGCCGATGCCCCTGCCCCGCGCCCTGCGCCGGCTGCTGATCGCCCTCGTCGCGCTCGTCCTGGTCGCCGCCGCTGCCGGCGCCGGCGGCGCCCTGTGGCTGCGGTCCCGGCTGCAGGCGAGTCTGCCGGCCACCGACGGCACGCTCGCGGTCCGCGGCCCCGCAGCGCCGATCGCGATCGACCGTGACGCCCGCGGCCGCGTGACGGTCCGCGCGCGCTCGCGGAGCGACCTCGCCTTCGGGCTCGGGTTCGTCCACGGCCAGGAGCGGTTCTTCCAGATGGATCTCTCGCGGCGGCGCGCCGCGGGCGAGCTGGCCGCGCTGTTCGGACCGGCGCTGCTGCCGTCGGACCGGGCGGCGGCTCCCCACCGGTTCCGCGAGCGTGCCCGGCGCGAGATCGCGAGCCTGGCCCCGGAGGTCCGCGAGGCGCTCGAACGCTACGCCGCCGGGGTCAATGCCGGACTCGCCGCGCTCGGCGACGTGCCGCCGTCGTACGTCCTGCTGCGGAGCGAGCCCGCGGCGTGGCGGGCCGAGGACACGCTGCTGGTCGTCGACGCGATGTACCTGCTGCTGCAGGACACGACGTGCCGCTTCGACCGGACGCGCGACGCGCTCGCCCGTCATCTCGGCCCGGAGATCGCCGCCCTGTTCGCGCCGGACGGCACGCCGTGGGATGCGCCGATGCAGGGCGCGCCGCGCCCGGCGCCGACGGTGCCCGGACCCGAGGTGCTCGACCTGCGCGCGCGCGCCCCGGCACCGGTCACGGGCGAACCGCCTGCCGCCGCCGCGCCGCCGCCCGGCAGCAACGGGTTCGCCGTCGCGGGCCCGCGCGCCGACGCCGGCGGCGCGGCGCTGCTCGCCAACGACATGCACCTGCCGCTCGGCGTGCCGGCGACGTGGCTCTACGCCTCGCTGGTGCTCGAGGACGACGCCGGCCGGCCGCTGCGCACGGTCACCGGCGTGACCCTGCCGGGAGCCCCGGCCATCGTCGCCGGCAGCAACGGTGACATCGCGTGGGGCTTCACCAACTCCTACGCCGACACCTGCGACGTCGTGCTCGTCGAGCCGGATCCCGACGCACCGGACCTGCGCTATCTGGCTCCGGGCGGTCCGCGCCCGTTTGTCGAGCGACAGATGACACTCGAGGTCGCCGGGGGCGCGCCGGTCGAGACGAGCTGGCGCGAGACGGTCTGGGGCCCCGTGCACGAACCGTCCGCAGACGCCGCGCCGTTCGTCGCGCTGTGGGTCGCCGATCTCGACGGCGCGACCAATCCGGCAATCTTCGACCTGTTCGACGCACGGACGCTCGAGCAGGCGTTCGCCGTCGCCCACCGCGCCGGGATGCCCGCGCAGAACCTCCAGGTCGCCACGCGAGACGGCCGGGTCGGCTGGACGATCGCCGGCAGCCTGCCGCGGCGCGTCGGCTTCGACGGGTCGCGGCCGGTGTCGTTCGCCGACGGCTCGCGGCGCTGGGACGGGCTGCTGCCCGCCGCGAAGGTGCCGCGGATCGTCGACCCGGCCGACGGCCTGGTGGTCACCGCCAACGCCCGTGTGGTCGACGGGTCAGACCTGGCGATCCTCGGCGACGCCGGATACGCCCTCGGCGCCCGCGCGCGGCAGATCCGCGACGGGCTTGCCGGCCGCGACGGCCTGACCCCCGCGGACCTGCTCGCGGTCCAGCTCGACGACCGCGCGCTGTTCCTCGCGCGCTGGCAGCGGCTGCTGCTCGAGGTGCTCGAACGCCACGCTGGCGGCGACCCGCTGCGCGGCGAGATGCGCGCGCTGGTCGCGAACTGGGGCGCGCGCGCTGCGGTCGACTCGGCGGGCTACAGGATCGTGCGTGCGTTCCGCGACGCGGTGCACGAGCTGGTGCTCGCCCCGTTCGCGGCCACGCTCGACGAGCGCGGAGCGGACGTCTCGTGGGGCGTGCTGCGCCAGCGCGAGGCGGGCGTATGGGCGCTTGTCACCGCGCGCCCGGTCCACCTGCTCGATCCCCGGTTCGACACCTGGGACGCGCTGCTCGTCGCGGCCGCCGACCGGGTCGCCGCCGGGCTGACCGCCGGAGGCCGGGCCCTCGCCGGGCGCACCTGGGGCGAGCGCAACACCTGCCGCCCGCGGCACCCGCTCAGCGCGGTCCTGCCCGGGCCGCTCGCGGCGCGGCTCGACATGCCGCCGCGCCGCCTGCCGGGCGACGCGTACATGCCGCGGGTCCAGGGCCCCGGCTTCGGCGCGTCGGAGCGGTTCGCCGTCGCGCCGGGCCGCGAGCGCGAGGGGTTCTTCCACATGCCGTGCGGGACCAGCGGCCACCCGCTCTCGCCGTGGTACCGCTCCGAGCACGACGACTGGGCCGCCGGGCGGTTCGTGCCGTTCCTGCCCGGAGACGCGATGCACCACCTGGTGCTCGCACCGGCCGGTGCGGAGGCGTCGCCGTGATCCGGCGCCCGATTCCGTTCACGCCGACCGAGCTGCTGTGCGACAACGGCCTGCGCGTCGTCGTGCTGCCGACACCGTCGCGGGGTCTGGTCTCGCTGTGGACGATCGTCCGCGCCGGCTCGCGCGACGAGGCGGAGGACGGGCTGGGCGGGTTCGCGCACTTCTTCGAGCACATGATGTTCCGCGGCTCGGAGCGCTTCCCCGCCGACGTCTACAACCGCGAGATGACGCGGCTCGGAGCCGACGTCAACGCGTTCACCAGCACCGACCTGACCGCGTACCACGTCACGCTGCTGCCGGCGGACCTCGACCGCGCGCTGGAGATCGAGGCCGACCGCTTCGCGAACCTGTCCTACGACGAGCAGGCGTTCCGCGACGAGGCCGGCGCAGTGTGGGGCGAGTACCTCAAGGGGCTCGCCGATCCGTGGTTCGCCCTCGAGGAGCGGCTGCTCGAGACGGCGTTCCGCGTGCACCCGTACGGGCACACGGTGATCGGCCCGCGCCGCGACCTCGAGCGGATGCCGGAGCTGTTCGAGACCTCGCGCGAGTTCTACCGGCGCTACTACACGCCGGACAACGCGATCGCGCTGCTCGTCGGCGACGTCGAGCGCGATCGCGGCGCGGCGATGGTGCGCGAGCGGTTCGGCGGGTGGCGCGGCGCGGCGCAACCGGTCGAGGTGCCGGTCGAGCCGGCCCAGGACGCCCCGCGACAGGTGACGGTGCGGTTCGCCGGGCGCTCGCTTCCCCTGGTCTGGATCGGCTGCCGCATGCCGGCGTTCGACCCGGCGAGCGAACCGGTCGCCGCGGCCGTCGTGCTCGCCGAGGCCGGCTTCGGCCGCAACGCGCCGCTGTGGCGGCGGCTGGTGGTCGACGAGCGACGCGCGATCCGGCTCGAGGCGTGGGCCGATCTGGCGCGGGATCCCCGGCTGTTCCACGTGCGCGCGGCCGTCCGCTCGGCGGACGACGTCGGGCCGGTCGTCGACGCGATCGAGGACGAGATGCGCCGCCTGGCCGACGCGCCGCCGGACGGCGCACAGCTCGACGACGTGCGCAGCCACCTGCTCGCGGGTCTGCGGCTGCGGCTCGAATCGCCGGGGGCGGTCGGCATGACGCTCGCCCCGCTGCTCGCGCTGGCCGGAGGCCTCGACGCGGTCAACCGGTTCTGGGAGCAGGTCCTCTCGGTCGACGCGGCGACGCTCGGACGCTGCGCGGCAACGCTGTTCGATCCGGCCGGACGGACGGTGGCGCGGCTCGAGGAGGCGCCGTGATCACCGGCGGACCGCTGCTGCTGCCGGTCCCCGACGAGCCGACGGTCTGTCTCGAGATCCGCGTGCGCACCGGATCGTCCGAGGACCCGGAGGGACGCGAAGGGCTCGCCTGCCTGGTGGCGCGGATGATCGTCGAGGGCGGCACCGCCCGGCGGAGCTGGCCCGAGCTGCTCGACGCGTGGTATCCGCTCGGCGCTCTGCCGGAGGCGCGCGTCGACCGCGAGTGGACGGCGTTCCGCGTGCGCGTCCCGCGCGAGCACGCGGAGACCGCCGCCGACCTGCTGTGCGAGATGCTCGTCGAGCCCGGCTTCCGCACCGACGACCTCGAACGGGTCCGGCTCGCCGCGCTGGCCGACATCCGTCACCGGCTGCGCTTCGGCGACGACGAGGAGCTGGCCAAGGCGGCGCTGTGGTCGCTCGTGTACGCAGGCAGCGGCTACGCGCATCCGGTGGGCGGCACGGTCGCCGGCCTCGAGGCGATCGGGCGCGCCGACCTGCAGGCGTTCCGCGAGCGCTGGTACCGGTTCCGCGCGCTGAGCTGGGGGCTCGCCGGGGCGGTGCCGCCCGGGCTCGTCTCGCGCCTCGAGCGGCGGCTGGCCGACCTGCCGGGCGGCCCGGCGATCGCGCTGTCCCCCGCCCCCGCACCCGCGCTGCGTCCCGGCGCCGCAGCGCTGCTCGTCGCCAAGCCCGAGGCCGATGCCTCGATCAGCGTCGGTCGTCCGCTCGGCCTGCGCCGCGGCGAGCGGGCGTTCTACGGCGCGGCGATCGCGACGTCGTGGCTCGGCGAGCACCGCAGCTCGGTCGGGCGGCTGTTCCACGTGCTGCGCGAGCAGCGCGGGCTCAACTACGGCGACTACGCCTACCTCGAGGCGTTCCCCGACGCCGGCCTGCGGCAGTTCCCGCCGCCGGGCGTCGTGCGGCGCGGCCAGCTGTTCGAGGTCTGGATCCGGACGCTGCCCGACGAGGCCGCGCCGTTCGCGCTGCGCGTCGCGCTGGCCGAGATCGACCGGCTCGTCGCCGAGGGCGTGCCGGCGGGCGACCTGCCGATGTTCCGCTCGTTCAACGCGCGCTACCGGTTCCACCACGAGGCGGCGACCGCCGACAGGCTGGGCCACGCGCTCGACGATCTCGCCTGCGGGCTGCGCAGCGAGGGACACCTGCCGCGACTGCGCCGCCTGGCGACGGAACTGACCGACGACGAGATCGCCGCGGGCGCCGCGGCGGCGATGACGCCGGACCGGCTCGGGATCGCGATGGTGACCGGCGCGCCGGAGCGGATCGCGCTCGCCCTCGAGCGCGGCGAGGCGGAGCCGCCGGCGTACCGCACCCCGAAGCCGGCCGCGGTGCACGAGGCGGACCGGCGCTATCTCGCCCGCGAGCTGGTCGTCCCGCGCGGCAACATCGCCGTCGTGCCGGTCGAGGAGATCTTCGAGCGATGAACGCGACGGCGGACGCGGGGCCGGTGCTCGTCGTCGGCGGCTCGGGCGGCATCGGTGCCGCGGTCGCGGAGGCGCTGCGCGCGCGGGGGCGCCGCTGCTGGACCGGCGCGCGCAACCTGCCCGACGACCCTGCGACCCGCCGCGTGCGGCTCGACGCCCGCGACCGCGGCTCGATCGACGCCGCGCTGGCACGGATCGCCGCGCACGACGGCCCGCCCGGCGCCGCGGTGCTGGCCCACGGCGGCGGACACTTCGCACCGGTCGCACGGCTGGTGCCGGACGCGCTGCGCGAAGACCTCGAGACGCATGTCGTCGGCACGCTGCACCTGCTCGGCGCGCTGCACGAGGCGCTCGCCGAAGGCGGGGCGATCGTCGTCGTCGGCTCGATCGCGGCCTGCGAGCCGCTGGGCGACTGCGGCGGCTACGGCGCCGCGAAGGCGGCCCAGCGCATGCTCGTCCGCGTCGCGGCCGAGGAGTTTCGCGATCGCAGGCTGCGCGTCACGCTGATCCACCCCGGCGCGGTGGACACCGCGATCTGGGACGGCCGGCCCGGCTTCGACCGCGACCGGATGCTGCGCCCGCAGGCGGTCGCGCGGGTCATCGCCGACCTGCTCGAGGCGGATCGCGAGGCCCACGTGACCGAGCTGACCGTGCTGCCCCCGGAGGGCCGGCTGTGAGCAGCCGGCGCGTGGCGCTGGTCACCGGCAGCGCCGGAGGGATCGGCCGCGCGGTCGTCGCCGCCCTGGCGGAGGCGGGATGCGCGGTCGCGGGACTCGATCAGGTCGACGCGGGGCGCGACGCCGAGGACCTCGCGCTGCGCGGCGACGTGTCGGAGCCGGACACGGTCGAGCGCGCGGTGGAGCGGGTCGGGAGCGTGCTCGGTCCGGTCGAGGTGCTGGTCAACGCGGCCGGGATCGGCGGACCGTTCCACCGCGTCGACGAGGTCGCGCTCGACGAGTGGGAGCGGCTGTTCGCGGTCAACGTGCGGGGTCCATGGCTGCTCTGCCGGAAGCTGCTGCCGGAGATGGCCGCACGGCGCCGCGGCCGCGTGATCAACATCGCCTCGGTCCAGGGACTGCGCGGCGCGGCGCGCAGCTCGACGTACGTCGCCACCAAGCACGCGCTCGTCGGATTGACGCGGGCGCTCGCGCTCGAGTGGGGCGGGCACGGGATCACCGTCAACGCGATCTGCCCCGGCTACGTCGACACGCCGATGGGACTGCGCCCCGACGTCGACCCGGGCGCCGCGCAGGCGCTGGCGCGGATCCCGTCGGGCCGCCAGGCGCGGCCGGACGAGATCGCCGCGGCGGTCGCGTTCCTCGCCGGCGAGCGGGCGGCATACGTCAACGGCGCGGTGCTGGTCGTCGACGGCGGGCTGAGCGCCGGGTGAGGTGCGCAACCCGGGGCGTCTGGTACCGTGGATCCCATGAACACTCCGACGGACGGCGATCCGCTCCGCTTCGGCTCCGGCGTGTCGAGCGCGTCCGATCTCGGGCGCGCCCTGGTCGAGGCCGGCTCCGGCGCGCTCGAGGCGCTCGACGGCGCGCGGCCGGACCTCGCGCTGGTCTTCGTCAGCCCGCACCACGCGGACGCGCTCGACCGTCTGCCCGGGCTGGTCGCCGGCACGGTCGGCGCCCGCGTGGCGCTCGGCTGCACCGCCGGCGGCGTGATCGGCGCCGGGCGGGAGGTCGAACAGCGCCCCGGCGTCTCCGTCACCGCGGCCTCGCTGCCCGGGGTGGCGCTCACACCGTTCCACCTGCGGCTGAGGGACCTGCCGCCGTCCGGCGCGCCGGCGGCCGATCTCGCCGCACGGCTCGGGCTGGCCGCGGACGGCACGCGTGCGCTGCTGCTGATCGCCGATCCGTTCACGTTCGATCCGGAACCGCTGCTCGGCCGGCTCGACGCGGCGCTGCCGATCACGCCCAAGCTCGGCGGACTGGCCAGCGGCGGTCGCGCCCCCGGCGAGCACGCGCTGCTGCTCGGCGACCGGCTGCTCGACGAGGGGCTGATCGGCCTCGGGCTGGCCGGCGACGTGGCGATGGACACCATCGTCGCCCAGGGCTGCCGGCCGATCGGCGACCCGATGTTCGTCACGCGCGCGCGCGGCAACCTGCTCGTCGAGCTCAACGGGCGCCCCGTGCTCGAGGTGCTCGCGGCGCTGTTCCGCGAGCTGTCCGAGCAGGACCGCGAGCTGTTCCGCGAGGCGCTGCACATCGGCCTCGCGATGCAGGAATCGCAGACCGAGTATCGCCAGGGCGACTTCCTGATCCGCAACGTGCTCGGCGTCGACGAGGGCACGAAGACGCTCGTCGTCGGCGCGCGGCTGACCGAGACGCAGATCGTCCAGTTCCACGTGCGCGACGCGCGCACGTCGCACGACGATCTCGCCGCCGCGCTCGACGGCTACGTCGCAGGGCCGGGCGCGGCGCATGGCCCGCCGGCGGGGGCGCTGCTGTTCTCGTGCCTCGGGCGCGGGATCCACCTCAACGGCGTGCCGGATCACGACACCGACCTGTTCCGCGAGAAGGTCGGCCCGGTGCCGCTCGGAGGGTTCTTCTGCAACGGCGAGATCGGACCGGTCCAGGGCTACACGTTCCTGCACGGCTACACGAGCTGCTTCGGCCTGTTCCGCCGCGGTACGTAGCGGCGAACCCCGTCGCGGATCAGCGCCCCTCGAATCGCGGCGGGCGCTTCTCGGCGAAGGCGCGCAGCGCCTCGCGGCGATCCTCGGTGTCGACGATCGTCCGGTAGGCGCGGCGCTCGATCGCGAGCCCCTCGTCGAGCCGGGCCGCGTCGAGCCCGTCGTCGATCGCGCGCTTGGCCGCGCGCAGCGCCAGCGGGCCGCAGCGCGCGATCTCGCCGGCGAGGGCAAGCGTCTCCTGCTCGAGCCGCTCGGCAGGGACCACGCGGTCGACGATGCCGCCGGCCAGGGCCTCGGCGGCGGTGCCGACACGACCGGTGAAGATCCAGCGCTTGGCCACGGCGGGGCCGGCGATCCGCGGCAGGCGCTGGGTGCCCCCGGCGCCGGGGATGATCGCCAGCGAGCACTCGGGCAGGCCGAGCCGGGCGTCCTCGGCGGCGATGCGCAGGTCGCAGGCCAGCGCCAGCTCGAGCCCGCCGCCGAGCGCCGCACCGTGGACCGCGGCGAGCGTCGGCACCGGGATCGCGGCGACCGCCGCGGTCATCCGCCCGATCGCCTCGACCGTCTCGACCACCTCGGCGTCGCTCATCCCGCGTCGTTCCTTGAGGTCGGCTCCGGCGCAGAACGCCCGCCCGCGCGCGGCGAGCACGACGCACGCCGCAGCGGGGTCGTCGGCCGCCGTGGCGGCGGCGTCCGTCAGGCGCGCGACCAGCGCCCGCGAGAGCGCGTTGACCGGCGGGCGGTCGATCGTCAGGCGCACGACACGCTCCGCCGGACGGTCGACGAGCACGAGCTCCTGCGGTGTTCCGGACATCCGAAGCCTCCTGCACGGCGGGCCGCGCCCCGCGCGCGCGGATCATCCGTCGCGGCCGGGGGATTCGCGGAGGATCCGGGCTAGGATAGCGCCCCGTGAATCCCGGGATGAGGTGGTGCGTCGCGCTCGTGCTGGCGCTGGCGATGGCGCCGGCCGGGCGCGCGGCGTCGCGCCCGCGCGTGGTCCACGACGGCGAGTTCCGCGGCTACGCCCCGGTGGTCGACGGAGTCGAGCGGCCCGACCTGGTCGCCGGGGACGACGCGGGACGGATCCCGGAGGATCCGCGACGCGCCGCGCGCCGCGCCGCACGCGCGCTGCGGCGTCTCGCGCGGGACGGCGGAACCGTCCCCGAGGCGCTGCGCGTGCCCGGCGAGCCGCGCCGTCCCGGCTGGCGCTGGCGGCGCCGGGTCGCGATCCGCACGACGCTGGAGGTGGTCGACGAGACCGAGCGTCCGGTCGCCGGCGCGCGGGTCTACCGCTACTACGACCCGACCTTCTACGGTGTCAACGAGGACGCCGACGGCGCGCGGCTGGTCGGCTTCCTGCGCTTCCTGCCGGCGCCGAATCCGGCGCTCGAGCTGCTCGAGGCGGTCGCCGTCAACGAGCGGACCTGGCGCGACCTCGGCTTCGCGCCGGTCGCGGCGGCGCCGGCGGACTTCGACCACCGCACCAGCCCGTTCGTCCGCCCGCGGGCCGAGGACGTCGCACCGGCGCTCGAGTATCTCGGCACGACCGACGAGGCGGGCACGCTCGAGGCGGTCAGCGGCCTGTTCAACGTCCGCGACCCGCGCCGGTTTCCGCGCGCGGTCGTCCCATCGGCGATCCGTGTCGGGTTCATCGTCGTGCGCGAGGGCTACCAGCCGGGACTGACCGAGCGCCGCTTCGAGCGCGGCGGCGTGCGCGAGACGCGCCGGATCGAGCTGATCCGCGACCGCGGTCACCCGGTGTTCCTGGCGCGGGACTTCGAGCTGGCCGAACGGCTCGTCGACGGACTGGCGGCGCGGGTCGAGCTGCCGGCCGACGAGGCGCTCGACGGGTTCGACCGGATCACGACGCGAGTCGACGAACTCGTCTACCGCGTGCCCGAGGCGTGGCGCGATGCGGTCCGCGCCCGTGCGCGCGGGGCGCTGTTCGACCGGCTGATGCGACGCGCGCCGGACCGCTGGCGCGAGCCGCTGCTCGAGCGGCACCTCGCACGGCATCCGGACGACGCCGTCTCGCGCTGGCGTCTCGCGCGACGGCTGGCGCGGCGCGCCGGCGTGCGGTTCGACCGGCGGCCGCTGTTCCTGCCGCGCACGGAGGTGCCCGACGTCGCGACGCGCCGCGCGCTGCTCGACCGCGCCATCGACGAGCTCGAGCGCGCGCGCGTGGCGTCGCCGCGGCTGCTCGCGGTCTATCCGCTGCTCGACGAGCTGCGCGCGCGCCGCGGCGATCCCGCCGCGGACCGGATGCGCGACCTGCGCCGCACGCTGGCCGTGGTGCCGTTCGCGCCGTGGGTGCGCGGGCGGATGGCGGCGCTGCTGCTCGACAGCGGACGCGAGCTCGAGGCGCTCGACCACCTGCGCTTCGCGACGGTGACGCTGCCGCTGTGGCACGTCGACCTCGCGCTGGCCGAGGCGCTCGCCCAGCGCGACTGGCGCCGCGGGCTGGTCGAGCGCGCCGGAATGTGGGCGGTGTGGGCGACCGGGCGCGTTCCCGAGGATCTGTACCCGCGCCCCCGGCGGAGCGACCGCCGGTGACGACGATCCATCGCCCGCGCAACCGGACGAAGGCGGAGATCCGCGCCGAACGACGCGCCGGGATCGACGTGATCGTCAAGGACTACGCGGCCCGCCCGTGGCCGATCCGCGCGTTCTACGGCCGGCCGACGCTGCGCCGCGAGGCGCGGGTCTACGGGCGGCTCGCCGGCGTCGCCGGGATCCCGCGCTGCCTCGGGCTGGAGGGGCGGGACGCCCTGGTGATCGAGCGCGTGCCCGGCCGACCGCTGTCGGCCTGGCGCGGCCCGCTGCCGGACGGCGTCCTCGACCGGCTCGCGGAGATCGTCGCCGACGTGCACCGGCGCGGCGTGGCGATCGCCGACCTGCACCATTCGAACGTGCTCGTCGCCGACGACGGGACGGTACACCTCGTCGACTTCGCGATCGCGCGGATCGCGCGGGATCCGGCGCGCCCGGGTCCGCTCGTGCGCCTGCTGATGCAGCTCGACGACCACGCGGTCGCGCGGCTGGTCGCGCGGCACCGCGGCCTGCCCGAACCGCGCCCGACGGGACTGTTCGGCGCGCTCTATCGCCTCGGACGCCGGCTCAAGGGACGACGGTGAGCGCTGCCCCGCGCCACGCGGAGGAGCGGATCGGCGCGCGGCGACTGCTCGCGGTGGCGATCCCCGCGACGGTCGCCTCGACGCTCGAACCGCTCGCCGGACTGGTCGACACGGCGTTTCTCGGCCGGCTCGACAGCCGCTGGCTCGCGGCGATGGCGGTCTGCGTCGCGGTGCTCTCGGCGTTCACGTGGGTGTTCAACTTCCTGGTCAACGGCGTGACCGCGCAGGTTGCGCAGGCGGTCGGCCGTGGCGACCGCGAGGAACTGGGCGCGACGATCCTGCTTGCGCTGGCGGTCGCCGTCGGCTTCGGCGTCGCGACCGGTGCGCTGCTCGTCGTGTCCTACCCGCTGCTGGTCGGCACGGTGATGGGTGCCGATGCCTCGCTGACGGCGCTCGCCCGCCCATACTTCCTGCTGCGCGCGGCGGGCATGCCGCTGGTGCTGGTGGCGACCGCGCTGACAGGCATCCTGCGCGGGCTGCAGCGCGTCGGTCTGTCGCTTCTCGTCGGTGCGCTGATCACGTTCGGCAACGTCGTGCTGACGTACCTGCTGCTGTTCGTCTGGCGCCTCGGACTCACCGGCGCGGCGATCGGCACGGTGGGCGCGTTCGCGCTCGGCGTCGCGGCGGGACTGGCGCTGCTCGTCGTGCTCGCGCGCGACGCCGGGCTGTCGTGGCGGACGCGGATCCGGCGCCGCCACGTGTTCGCGTTCGGTGCGGAGGCGTCGAACCTCGTGGTGCGCACCGGAGCGCTGCTCGCGGCGTTCTTTCTCAGCACGGCGGTCGCCACGCGGCTCGGCGAGGCGCGGCTCGCGGCGCATCAGATCGGGCTGCAGCTGTGGCTGTTCTCGTCGTTCCTGATCGACGGCCTGGCGATCGCAGGCAACGTGCTGGGCGGCCGGCTGATCGGCGCCGGCGCAGTCGAGGAGGAGCGCGCCGTCGGCAGGAGACTGCTGATCGCCGGCACGGTGATCGGCGCCGGCTTCGCGCTCGTCTATGGACTGGCGCGCGAGCCGATCGCCGCGCTGTTCACGCGCGATCCGCAGGTGCTCGACCCGCTGCGCGCCACGTGGCCGGTGATCGCGCTGACGCAGCCGCTCAATGCGCTGGTCTACGTCTGGGACGGCCTGCTGTTCGGTCGCCGCGACTTCGCCTACCTGCGCCGGCACATGCTGATCGGCGTGCTGCTGGTGTTCGTCCCGCTGCTGCTCGCCCTCGGCTGGGCCCGCGGCAGCCTGGTCGGCGTGTGGCTCGCCCTGGTCGGGCTCAACGGCTATCGCGCCGCGTCGTGCGGTGCGCGCTGGCTTTCGCGCGCGCACCGGTGAGGCTGGCCGGCGGGCGTCAGGGACGCAGCAGGCGCCACCACAGCGGGCGCGGGGCCGGAGCGCCGTCGGCGAGGACCGGCTCCGGGTCGGGCAGCTCGAGCGGCTCGCCCGGCTCCTCCGCGGGCACGGGCTCGTCCGCGCCGTCCGCGGCGGCCGGCGCCTCGTCGTCGGAGTCCGTCCCGCCGTTGTCCTCCGCGTCCGCGGTTTCGCCGTTCCTCTTCTTCCGCCGCCGGCGGCGGCGACGCTTCTTCCGGCGTCCTTCGCCCTCCGGCTCGGCCTCCGCCCCCGCGGGTTCGCCCTCGGCGGCCGTGGCCGCGTCCTCGGCGTCCGCGGCGTCCTGCACGTCGCCGCCTTCCGCGGCGAGCCCGGCATCCGCCGCCTCGCCGGTCTCGCCGGCCTCGCCGTTCTTCTTCCTGCGCCGACGCCGGCGGCGGCGCTTCTTCTTCGCACCGTTCTCGGACGGCTCGGCTTCGGCCTGGGCCTCGGCCTCGGCCGCCGCCGCCTCGTCCTCCTCGTGCTGGGCGAGGATCTCGACGTGGCTCGGCGGAACGACGACCGGCTCGCTGTCGCGGCTGCGCTCGCGGACGACGGTGTCGAGCGTCAGGTCGTCACGGCCGTACTCGGGCATGCCGCGGACCACGATCCGCGTGCGGTAGCGCTCCTCCCACTGGACGAGTTCGTCGCGCTTGTTGTTGAGCAGGTACTCGGCGACCTCGGGCGGCACCCGCAGCACGAACTCCTCGACGTCCCCGCGCACGACGCGCGTCTGAAGCCGACGCAGCGCCTGCATCGCCGCCGCCTCGATCGTCTTGATCTTGCCGGTGCCGGCGCACGCCGGACAGTCCGTGTAGCGCAGCGACGACTTCTCCGCGGCGAGCCGCTCGCGGCTGATCTCCATCAGGCCCAGCGGCGAGATCCGCGTCACGTCGTAGCGCGCGCGGTCCTTCTTGAGCGCCTCGCGCATCGCCTTCTCGACCTGGCGGATCGCCTTCGACGAGCGCATGTCGATGAAGTCGATCACGACGAGTCCGCCGAGGTCGCGCAACCGGAGCTGCCGCGCGATCTCCTCCGCCGCCTCGAGATTGGCCTTGAGCGCGGTGTCCTCGATGTGACCTTCCTTGCGCATCTTGCCCGAGTTGACGTCGACCGCAGTCAGCGCCTCGGTCACGTCGAACACGATCGCGCCGCCCGACGGCAGCGGCACGCGGCGACGAAAGATGTTCTCGATCTGCTCCTCGAGATTGTGCTTGTTGAAGATCGGCCGGCTGCCCTCGTAGAGCTTGACGATCCGCTTCCGGTGCGGTGCGACGGTCTCGAAGAACTCGAGGATCTCCTCGTACGTCTCGCGATTGTCGACCAGCAGTTCGTCGATGTCCGGCGTCATCAGGTCGCGCACGGCGCGGATGACCAGGCTGCGCTCCTGGTAGACCAGCTTCGGCGCCCGCACGCGGCGACCGGCCTCCTCGATCCGCTCCCACAGGCGCGTGAGGTAGCGCAGGTCGCGCTGCAGGTCGACCTTGGTCGCCGCGGCGCCGGCGGTCCGGACGATCACGCCGTGCGCCTCGGGACGTTCGACGCCATCGATCGCGGCGCGCAGCCGTTCGCGCTGCTTGTCCTCGAGCTTGCGCGAGATGCCGACCGACGGCTGGTACGGCGTCAGGACGAGATAGCGGCCGGGCAGCGAGAAGTAGGTCGAGACCGTCGGCGGCTTGTTGGAGAACGCGTCGCGGACGACCTGGACCAGCAGCTCCTGGCCCTTCTGCAGGTGGTTCTCGATCCGCCCCTTGGCCGCGTCGCCGCGCACCGGGTGGACGGCGAAGTTGACCTCGTCGAGCGGCAGGAACGCCCCACGCCGCTGGCCGATGTCGACGAACGCGGCCTGCAGCCCGGGCTGGACCGACTCGACGCGTGCCTTGTAGATGTTGCCCTTGAGCGACCGGTGATCGAACGTCTCGATCTCGAACGCCTCGAGGACTCCGTCATGCAGGATGGCGACGCGACTCTCCTCCGAGTGCGTCACGTTGATCAGCATCACCTTGCGCGGTTTGCTGGCCACGAAGTGTTCTCCCTGCGGGCGGCCTGCGGCGGCTCATGATCGCGGCTCCTCCGGGTTGCCGTCCGCGCCGTCGAGGCGCGCCGGGAACGTCTCCACCGGCACACCGGGCACGGCCTGCCGCGCCGCCGCCGCGATCCGGTCGAGATCGGCGGCGTCGAGCGCAGTGACGTCGGGTGTCGGCGGACGCCGGGCCACGGTCGTCACCTGGACGCCGGCGAGCGCACCGCCCGCGGCGACGATCCCGGCGAGACGCGCGGCCCACGCGTCGATCTCCCGCGACGAGGGACCCTCGCCGCGGAAACGGAGGAACAGGCTCTGGATCACGAGCGGATGGCGGCAGGCCTGCTCGCGAATGTTGTCCAGGATGCGGGCGAACGGGACCTTCGTCACGGCGACGAAGCGATAGTACTCGTCCGTGCCCGCATCCAGCTTGGCCCAGACGCGCCCGCCGCGGCGGGTCAGCGCGTCGAGGGCGCGACGAACTCGTGTCAGATGGAACGTCGAGGCGTTGGTGATCAGCGTCATCGGCACGCCGGGCAGCAGCGCGTCGATCGCGTCGCCGACCGTCCCGACCAGCCGGTCGAACCCCGGCCAGGTCGTCGGCTCGCCGTCCCCGGAAAACGCCACGTCGGCGACCCGGCGCAGCGCGTCGGGCACGCCGTCGAGGCGCGCGAGGTCCGTCAGCTCGCCGCGTGCGGCGGCGGCGAGCATCGCGCGCAGCTCGGCGAGCAGCACGGCCTCGTCGACGCGGTCCACCTCCGACGGCACGCTGCGGTCGACCTGGCAGTAGATGCAGTCGAAGTTGCAGCGCTTGTCCGGATTGAGGTTGATGCCGATCGACAGGCCGCGGGCCCGCCTGGAGAGCACCGCGTAGACGTAGCGGTTGTCGGCGAACCGGCGCGGATGATCGTCGACGCGAAACGTCTCCCGCCGCGGCAGGCGCACCGGCCCGCTCACGCAGCCCTCGCCGGGCGGCGCGTCGCGGTGTGTCGTTCGCCGGCCGGCCGCAGGGCCGCGCCTCGGTCGTCTCGCCTCACGCCGGGTGTCCTCGACGTCGCTCCACGGGCCGCGCACGCGGCCCCGACACCGGCATTGTAGCAGCCGGGCGCCGCTCCGCCGCCACGGGGGGCTGGCACCGGCGGGACGGCGAAGCTACCTTGCCGCGGGGGTTCCGTGGGACCAGACACCCGTCAGCCCGGCGCTCCGGACCCGCAGCGGCCGCTGCGGCGGGTCCTCGAGATGCTCGACGCCCGGCTCGCCGTGCTGACCGACGGCGCCGAGCTGGTCGCCCGGATCGACGCCGAGCTGGGCCGCTTCGTGCGCGACGACCTGCCGGACGCGACCCCGTTCGAGGTGCGCTTCAAGCCGGGTCCGCCGCGGGCCGCGGTCCACGGAGAGACCTTCGTGCTCGACCCCGGCGCGGCGGTCGACCAGGCGTTCGGGCGGCTGTTCCGCGCGGCGCTCGACGAGACGACGCGCCATCTCGTCCTGCATGCCGCGGCGCTCGAGCGCGACGGCCGCGCGCTGCTCGTCGCGGGCCCGTCCCACAGCGGCAAGACGACGCTCGCCCTGGCGCTGGTGCGCGCCGGCTTCCGGCTGCTCTCGGACGACTTCACGCCGATCGAACGGCGCCGCGGGGTCGTCGTGCCGTTCCTCAAGGCGCTGGGGATCCGCCACGGACCGGGCCGCCGCCTCGCCGCGCTGGCCCCGCACGCCGACGCCGCCGACCGCGTCGCGGTCGACGCCGGCGCGCTTCCCGACGGCTCGCTCGCCGACGCGCCGGCCCCGCCGGGCGCGATCGTCCTGTGCGACGGCGGCGAGGCGCCGCCCGACCCGACGGCGGCGTATCCGTTCTCGGTCGTCACGACCGGCCCGGTCGAGCGGCTCGCAACGCGGCTCGCGCTGCCCGGCGTCACGGTCCGCGGCACCGCGCCGGGCGAGCTGTCGCTGATGCTCGACCCGATGCGGATCGATGCGCACGCGCTCGACGAGGTGCTCGAGAGCGACCCGCACGTGCTCGAGTACGGCGTCGCACCGCGTTCGCTGGTGCGCCGGGCGGGCGACGGCCGCCTGCTGCCGCTGCGCGGACGCGACGCGCTGCTGCTGCTGCTGCGCGACCTGCAGAACCGGCGGCGCGGCGGCGCGCTGGTCGCCTCGCTCGGCGGCGACCCCGCGCGGCTCGCGCTCGAGCTGGCGCGCGTCATCGGCCGCTGTCCGTGCGCGTTCCTCGTCGCCGGCGAGCCGGAGCCGACGGCCGAACGCCTGCGGGCGTGGTTCGATCAGCTCCCCGCCGGCGCCGCGCCGTCGGGGCGCTCCGGCGCCGCGCCGGGATCGACGTCGAGCAGGTAGCCCGGCGCTCCCGCGATCGACACGCGCCAGGTCGCCGGCCGGTCCGGCACCTGGAACACGAGCGTCGCCGCCAGCGACGGCGGCTGGCCCTGGGGGCCGCGGACCGCCTCGAGCCGCCCGCCGGCGACGCGCAGCAGCGCGAGCTGGCCGTGGACGTCGTGGGCCACGCCGAGCGGGCGGTAGACGTCGGCGTGCTCGTCGACGAGGGCGACGTCGGCCGACGGCCCCGAGGCGACCAGCGAGAGGACCGGCGGTCCGTCGTCGGTCGCCTCGAGCACGAACGACACCTCGAGCCAGACCGACCCCTCGGGCGGCTCGACGCCGGCAAGGTCGCGCGGCGTCTGCCAGCCGAGCGGCACCACGCGCAGGCCGTCCTGCTCGAGCGGCGTGCCCTCGACGAAGCGGCCGTCGCGCCCGAGGACGTGCCGCTCGAGCCAGGACAGCGAGCGCCGGAATGCATCCACCAGGTGCGGCGGCTCGTGCAGCCCGTGCCCCTCGCGCGGGTAGCCGACGAACTGCACCGTCCGGTCGAGCGCGGTCAGCGCGCGATACAGCGCCTTGGCGTTCGTCAGGTACGTGTTGTCGTCCTCGATCCCGTGCAGCAGCAGCAGCGGCGCCTCGAGACCTGCGACGTGGGTCAGCACGGAGCGCTCGCGGTACAGCTCCGGCTTCTCCCACGGCGGACCGCCGAGGTAGTGCACCTCCCACGCGAAGGCATCCGAGGTGCCGTAGTCCTGGGCGAGGTCGTAGATGCCGGCGATCGAGATCCCCGCGCGGAACCGGTCGGTCGTCGCCAGCAGCCAGTTGGTCAGGTACGCGCCGTAGCTCGCGCCGCCGACCGCCACGCGCTCCGCGTCGACCAGACCGTCGGCGACGAGCCGGTCGAGCCCGGCGAGGATGTCGCGCACGTCGCCGCCGCCGATGTCCCCGGCGAGGGCGCGCGAGTAGCGCTCGTCGTGCCCGGACGAGCCACGGTACTGCGGGACGAACACCGCCCAGCCGGCGGCGGCCCACGCCTCGGCGTCGTACAGCGCAAGGTGGTCGACGACGCGCCAGTGCGGTCCGCCGTGCAGCCAGACCAGCAGCGGCGGCGGTGTCCCGTGCCGCGGCGCCTCGTCAGGCGGGAGAAGCAGCAGGCCCTCGTGCTCGAACCCCTCGCATGCCCAGCGCACGCGGCGCCGTCGCGCACGGATCCACGACGCGGCGCGTGGATTGAGTGACGTCAGCGTCTCGAGGCGCGCCGCCCGCGGGTCCGCGACGTCGACCCACGCCACCTCGGGCGGACTCCCGCCGGTCTCGACGACCAGCGAGACGCCGGTGCCGGCGGCGTCGATCCCGGACAGCGCATGCCCCTCGATCGGTACGACGCACACGTCGCCGTCGCGCGGATCGGCGACGACGAGCCGCGACTCGAGCCCCCAGGCGACGAGCGCCGCGACGCGGCCGTCGCCGAGCGGCGCGAACTCCTCGAGGTCGCGGTCGATCCCCGCGAGCAGCGGGCGCGGCGGTCCGGGCGCGCGCAGGTCGACCGCGAACAGTTCCTGCCGGCTGAACGCGCAGCCCGGATCGGCCCAGCCGTGGAAGAACACGAATCGCCCGTCGGACGAGAAGCGCGGACCGCTCTCGGCGCCGCCCCGGCCGCCGGTCAGCGGGCGCCGCGCACCGGTGTCGAGATCGCACAGCACCACCTCGAGCTTCTCGTAGTCCTTCGACAGGCCGGTGTGGTTGGTCGCGTAGACCAGCAGGCGCCCGTCGGGCGAGACGTCGAAGCTCTCGATGCCGCGCAGGTCGCCGAGCAGGCGGACCGGATCGCCGCCGTCGAGCGGGTACTCGCGGATCTCGTAGCGCGGCACGTCGCCGTCCGCGATCTCCGGATCGTCGTGGGCCTCGCGGCGCCGGCGGCGCCAGCCCCGCTCGGCGGGTGGCCGCGCCTGCGGCCCGAGGGTCAGCACGTGCGCACCGTCGCCCGTGAACGCGAACGCCTCGACGCCCTCGGGCGCGTCGCTGATCCGGTGCGCCTCGCCCCCGGCGCGAGGCATGACGAACACCTGCAGCTTGGTCGCCCCGTCGTCGCGCTGGTCGTCCTCCTCGTCCTCGTGCGGCTGCGGCCGGAACGTCAGGAACGCCAGCCGCCGGCCGTCGGGCGACCACGCCGGGCGCGACGCGTTGTCGAATCCGTGAGTCAGCGCGAGGCTCTCGCGCGGCGCGTCGCGCGGCGGGTCGGGGTGCGGGGCGAGATGCACCTGGACGCGGGTCTCACCCTTGTGGAAGTCGGCCTCGGCCAGCGAGAACGCGACCTCGCGCGCACCGGGACGCGCGGCGGTCTCGAGCGGGCGGCGCAGGCCGACGAGGTCGTGGATCGTGACCAGGTGATCGCGGGACTCGGGCACGGGCGGGCGTTCTCCGGAGGAGCGGCAGCGGGAGAGCCGGTGCCGCCCCGGGGGCAAGGCGCGCATTCTACGCGGCGGACGGCCCCGGGGCCGGTGGCCCCCGCCGCCGCGGCCGCATTCCCGGTCCGCCGGGCTACACGCTGCCCGGCGCCGGCCGATACGTCGGTTGCCCGCCCTCCCCCGGCCGGGCCGACCGGGAGACCTGCGTGTCCGTGACGCCGGCAGCCGTCGACGCGACGTTCTTCAGGGTGCCGCTCGCCCTGCTCGAGCCGGGCGAGCTGCTGCCGTGCGACATCTGGCTGCCGCGGCGCGACGCCGACCCCGTCCGCTGGCGAGACGCCCGGCTGCCGTTCGACGAGGAGCACCGCGCGCGGCTCGAGGCGTCCGGCGTCCGCTCGGTGCTGATTGCGTTCTCCGACGCCGACGCGTGGAACCGCCACCTCGAGCAGCGCATCGGCCGGATCGCGCGCCGCGACGACATCGACATCGACGCACGGGCGACGGTGCTCGTCGCCAGCGCACGCACGATCGTGCGCGAGGTGCTCGAGGATCCGGCGGCGCGCGAGGCGAAGCGGCGGATCGACACTCTGGCGGGCGCGCTGGCGGAGTTCACCCGCGAGCCGGGCGGATTCGCCGCGGTCGTGCGGCTGTTCGAGCACGACTACTACACGTACACCCACAGTGTCCACGTCGCGGTCTACGCAACGGCGCTGGCCGCGGCGACGGGGACCGAGGATCCGGCGACGCTGCGCGCGATCGCGCGGGCCGCCGCGATGCACGACGCAGGCAAGGTGTGCGTGCCGTCCGAGGTGCTCAACCGGCGCGGACCGCTCGACGAGCGCGACTGGGAGCTGATCCGCGCGCACCCGGCCGAGGGCCGGCGCCTGCTCGAGCAGGCCGGCTGGTCGGATCCGCTGCTGCTCGAGACGGTCGAGCTGCACCACGAGCGGATGGACGGCTCCGGCTACCCGCATGGCCTGTCCGGCGAGGACATCCCGCACGTCTCGCGGATCGTGATGATCGCCGATGCCTACGACGCGATGACCAGCGACCGTGCCTACAAGAAGGCGCTGCCCGGCGTGCGCGCGCTGGAGATCCTGCGCCGCGACGAGTGCGCGCGCTACGACCAGGAGCTGGTCACGCGGTTCATCCGCACGCTGTACGATCCGCGCGAGATCGCCGTCCGCCGTCGCTGAGCCGCCGCGGGAACGCGCATCGCGACGACCCGCCGCTACGATTCTTCCGGCGGCTCGATGTCGAACGGGTCGCGCCGACGCCACAGCGTCCGCGCGAGCACGACGAGGACGATCGCGATCCCTGCGCCGGCCGGCAGCCAGACCTTGAGGTACGGCGGACGCGGGGGACGGATGCGCGTCTCGGGATCGCCGACCAGCCCGACGTAGGGGTAGCCGGTGTCCGGCAGGTCGGCAAGGGCGCGCACGACCGCCTCGCGCACGCTGCGTCCGGCGCCGAGTCCGCGCTCGACCCGTTCGACGACGGCGTCGGCGAGCGCGGCCTCGCGGGCCAGCACGACGACCGACGCTCCCACGCCGCCGGCGACCGCCCGGCCGGCGGTCCGCGCGACCGACGCCGGCGCGACGCCGGCCCAGCCGCCGTCCGGCGCGAGGATCAGCACGGCCGGCCGCGCCGTCTCGGCGAGCAGCGCGTCGAGGTCGGCGGTCGGCACCGGCCCCAGTTCCCGCACGGTCTGGCGCCGGGCCAGCGCGAGCACGTCCTCGCCCGGTCCGGCGACCAGCAGCGGCAGCCGCGACGACCACAGCGCCGCGGGGCGGCGCAGCGCCGCCACGAGCGCGGCGGCCGTCCCGCCGGCAGTGACGACCCGCTCGCGGGCGAGCCCCGGCGGAAACCAGCGCCGCCACCATGCGTCGCGGCCGACATCGGCGACGACGGCGGTGCGCTCGGTGGCCAGCGTCACGGCACGCGGCGTGATCTCGTGCGCCGGCACGAGCGGCGCGCGGGTCAGCGTCTCGAGCGTCGGCACGGCGGTCGGGGCGTCTCCGGTCGCGTCGCGGCCGGCGCCCCCGCCGAGCAGCGCCCACGGAAGGCCGTCGAGAAAGCCGTCGGGCATCACGTAGAGGGTCTGCTCGCCCCCGCTGATGCCGACCATGCCGGCGACGACCTGCCCGCCCCAGCTCGCCGGCCCGGCGTAGCCCTGCTCGTCCTCGATCAGGAACGGCGCGAACCGCGCGTGCAGCGCGTCGCCGCGCGGGAGCTGGACGGCGCGCACCCCCACGCTGTCGGCGAGCCACGCCCAGCTCCGGCGCAGCCCGATGCCGAACACGACGAGCGTCGCGTCGCGGCTGGCCAGCGCCCGCCGCACGTCCTCGATGCTGGGCAGCTCGTCCCCCGCGCCCGCGGCCGCCGGCGACGCCGCGCGCAGGATCCGCCGGGCGAGCAGCATCGCCGCCGCCGCTTCCGCCGGCGTGCCCGGCTCGGCGAGACCGGTCCCGGCCAGCGCCAGCTCGAGGGCGCGGCGCGGCAGCGTCGGGTCGACGAACGGCGTGCGCCCCGGCAGGCTCACCTCGCGCCAGGCGGCGAGCGCCTCGAGCACCCGGTCGACGGCCCGCGCCGGCTCCGCGTCGGCCAGCGCCACGCGCATCCGGTCGACGTGGATCTCGGCAACGAGCGCCGGCGCCGCGGCGCGCTGTGCCAGCTCGAGGGCATCGGCCAAGCGCGCTGCCGCCGTCTCCCGCTCGCCGCGCAGCAGCGCGAGCTCCGCGTCGACCAGGCCGGCGATGGCGGCGAGCTCGGGGTCGCCGCGGCGGTCGATCCGCGTCGTGGCGATGAGCCGGCCCGCCTCGTCGGATCGCTCGAGCCGCGCGGCGATGCGCGCGCGCACCAGGGCGATCGCCGCGCGGGTGCGCCCGGAGATCGGGAGGATCTCCAGTTCGTCGAGCACGTCGCCCGCATCGCGCACGAGCCCCGGATCGATCGACGACGAGAGCACCCAGGCCGCAGCCAGTCCGGCAGCCTCCCGGTCGGCGAGCGGGAGGCTCCCGTCACGCTGTGCGCCGCGCAGCGCCTCGGTGTACCGGTCGCGCCCGCTCGGCAGGCGCCCGGCGAGCGCATCGGCCAGCGCGGCGCAGGCGGCGGCGCGGTGGCGGTACGGCGCGACCGGACTCGCGGCTGCCCGGGCCGTGTCGCACCACCGACCTGCCGCAGCCGAGTCGCCCGCGGCGAGCAGCAGCTCGCCGACGGCGAGCGCGACGCGCGGACTGCCGCGAGGCGGTCCGGGCCCCTCGACCGCCGCCTCGAGCCAGGCGAGCGCCGTCGCCTCCCGCCCGCAGCGCTCGAGCGTCCGCGCGGCGAGCAGCGCCGGCTCGACGAGCGGGGGCAGCGCGACGCGCACCCGGTCGACGATCGCCAGCGCCTCGGCGCAGCGGTCCTCCTGCGCGAGCAGCGCGGCGTGCGCGAGCTCGACGACAGGCTGCTCGGAGGCCGCGACGATCCGGCGGGCCTCGCGCGGCGCACCGAGGTCGAGCATCGTGCCGAGCAGGGCGGCCGTCACGCGCAGCGCGTCGGCCGAGGACACCGCCCCTTCGTCGCCGGCCGGCGCCGCGGCGGCCCGGATCCCGGCGAGCAGCGCGCGCACGGCGGCGCTCTCGCGACCCCGCGCCTGCTCGACGAGCGCCCGCGCCAGCGCCTGCGCCCGCGGGTCGTCGGGCACGCTGGCCTCGATGTCGGCCTGGGCCGCGGCGAGATCGGCCGAGCCCCAGCGGTCGACCGCGGCGTAGACCGCCGACTCGATCCGCTCGACGACGCCTTCCGCCGCCGCGGCCGAGCCGCCCGCGACCGGCAGCGCCGCGAGCAGCAGCGCGGCGATTGCCCGTCGTGCCGCCGGCGCCCGGTCCCTGTCCGCCTGCCGCCTCATCGTCACCCCGTCGTTCGCGCTGCGGCTACGATAAGCGATCGGATCCGCCGGCGGCAGACCCTGCGCGCGGAATGCGCCGGCGACGGGAGGACGACGATGGCGGCGATGCGGCTGGCGCACACGATGATCCGCGTCGGCAATCTCGAGCGGAGTCTCGAGTTCTACACGAAGATGCTCGGCTTCCGGCTCGTCCGGACGAAGGAGGTCCCCGAGGGACGCTTCACGCTCGCCTTTCTCGAGGCGCCGGGTGGCGGGAGCCAGCTCGAGCTGACCTGGAACTGGGATCGGGACCGCTACGATCTCGGCGACGGGTACGGACACATCGCGGTGACCGTCGAGGATCCCGGCCGCGCCTACGACGAGCTGATCGCACGCGGCGTGCCGCCGTACCGGCCGTCGAACGGACGCTACGCGTTCATCAAGGATCCGGACGGGTACCAGATCGAGCTGCTGCGCGAGGACATCGCCGGCTGACGTTCCGGCGCGCCCGGCGGCTCAGGCACCGCCCTCGGGCGGCTGCTCGAGCGTGTTCGAGACGTCGGCGCCCTCGCGCTCGCTGCGCAGGGCGGTCTCCTCGCCGCCGAACGTCCAGGCGTCGGGGCGATGCTCCTTGACGCCGAGCACGATCTGCAGGTACTCGAGATCGTGCTGGCTCTTGTCGCGCCGCTTCTTCCACACGTCGAGCTGACGCTCGTAGAGCCGCCGGACCCGGGTCGCGTCGCCCAGCAGCGGCAGGCTGCGCCGCAGCAGCATCCACGCGCGCACGGGGTCGACGAACAGCGACGCGATGCCGACGAGGTAGACGACGAGTGCGTCGTCCAGCTCCTCGAGGTCCTCGCGGAAGTCCGGCACGGCGAGCGCGAGGTCCTCGGCGACGGCCGGGTCCCCGATGTCGCGCTCGTCCAGGATCCGCACCAGCGTCTCGACGTCCACCCGGTTCTCCTCGTGCTCCGCACGATACCGCACATCGGCCCGCCACGGTGTCACGATCGGACGACCCGACGGACTCGCAGCGTCCCCGCGATCTCGGAGCCCAGGGTGTCGAGCGCCGCGCGCAGCCGACGGCCGGCCTCGCGCGCGTCGGGCACGCGGCGGCCCGCGACCAGCACGCGGTTCTCCCAGTCGTCGGCGTCGACCAGCAGGCCGCGGGACCGCCCGGCCAGCACCGCCTGCACCAGGCCGGTCCACGGAACCTCCGGATGCGGCAGCAGGTTGTCGACGAACAGCCCCCCGCCGCACAGCAGCGGCGCGACCAGGCGCGGCAGCGTCTCGAAGCTGAACCTCGGCTTGACGATCGTGCCGTCCGCGGGCACGGACAGGTCGTCGATCACCGCCGCGAACGACCCGCGCGGGGCACGGCGCGCCCACGCCGCCGCGTCGGCGCGCACGCAGCGCACGTCGCCGGCCCATGCCCCGGCGACGCGCCGGAACGTCCGCTCG
>RFIB01000137.1 GCA_003695625.1 Acidobacteriota bacterium | reverse complement strand
GTCGAGTGCCGCGCGGAGCGCGGCGGCGTCCCCGGCCCGCAGCGCGGGGATCCCGAACGCGGCCCCCGCGGCGATCAGGTCGACGCGCGGCGGCATCACGAGCGCCGCCTCGAACTCCCCGGCGGCCAGGCCGGACGACGCCGCGGGAAGCTGCTCGAAGATCCGTCCGCCGCGGTTGTCGATCACGGCCACGACGACCGGCAGCGCGCGGTCGCGCAGGACGTGGAGCGATCCGACGTCGTGCAGCGCGGCGACGTCGCCGAGCACCGCGAGCACCGGCGCGCCGGTGGCGAGCGCGGCGCCCGCCGCCCCCGCGACCAGTCCGTCGATCCCGCTCGCGCCGCGCTGGGTGATCACCGACAGCGCGGTGCGCGGCGGCGGTGCGAACAGCTCGGCCTCGCGCAGCGGCAGGCTGTTGGCGAGCAGCACGTGGCGTCCCGGCGCGAGCCGGGCGAGGACCGCGGCGAGCGCGCGGGATTCCCGGAGACCGGCTTGCCCGGGGACCTCCTCGAGCGCCCGTCCGCGCGCCTCGTCCGCGGCGCGCACCGCGCGCTCCCAGCGCGCGAGCCAGGCCGCGCGATCCGCGCCGCCCGCCGCCTCGGCCAGCGCCTCGAGCCCGGCGAGCGGATCGGCGGCGAGCAGGTGCGCGGCGTGCCACGGGTCGGGCACGCCGTGCGCGGCGACGACGATCCGTGCCGGCGCGCCGGGGGCGGCGAACCACGCGTCGAGCCCTTTCGAGACCGGGGGCGGCCCGAGCTGGATGACGAGATCCGGCATGAGGCCCGATCCTGCCGACGGGCAGCGGACGATCGGCTCGAACGCGTCGACCAGCGGGAAGCCCGCGCCGTCTCCCAGCGTCGCGCCGGAGCCCGCCTCGCACAGCGCGACCGCCCCGATCCGGGCGGCAAGCTCGCGGACCCTGTCCGCCGGCAGCGCGCGGCAGGCAGGGACCGGCCCCGCGACGATCGCCGGGCGCTGTGCGGCGGCGAGCCGCGGGGCCAGCGCGCCGACCGCCTCCGGGTCCGGCTCGCAGCGAGGAGGGCGGATCCCGGGACCGTCGCCCGGCCCGTCGAAGCGGAGGTCGAGCAGTTCGCCGGGCGGTTCGAGCGGCTTGCGCAGCGAGGCGTTGAGGTGGACCGGCCCAGCGGGCGGCCCGAGAGCCGCCCGCACGGCGACCCGCGCCGCCGAGGCGAACGCCGCCCGGGGCACGTCGGGATCGGACAGCGCGCCGAGATCGAGCGCGAGCCGGACGTGGCGCGCGAACAGGTCGGTCTGGTCGATCGTCTGCGGTGCCCGCCGGTGCCGCAGTTCCGGCGGCCTGTCGGCGGTCAGCCCGACGAGGGGGATCTCCGCCGCGTCGGCCTCGACGAACGCCGGGTGCCAGTGGGCCCCGGCCGAGCCGGACGTGGCGAGCAGGACCGCCGGACGTCCCGTCGAGCGCGCGGCCCCGAGCGCGAGGAACGCGGCCGAGCGCTCGTCGCGCACGGCGACGGTCTCGAGTCCGGGCACGCGCCGCGCGGCGAGGGCGATCGGCATCGAGCGGGCGCCGGGGCTGACGACGACGATGCGCGCGCCCGCGTCGCGGAGTCCGGCCAGCAGCGTGCCCGCGGCCCGGAACTGGCGGGCCGCCGCACTCATGCGGGCGCCCCGAGCGCCGCGCGCAGGCGACGCATCTTGGCCAGCGTCTCCTCGAACTCGGCGTCGGGCCGCGATCCACGCACGATGCCCGCGCCGGCCCAGAGCTCGGCGCACCCGCCGCGGATCAGCGCCGAGCGGATCGCGACCGCGACGTGCGCGCTGCCCGACGCGTCGATCCGCCCGAACGGGCCGGCGAACCAGCCCCGCGGCTCGTCCTCGATCCCGGCGATCAGCCGCAGCGCCGCGTCGCGCGGATGGCCGCCGACGGCCGGCGTCGGATGCAGCGCGCGCACGAGCTGCTCCCAGCCGACACCATCGCGGACGCGGCCCGAGATCGGCGTGCTGAGGTGGACGACGCGTCCGAGCGCGCGGATGGCGGGCCGCGCCGGCACGTCGACTCCCGTGCACAGGTCCCGCAGCGCGTCGGCGACCGCCTCGACGACGATCTGCTGCTCGCGACGATCCTTCGCGCTCGACAGGAGCCGTTCGCCGAGCCGGTCGATCACTTCTGCCGGGTCGGCTCCGGCGGGCGCCGAGATCGTGCCGGCCAGCGCGTCCGCGACCACGTGTCCGTCCCGGAGCGAGAACAGCGTCTCGGGTGTCGCGCCGACGAACGCGGTCCCGCCGCGCCGGATGCCGAACACCGTGACGGCGTCGCGCCGGCTGCGCAGGCGGGCCAGCACGTCGGCAGCGTCGACCGGTTCGTCGTGCTCGACGCGCCCCGCGTGCGCCAGGACGAGCTTGTCGACCTCTCCCGCGTCGAGCGCGCTGCGGATCCGCTCGAACCGGCGATGCCACGCGGAGCGCGGCGGCGGCGTCCAGCGCCCGTCGCGCGGCGGCGCTGACGCGTCGGCCGTCCGCGCGAGTCCGTCGAGCAGCGCCTCGCCGCGCCTGGCGAGGCGCGCGAGATCCCGCTCGTCGCGATCGTGCTCGACGACCAGCACGAGCCGGGCCGCCTGCCCGTCGTCGATCCAGGTCCAGCGCGGCAGCACGAGACGTCCCGGGCCGAGAGCCTCGAACGCGCCGGCGCTCCGGTCCGGGTCGAACGGAGCGCCGCCGAGCAGGCACGGGATCGCGCCTGCACCGTCCGGACCGTCGGGCATGCCGACCTGCGCGAGCAGGGAGCGCGCCTGTCCGTCGCGTGCGCCGGCGTCGTGCGGCCACGGCACCGACGCGACCTCGCCGATCGCTGCAAGGCGCGGGCCCCGCGGCGGGGCCCAGAGCAGGCAGGTCTCGCCGGGCTCCGCCAGCCGCCACAGCGTCTCCGGCGCACCGCGCGGGGCGGCCAGGACGAACGCCCCGAACCGTGTCGCGCCGCCGGTCCCCTCGGCCGGCAGCGATGTCCTGAGCCGCCCCGGGGTCAGCCCGGACCGGAACGTCCCGCTCATCGACGGTCTCCCGCCTGCGGCGTGGCGACGATCAGGCCGCATGCGCCGAATCCGAGCGAACGGATGCTCACGGGGGACAGGCCGCAGCGTGCCATCTGCTCGCCGAACGAGACCGGATCGGGAAACGCGGCGACCGAGCGCTGCAGGTAGCGGTACTCGGCGGCCCCGGACAGGGTCGCGCCGATCGCGGGCACCGCGCGCCGCGTCCACGCGCGGGCGACCGACGCGAGCAGGCCGCGGCGCGGCTCGGTCAGTTCGAGGATCGCCACGCGTCCGCCTGGCCGGGTCACGCGCGCCAGCTCGCGCAGCGCGGCGTCGCGGTCGGGCACGTTGCGGATGCCGAACGCGATCATCGCGGCGTCGACCGCGCCGTCCCGCAGCGGAAGCCGCTCGGCGACCGCCTCGCCGAAGGCGATCGCGCCGCCGAGGTCGCGCCCCCTCGCCTTGTCGCGTCCGACGGCGAGCATGCGCGGCGAGGGATCGAGGCCGATCACGCGGACCCCCGGCTGCTGCCGGACGGCCTCGAGCGCCATGTCGGCCGTGCCGGTCGCCAGGTCGAGCACGACGTCGCCCGGCGACAGCGCGAGGGCGCGGACCGCCGCCCGACGCCAGCGCCGGTCGAGTCCGAGGGAGATCACGCGGTTGAGCAGGTCGTAGCGCTCGGCGATCCGGTCGAACATCGCGCCGCTGCCCGGCGGGGGCGGGGCGGGGCGTCCGGCACGATCGTCGGGAAGACTCACGGAGACCGGTCCGCCGCGGCGGGCAGGGCAGGGTCGGGCAGCAGCGCGGACAGGTCGTCCGGATCGAGCGCCTGGGCGCCGTCGCTGCGTGCCGTGTCCGGCGCGTCGTGCACCTCGACGAGCAGCCCGTGAGCGCCTGCCGCGAGGGCGGCGCGGGCGAGCGGCGCGACCAGGTCCCTGCGTCCGAGCGCATGCGAGGGGTCGACGATCACCGGCAGGCGGCGCACGTACGCGAGCAGGGCGACCGAGGCGAGGTCGAGCAGATTGCGCGTCTCGCGGTCGAAGCCGCGGATGCCGCGCTCGCAGAAGATCACGGCGGGGGCGCCGGCCTCGAGGCAGTACTCGGCGGCGCCGAGCCATTCGTCGAGCGTGGCGGCCATGCCGCGCTTGACCAGCACCGGACGACCGCTTGCGCCTGCCGCACGCAGCAGGGCCCCGTTGTGCATGTTGCGCGAGCCGATCTGGATCAGGTCGGCGAACTCGGCGACCTCGTCGACGGTCCGCTCGGACAGCGCCTCGGTCACCACGGCGAGACCGTGCCGGTCCGCCGCGTCGCGCAGCCAGCGCAGCGCGCGGCGACCGATTCCCTGGAACTCGTGCGGCGAGGTCCGCGGCTTGAACGCCCCGCCGCGCAGGAACCGTGCGCCCGCCGCGGCGACGCGGGCCGCGAGGCGGTCGATCCGGTCCTCGTCCTCGACGCTGCACGGCCCCGCCATCAGCACCGGCGGACAGCCGCGTCCGACCGCCACGCCGGCGATCTCGACGCGATCGGACAGGGCGTCGACGCGCGGGTATCGCGGCGACGGTGCCGAGACGGACCGGACACCGTCGATCCGGAGCAGCTCGTCCGTGCCGACGGCGCGCGAGTGCTCGAGCACCCGCAGGTGTGTGCCGCCGTCGTCCGAGCGATAGACCTCGGTCCACAGCCCGAGACCGGTCAGCTCCGCCCGGACGCGGGCCGGGTCCGCATCGCGATCGAGCGTGACGATCACCGCCTCGAACCTCCCGCGGTGCGCCGGACCGGCCGGCGCCGGGACGGATTCTCCCGCGCGATGCCGAAGGACGCCACCCCCTGCCGGCGGACGGCTGGGCGGTGCCACGGGGCGCTGGTAGAATGCGCGGTCTCACCCGCAGGATGACAACGCGACACGCCGGCCCGGAGGGCGGCGACCGTCACGCAGGCAGGGTGCCGCGCACGGCACGCCGGGTCTTGGGAGACTTCCATGAGCAGCGAAGGCAGGATGATCGAGTGGCAGGACGGGCGGCTGGTCGTGCCGGACGAGCCCCGGATCCCGTTCATCGAGGGCGACGGGATCGGCCCGGACATCTGGCGCGCGACGCAGCGCGTGCTCGATGCCGCGGTGGAGAAGGTCTACGGCGGCAGCCGGCGGATCGCGTGGTTCGAGATCCTCGCCGGCGAGAAGGCCTACGAGCGGACCGGGGAGTGGCTGCCCCAGGCGACGCTCGACGCGATCCGGGATCACCGCGTGGCGATCAAGGGACCGCTGACCACACCGGTCGGCGGCGGGATCCGCTCGCTCAACGTCGCGATCCGGCAGAAGCTGGACCTGTTCGCCTGCGTGCGGCCGGTCAAGTGGGTCCCCGGGATGGGCGCGCCGGTCAAGCACCCCGAGAAGCTCGACATCGTGATCTTCCGCGAGAACACCGAGGACGTCTACGCCGGCATCGAGTTCGCCGCCGGAACCGACGAGGCACTGCGGCTCGGGCGATTCCTCAACGAGGAACTCGGCGTCGAGCGGGACTTCTCGGAGGCCGGCATCGGGATCAAGCCGATCTCGCGCCCGGGCACGGAGCGGCTGGTGGCGATGGCGATCCAGTACGCGATCGACCACGGCCGCCGGTCGGTGACCTTCGTGCACAAGGGCAACATCATGAAGTTCACCGAGGGGGCGTTCCGCGACTGGGCGTACACGGTGGCCCGCGAGCGCTTCGGCGACAGGATCGTGCTCGAATCGGACCTGACGGGCGAGCCGCCGGAGGGGCGGGTGGTCGTCAAGGACAGGATCGCCGACGCGATGTTCCAGCAGCTCCTGCTGCGGCCCGACGAGTACGACGTCGTCGCGACGATGAACCTCAACGGCGACTACATCTCCGACGCCGCGGTGGCCCAGGTCGGCGGGCTCGGGTTCGCGCCCGGGGCCAACATGTCCCACGAGGTCGCCTGCTTCGAGGCGACCCACGGGACGGCTCCCAAGTACGCGGGTCAGGACAAGGTCAACCCCGGCTCGCTGATCCTCTCCGGCGTGATGATGCTCGAGCACATGGGCTGGCAGGAGGCGGCCGACGCGATCAAGCGCGCCCTGGCCGAGGCGGTCCAGGGCGGCCGCGTGACCTACGACGTCGCCCGCCAGATGCCGGGAGCGACCACGGTCAAGTGCTCCGAGTTCGGCGAGGAGATCGTCAAGCGGCTCTGACGCCGGGGCCGTCCGGGAGGCTGGACGGGCCCGGCGGCCGGACCTAAGTTGCCGGTGGGGAGTCCGGGACAACGGGACTTAAAAAGGCATGACCTCCCCCCTGCAGACCGAAAGACCCGTTGCGATGGGCCCCGGGCTCCCCGCTTTCCACCTCCTCGTTTCACGGAACTGACCCCGGCGGCTCAGCCGTCCCCGGGGTCGCTCCGTGCCGCAGCCGCCCACGCCCGCACCGCCGTGCGGACCGCCATCATCCCGGCCAGCACGCCGTCCTCGTACATGAAGTCCCGGTCGGCGGCCAGGGCCGGCACGTCGTCCGGGGCGAGCAGGTCGTCAAGCGTGATCCCCGGCACGATCCGCTCGCCGAGCCGGCGCAGTTTCCGCTCCTGCGCGTCGATCAGTTCCTCGAGCAGCGCCTCGAGCCGGGTGACCGGGATCGCGTCGGAGGGCACGGCGTCTCCTCTCCGGCGCGCCGTGGCCGCGGTCGGCTCCGCCGGCGCGCCGTGTTCGATTATCCGCCGAACGGAGGCCGGTCGGCGTCCGCCGCGAGACCGTGATTCGCGAACCTTCCGGGCTGGAATGGGCGCCGTGTCCTGCGATCGCGAAACCCCGTGCGGCGGGATCCCGGGCGGCGCGTCCCGAGGCGGATTCCCCGGGCAGGTCGCCCGATGAGTCCCGCGCGTGCGTGGATCGTCCGCGTCGCGAATGCCGGGATCGTCGTCTTCGGTCTCGCCGTGATCGTCGTGCTCGGGACCGGAGGCACCCGGATCGAGCTGGGGCTGACCACGCTGAGCATGCAGGGGCTGTGGCGGCCCCTGGAAGGGCTCGCCCTGTGCGCGGCGCTGCGGCTGCTCGCCGGGCGTTCCGGGACCGGCCTCGAGGGGCGCGTCGTCGCGTTCTTCGCCCGGCAGGGCCTCGTGCCCCGGCACGCGCCGGCGGGACCCGGCCGCGCGATGCGCACCGGTACCGTGCTCGGCGTCGGCCTCGGGCTGGCGGTCGGCGTCGCCGACGCGACGCACGTCGCCGTCGCCGCGGGCCGGCCGGGACTCTCGCCGGCCGAGCTCGTCGCGCTGGGCCTTTCCGGGGTCGGCCTCGGCGCGGCCTGCGGCGCGCTCGCCGGGGCGGCGATCGCCCTCGCGCTGTGGACGATCGCGCGGGCGCTCTCCGGGCCGCCGTCACGGTATGCGCTCGGGCGCTGGACCGTGGCCGCGCTGCTGGTGCTCGCGCCGCTGGTGGTGGCGTTCACTCCGGATCCGGAACGGCCCGCGGGTGCGGCGGCGGTCATGGTGGCGACCGCCGCGGCGTTCCTCGTCGCGCTGCTCGTCGTCGGCCTGCTGCTGCCGGCGGCGGTCCTGCGCGCACTCGATGGGAGCTGGGGGCTCGCGATCGGCGGCGGCGGCCTGCTCGCGCTGCTGCTCGGGCTCGGCGCGGTCGGCTGGCTCGGCACCGGCGCCGCGGGCGGAGCGGGCAGCGACTCGTCGTATCCGAACGTGCTGCTGGTGACCGTCTCGGGACTGCGTGCCGATGCGCTCGGATGCTACGGGGCGATCGGCGAGCTGACGCCCGAGATCGACGGTCTCGCGCTGCGCGGTGCGCGGCTCGACGACGCGATCACGCCGTCGACAGGCATCGCTCCGGCGGCGGCTTCGCTGCTCACCGGACAGTACCCGTCGGGCCACCGGCTGCGTGCCCGCGACGGCAGTCTCGAGCTGACCGGATTCGGGCTCCCGGCGCTGCTCGCATCGCACGGCTTCGCGACGACCGCATTCGTCTCGTCGCGGCGCCTCGACGGGCGCGCCACACGCTTCGCCGAGATGTTCGCCCTCTATGACGACCCGACGACGATGCAGGACTGGGTGGCGCGTCTGGCGCTGGCCCGGATCGCGCGGGTCGGCCGGCGGAGCGGTGCGGACGCGATCCGGCCGGGCGGACAGACCGTGGCCGCGTTCCGCGAGTGGCTCGAGCGGACGGCGGGGGCGCCATGGTTCGCGTGGATCGAGGTCGCCGAACCGCTCCGCCCCCATCCGCTCGACGAGGGCGACGTCGACCTGATGCGCACGCCATGGGCCGGGATCGCCGCGGGGACCGGGCCGCCGGCGTCCGTGCCGGCCTTCGCGGAGCCCGACGAGCGCGACGCCTCGGAGCGGGCCTGGGTGGCGGGCTACGCCGAGGCGGTGCGTCGCGCCGACGCGGTCGTCGGCGAGCTGCTGGCGATGCTCGCCGCCCGGGGCGAGCTGTCGCGGACGATCGTCGTGCTGAGCGCCGAACGCGGAGCGATGCTCGGCGGCGGGAGGACGCTCTCCGATCCCGTCGACCGGCTCCCGCGCGCGGCGATCCACGTCCCGCTGATCGTGGCCGGACCGTCGGTCGAGCCGGGTACCGAGGTCCGCGGGCCGGCGTCGCTGGTCGACGTGCTGCCCACGCTCTCCGGCCTGCTCCGGATCGCCACCACCCGGCCGATGGAAGGGGAGGACCTCTCGCGCTATCTGCTCGAGGGCGGCGAGTCGGTACGCACGCCCCAGGCGGGCCCCGTGTTCTCCGAGACGCCGGCCCCGGACGGGGCCCCCCGCACGTGGGCGGTCCGCCTCGGCCCGTGGAAGCTCGTCGAGTACCCCGACGGACGACAGGAGCTGTTCGTCGTCAGCGCGGCAGGCGAACTTCCGCTGCACGAGCTCCGCGGGCGCAACGAGCGCCTGCGCCAGGAACTCGCGGACCTGCTCACCCGGCAGCGCGCGCGGGCACGCCCCTGACCGCGGCCCCCGGGGCGGATGCGCACGGCACGCTTTGCCGCTAGGCTACGCGCGCGATGACCCAGCTTCGGCCCGGAATCACCCTGCTGCGCGCCGTCGCGGCCGCATGCGCGCTCGTCTCCTGCGTCGGGGCGGCGGGGGCGCAGGTGCTCGCGCCTGCCGAGCAGGACCCGTGCTCGCGGATCAAGGGTATCGAGGTGCGCGGCAACCAGCGGATGAGCGCTGACGCCGTGCGCTTCGACCTGCGCATCCGTCCCGGTGATCCGTGGGACGACGTCCGGATCCGGCGCGAGTTCCGCCGCTTCTGGGACCGGGGACTGTTCGCGGACCTGCGGTTCGCGCGCCGGTGCGACCCGGACGGGGCGGTGCTGATCGTCATCATCGAGGAACGACCGACGATCCTCGCGATCGAGTACCAGAAGAACAAGGTCGTCAACCAGCAGCAGATCGAG
>RFIB01000136.1 GCA_003695625.1 Acidobacteriota bacterium | reverse complement strand
CCGTCGGGGGAGAGCACGAGCTGCCAGAGCTGGTTCCTGCGCGAGCGGAACGAGCCGGCGCACGAGAGCAGGTAGTAGCGCCACATGCGGCGGAAGCGCTCGCCGTAGCGCTCCGCGATCTCGGGCCACGTGTTCTCGAACCGCTCGTGCCAGCACATCAGCGTGCGGTCGTAGTCGTGGCCGAACGAGTGCCAGTCCTCGAGCGCGAACAGGTCCTCGTAGCCGGTCGTGATCTGCCTGGCCGAGGGCAGCATCGAGTTGGGGAAGATGTAGCGCTCGATCCACGGATCGGTGCGCGTGACCGAGCGGTTGCCGCCGATCGTGTGCAGCACGAACAGTCCGTCCGGCGCGAGCAGCGAGCGGACCTTCTCGAAGAACCGCCGGTAGTTCTTGTAGCCGACGTGCTCGAACATGCCGATCGAGAAGATCCTGTCGAACGGACCTTCCACGTCGCGCCAGTCCTGCAGCCGGAACTCGACCGGCAGGTGTCCCCAGCGTTCGGTCGCCAGCGCGACCTGCTCGCGCGAGACCGTGATGCCGACGACCGACACGCCGTACTTCTCCGCGGCCCACGCCGCGGCTCCGCCCCAGCCGCAGCCGATGTCGAGCACCCGCTGGCCGGGCGCGAGCCGCAGCTTGCGGCAGATCAGGTCGAGCTTGGCTTCCTGGGCCGCGTCGAGATCGTCGGCCTCGCGCCAGTAGCCGCAGGAGTAGATCATCCGCCGGTCGAGCATCCGCTCGTACAGATCGTTGCCGATGTCGTAGTGCCGCTCGCCGATCTCGAACGCGCGGCTGCGCCGCTGGCGGTTGAACAGCCGGCTGCGCGCCGCGTGCCAGGCGAACCGCAGCGGGTGCACCTTGCGGTCGAGCCGCGCCGAGAGCAGCCGGTCGAACAGCACGTCGAGCCGCTCGCAGTCCCACCAGCCGTCCATGTAGGCCTCGCCGAGCCCGAGCGAGCCGGCGGAGACCACGCGGTGGAACAGCCGGTCGTCGTGGACGGCGATGTCCCACGGACGCTCGCCGTCGAGCCGCACGTCGGCCAGGGTGAGCAGCTCCTCGACGAATGCGCGATCGCGGCTCATCGCACCCTCACCAGCGCGACCGCTGGAGTTGCCGGCCGATCAGCGGCGAGAAGTCGAGCAGCAGCGCCACCGCGAGCAGCAGGACCTGCATCAGCCCCCAGTGCCCGCCGTACCAGTTGCTGACGACGGAGACCCACAGCAGCGTGTAGGGCAGGAAGACCAGCCCGAGCAGCGGGATCAGCAGCCCCTCGAACGCCCGCGCGAACCAGTTCGAGAACAGCAGCAGCAGGACGATCGCCAGCCTCGGGAAGAACGCCCCGAGCAGGATCATCAGACACCCGCAGCCCATCCGTCCTCCTCCCGGTTGCGGTCCGCGGCCAGGGCGGACTGCCGAGTATATTCGCCCGGCCCCCGAAGGAGTGGCCTGCGTGGTGCCTGCCGCCGATGCCCCGCGCCCGCCGGCGCGTCTCGACGCGATCGAGCGCCTGCTGTCCGCGGCGGAGCTGGCGGCCCGCGTCGCCGTGTTCGACCGCGCGGCCGGCGAGGGGCCGTGGGCGGTGATCGAGCCGGACCGGCCGGCGGTGCGACGCGCCGGGATCGTCAACCTGTACGAGGCGCTGCGCTTCCGGCTCGAGAACGCGGCGGTCCGTCTGCCGCCGGAGGACCGGCCCGCGGGTGTCTCGATCGCCCGCGATCCGCTGCCGCTGCGCGCCGACGGGACGCCCGACCGCGACCGCCTGCGCCGCGAGCTCGGCGAGCCGCCCGGGCGGTTCTGGCCGCCGGCGCCCGCCGACGCGCCGCCGCTGGCGCCGGACTGGATCCGCACCCTGGCCGCCCTGCCGGAGCTGTCCGCATGGTCCGGGCCGTGGACGCGGGCGGTGTCGCTCGAGGCGGACCTCGGTCTCGACTCGCTCGACCGGCTCGCGGTGATCGTCGGGCTCGCCGGGGCGCTCGGCGTGCCGGTCCCGGAGCGCGGCGGCACGGGGATCTTCACGCTCGGCGACCTGGTCGACGCCTTCGGCGCCCGCGCACCGGAGCGCGTCGCCGAACGGACGGCACGGCGCCGGGCGGTGCTCGCCGCGGATCCCGCGCGGCGTTCCGCGCTGCGCCTCGTCGAGCGGATCGCCTGGCCTGCGGTGCGCACCCTGGTGCGGCCGCTCGCCGCGCGGCGGTTCGGCCGCCGGTTCACGCCGCGTGCGGTCGGCCTCGAACGGGTCGACTGGGCCCGGCGCCCGCTGATCGTGGCGCAGAACCACCAGTCGCACCTCGATCCGACGCTGCTGGCCTGCGTCGTCGGTCCGGAGATCCACCGCGAGATGGCGTTCCTCGGCTACGCCGGCTACTTCGGTCGCGGCGCGGCGCGTCTCGCGGCGGCGGTGCTGTCGATCCTGCCGATCGACGCGGACGCGTTCGCGCTGCGCGGGCTGCGCGCCGCCGTCCGGGCCGTGCAGGCCGGACGCATCCTGGTGATCTACCCCGAGGGGGAGCGCACGTGGCGCGGCGACCTGCGCCCGCTGCGCGGCGGCGTGGCGTGGCTCGCCGCGGCGACCGGAGCGGCGGTCGTGCCGTCCGTCGTCTCCGGGGCGTACCGCGCCGCCCCCCGCGGCTGGCCCGAGCGCGCCCATCCGGTGACGATCGCGTTCGACGAGCCGCTCGACCCGCCCCGCTCGCTCGAACCGCAGGCGCTGCACGAGTTCCTCGCCGCGTTGCGCGCGCGTCTCGCCGCGATGCTGCGCGCGCTCGGCGAGGACCCGGAGCGCGGCGATCCCGACACGTGGGCGCACGGACCGCCGGGGATCCGCCGCGGGTGAATGCCGTCGCGGTCAGCGGGTGCGGTCGTCGACGATCCGGCCGTCGCGCATCGTGACCACGCGCTCGGCCCGGCGGCCGACCTCGGCGTCGTGCGTGACCAGCACGATCGTCAGCCCGTTGGCGTGCAGCTCGTCGAGCAGGGCGAGGATCTCCTCGGTTGTCGCGGTGTCGAGGTTTCCGGTCGGCTCGTCGGCGAGCAGCAGGGTCGGCTCGACGACGAGCGCCCGCGCGATCGCGACGCGCTGGCACTGGCCGCCGGACATCTCGGTCGGGCGGTGCTCCGCCCGGTCGGCCAGGCCGACCCGCGCGAGCGCCTCCCGGGCGCGCCGGTGGCGCTCCTGGGGCGGAACGCGCGCGTACGACAGCGGCAGCTCGACGTTCTGCTGGGCGGTCAGCCGTGGCAGCAGGTTGAAGCTCTGGAACACGAAGCCGATCTCGCGGTTGCGGATCTCGGCCAGCGCGTCGTCGTCGAGCCGGCTGACCTCGCGCCCGCGCAGCCAGTAGCTGCCCGACGTGGGCGTGTCGAGACAGCCGAGGATGTTCATCAGCGTCGACTTGCCGGACCCCGACGTGCCCATCAGCGCCACGTACTGTCCGTCGGGCACCTCGAGGCTGACCCCGTCGACGGCGCGGATCGTCGCGTCACCCATGCCGTAGGTGCGCGTGACGTCGCGCAGCTCGATGACGGGACGCGTGGCGGGATCGATCGCGGGACGGGCCATCGCCCGCGACTCTAGCGGCCGTCCGCAGGCCCCGCCAGCCGCCGGCGCTCAGTCCTGCGCGTCGGGATCGAACGCGAGAGCCCCCGTGCCGGTGCGTCCCGTCCGTCCGCTCTCGCGCGTCGCACGGCCGAGGGTCTCGGCGAGCGCGGCGCCGAGGGCCGTGTCGTCGAGCCCGACCGAGACCTCGATGCCGTTGTCCGGCAGCGAGCGGAAACCCCGCTCCGGACCCCGGGGCCCGAGGTTGACCGTCGGCACGAGCGTCACGCGCCGGCCCTCGCGCCGCACGCGGACGAGCAGGCCGGACTGCAGCAGCCAGCGATGCGAGGACACGCCGGCCGCCTCGACCAGGCGGTCGTGGGCCCGGTCCCACGAGCGCGGCTCCGGCTGCCGGCGCTCCGGCCCGGCGAGGGCGCGACGCAGGGCCGCGCCGAGCCGCTCCTGCGGCGCGCCACGCGGCACGACGAGCGTCGGTTCGACCGGCAGCGCGATCCCGCGCGCCGTCCGCTCCTCGCGCGAGATCACGATCCGGTCCGGAAGCTTCCAGACGGTCGCGGTCGCGCGACCCCGCCAGCGCAGCAGTCCGAGCATCGTCCCCCCTCCCTGGAAGCTGAATGCCGCCTGAATCATAGCGCCGATCCGGCGCCCGCCGGCCGCTTCCGCCGTGCGGCATGCGGGGCGCCGCGCTCGTGCTAGCCTCGGGCGTTCCCCCCGGAGGACACGCGATCGGAGCGAGCCGATGAGCCTGCTGAGGTCGGTCGATCCCCGCGCCGCGGCGCGGGGGCTGTTCGTGGGCGAGGTGTGCGAGGAGAGCTTCCACCCGTTCCCGGACCAGGATCCGGACGAGAAGGAGGCCTGCGACCTGGCGGTCGAGGCGTTCCGCGAGTGGGCCGCCGAGCGGCTCGATCCGGAGGAGATCGACCGGCGCGAGGAGATCCCCGAGCAGCTGCGCCGCGAGATGGGCGAGCTGGGCATGCTCGGGCTGACCGTGCCCGAGGAGTACGGCGGCGCCGGATTCAGCTACACCGCCTACTGCCGGTTCGTCGAGGAGGTCACGCGCACCGACGCGTCGCTCGCCGTGTTCCTCGGGGCGCACCTGTCGATCGGCGCGCGCCCGCTGATCCTGTTCGGGACCGACGAGCAGAAGCGGCGCTACCTGCCGGAGGTCGCCAGCGGCGAGGCGATCTGTGCGTTCGCGCTGACCGAGCCCGGCGCCGGGTCCGATGCCGGCGCGCTGCGGACCCGCGCCGTGTGGGACGCCGAGCGCGGGGAGTACCGGCTCGACGGCAACAAGATCTGGATCACCAACGGCGGCTACGCGAAGCTGTTCACCGTGTTCGCGCGGACCGAGGGCGGCCCCGAGGGAGCGGGGGACCGCGGCGTGTCGGGCTTTCTCGTCGAGCGCGGCACGCCCGGCTTTTCCAACGGCCCGTCGGAGCACAAGCTCGGCATCCGCGGCACGTCGACGACCGAGCTGGCGTTCCAGGACGTCCGCGTGCCGGCCGACCACCGCATCGGCCCGCCCGGGGAAGGGTTCCAGATCGCGCTCGAGACGCTGGCGACCGGCCGCCTGTCGCTCGGTGCCGGCTGCGCGGGCGCCGCGAAGGGATGCATCGCCGCCGCGGTCGCCCACGGACGCGAGCGCAAGCAGTTCAAGAAGCCGATCATCTCGTTCGGGATGATCCGCGAGAAGATCGGCCGCATGGTCGCGCGCACGTTCGCCGCCGAATCGGCCGCGTACCTGACGACCGGACTCTACGACCGGACCAACCTCGACCTGATGATCGAGACCGGCTACTGCAAGGTCCTCGGTTCCGAGGTGCTGTGGGACGTGGTCAACGACACGATCCAGATCGTCGGCGGCATCGGCTACATGGCGGACTACCCGTACCAGCGTCACCTGCGCGACAGCCGGATCAACCTGATCTTCGAGGGCACCAACGAGATCCTGCGCCTGATGGGCACGCTCGAGGGGCTCAAGGAGCCGGCGCGACGCGACGCCGAGCGCCGCCGCGCCGAGAAGGCGGGCCTGGCGGCCGACGCCGTCGCCCACGCCGCGGACCGCGGTCCCGCCGGGCACGCTCCGGACCTGCGCTGGGTGGCCGACGAACTGGCCGAGCCGCGCGACGCGTTCGCCGACGCCCTCGAGCGGTTCCGCGACGGCGTGCAGCGGGCGATCGCGCGCCACCGGCGCCGGATCGTCGCCGAGCAGTACACGCTGCGCCGGCTGGCGGACTGCGCGATCGTGCTGTATTCGATGGCGGCCTGCCTGTCGCGCACCTCGACGCGCATCGAGCGCGACGGGGCGGACCGGGCGACACGGGAGATCCTGCTCACGCGGCGCTGGATCGACGAGGGACACCGCCGCGTGAGCCACGAACTCGACGCGCTGGACACGCGCGCCGACGGCTACGACGACGCGATCGCCGAGCTGCTGGTCGAGGAGGGGCGCTACCCGGCGCCGCTGTTCGGGCAGTCCTGAAGCGGGCGTCGCCGTCGGGGAGAGACAGCGATGGAGCTGCTGCGAGGCAGGAAGGGACTGATCATCGGCGTCGCCAACGAGCGGTCGTACGCGTGGCACATCGCGCGGGCGCTGATCGATGCCGGCGCCTACTGCGCGTTCAGCTGCCTGCCCGGCGACAAGAACGAGGCGCGCGCGCGGTTCGCGATCGAGGCGCTCGAGGTCGACTTCGACCCGTGGATCATGCCGTGCGACGCCTCGCGCGACAGCGATCTCGACCGGCTGTTCCTCGAATACGAGAAGTCCCACGACCGGCTCGACTTTCTCGTGCACTCGATCGCCTACGCCGACAAGCAGTGGCTCGAGCCCGGCAAGTTCGCCGAGACGCCGCGGGAGGACTTCCTGCAGGCGCTCGACATCTCGGCCTACACGTTCGTGGCGATGGCGCGTCGCGCCCGGCCGCTGATGAAGGCGTCGGGCGGCGGCTCGCTGATCTCGATGACCTACCTCGGCTCGGAGAAGGTCGTCCCCGGCTACAACGTGATGGGCGTCGCCAAGGCGGCGCTCGAGTGCTCGACCCGCTACCTGGCGGCGGAACTCGGCGCCGACGGGATCCGCGTCAACGCGATCTCCGGCGGTCCGCTGCGGACGCTCGCCTCCTCGGCGATCAAGGGCTTCCGCTCGATCCTGACCCACGACGAGCGCCGGTCGCCGCTCGGGCGGCGCGTCGAGGGCGCCGACGTCGGCGGGACCGCCGTGTGGCTCGTCTCGGACTGGGGACGCGGGGTCACCGGCGAGACGATCCACGTCGACTGCGGTGTCCACATGATGGGGATCTGAGCCTCCGGAATCTCTGTTCCCGAGCGTTCGGAAAGGTCCGGACCGTGCCGGCCTGCCTGCCGGGCGTCCCGCCGTTGTCACTCCCCGCCCGAGGCACAAGATTCTTCCGTGGAACCCCGTGCCGCGGGCACGGGGAGCGGTCCTGCCGTGCCGGCCGGGGGATGCCGGCAGCGGGGGACACGGAGACGCGCGAGATGCAGACCAAGTTCCGTGGACACGGGGCGCGACCGCCCGAGGCGCCCGGCGAGCGCGGATTCACGCTGGTCGAGCTGCTGATCGCCGTGGCGATCATCGCCGTGCTGATGGCGATCGCGATCCCCGAACTGCTCGAGGCGAGGACGCGCGCGGAGATGCGCTCGGTCGTCTCCGACCTCAGGTCGGTGCACACCGCGTTCAAGGAGTACTTCATCGACCACAACGAGTACCCGGACGGCGGATCGAACTTCAACCTGGTGAACTTCAATCCGCTGACGAAGCTCGGGTACTACCGCGGTCTGGTGACCGCGAAGATGATCGGGGGCCGCGCCGACGGCTACGACGCCCCGGACGACATGGGCACCAACCAGGAGTTCTGGCTCGAGATGACGCTCAAGCGGGACCCGACGATCCGCTTCCTCGTCGCCGACTCGGACGACGCGCCGCTCGGCGGGGGAGTGGAGTACGACGGAGTGTACGTGTTCCGCAACGGCGTGCTCGAGAAGATGTAGCCGGCGCCGGGAGCGGCAGCCGATGCGCCGCGGGGAGACGGGAGTGCCCGAGACGCTCGAGAAGCTGACGGACGAGACGTCCGCTGCGGCCGAGGCCGAGGACCGCAACGAGGCTGCCGCCGCGGCCGCGGTCGAGGACGATCCGCTGGCGGCGATCCTCAACACCGAGCCGGAGGTCACCGACGCCGACGAGGCGGCCGAGCTCTCCGGGCCCGGCGAGCCGGCCGTCGACGCGCCGGCGCCGGTGCTCGAGGAGACGCCCTCCGCGGAGCATCTCGAGCCCCCGTTCGACCGGCGCGAGTTCCTCGCCCCGTACCTCGAGCCGATCGCCGCGGCCCTCGAGGCCGCCGAGGAACTCGACGACGACCAGGAGCTGGTGCTCCAGTTCGCGGGCGAGGAGGTCCGCATCGATGCCTGGGCGCGCTCGATCGCGGCCCAGGTGCTGCTCGACGAGGACGGCGGCGTCGGCAACGACTCCGCCTCGCGGATCGTCGAGGCGATCGCCCTCGAGGCCAAGATCCGCGAGGACCTCGCGCGCTACCGCATCGCCAGCTCGCTCGCGCTGCCGGGCGGGGGGCCCGCCGAGGACGGCCAGGCGAACGCCGACGTGCCGGTCGAGACGATCCGCGTCCGTGCGCCGGACCACATCCAGCAGGACATCATCCACGACGCCGCGCTCGGCTTCGCGCTGCTGTCCGAGATGCAGCGCGTCATCGACGCGAGCGTCGTCCACGGCCGGATGGAGCAGGCCAAGGCGCTGAGCGCCTTCCGGCCCAACGTGAGCCACGCGCTGATCGGCATCCGCGAGCTGCTCGACGAGCAGGACCGCGCCGTCGCCCAGCAGATGGCCGAGGCGTTGCGCTGCGTTCCGGACGACGCCGAGCTGCCCGAGATCCAGCCGCGCCGCCGCCGCCGCCGCCGGATGAGCCTCGACAGCGGCACCGTCACGCCGACGGTCCGCCCGGCGCGCGAGGCGAGCCCGCGCCGCGTGCGGCTGATGGTGATGACGCTGATCGGCCTGGTCGGGCTGTGGTGCGCGCTGATCCTGCCCCGGCTGCTCCAGGAGCGTCTGCCGGAGTTCTCGCTGTCGGACTTCCGCAAGGTCCAGACGGTGATCGCGGTCACCGCGCGGCCGCCGAGCCTGTACGTCACCGTCGACGCCAACGCCTGGGCGCGGCTCAAGCGGCGGCAGAAGGAGAACGTCGTGCGCGAGATCGCGTTCGACCTCCAGCGCGCGGGCTACACCGGAGCACGGTTCATGACCGCCAACGGGCGGACCGTCGCCCAGTGGCTGCGCGCCCGCGGCGTCGAGATCATCGACGAGCGGCAGGAAGGCGACCCGAAGGCCGGCAAGCCGTAGTCCCCACTCGTGCGAGAATGCCCGTCCCGCGAGGAGGGGACACGGGATGCGGCTGATCCTGCTCGGCGCCGGAGGCGTCTCGCGCGAGCTGCTGCGCCGGCTCGGCGACCTGTGGGAGGTCGCCGCCGTCGATCTCGACGCCGGCCGGCTGGCCCGGCTGACGTCGATCCGGCCCGTGCGGACGATCGTCGGCGACGCCTCGAGCCGCGTCGTGCTCGGCCGCGCCGGGCTCGACGACGCCGACGCCGTCGTCGCCGCGACCTCCGACGACGACGTCAACCTCGAGGCGTGCCGCATCGCCCGCGACGCCGGGGTCGTCCGCATCGGCGCCGTCGCGCGCAGCCCGGAGCGGCTCGACGACTACCGCGCGCTGGGCATCACCGCCGAGTCCCCGCAGGCGCTCGCGGCGCGCCGGCTCGAGCTGTCGCTCGAGTCGCGGCGCCTCGCCTCGATGGCGTTCGCCGGCGGGCGCGCCGAGGCGATCGAGCTGCGCATCGCCGCCGACTCGCCGGTGCGCGGCAAGCGGCTGCGTGATCTGGCCGCCGAGAGCTACATCGTCGGGGCGATCCTGCGCGGCGACGAGCTGATCGTCCCCCACGGCGACACCGTGATCGAGGAAGGGGACATGGTCACGATCGTCGGCAAGGGCGCCGAGTTCGCCGAGATCGTGCGCACGTTCACCGGCGGGACGAGCCGGTTCCCGATGGACTACGGCAAGCGGATCGCCGTGGCGCTGACCGCCCCGCCGGACGAGGACGTCGCCGTTGCCGAGGCGGTCGAGCTGACCCGCAACACGCGCGCCTCCGCGCTCGTGCTGGTCTTCCGCGACCCCGAGCGGCTGCGCGACCCGACCCGCGCGGGGCAGGTCGTCCGCTGGCTCGAGCAGGTCGAGCAGCTCGCCTCGGGCGTCGAGCTGCGCCATCGGCCGGTGACCGGCTCGGTGATCGCCTCGCTGCTCGATCTGCCCGGGCGCGAGAGCATCGGCACGCTCGTGCTCGACGGCGGCGCGGGCCGCGCCGCGGCGCGCGTCGCGGCGGCGCGCGCGGTGCGCGCGGTGCGCCGCACGCGCACCCCGGTGCTGCTCGCCCGCGGCAGCCACCCGTACCGCCGGCTCGTCGTCCCTGCGCGGCTGAGCGGGGCCGGCCGCGCCGCGGCGCGCGCGGCGATCGATCTCGCACGGTTCCACCGCGCGCCGATCGAGGCGATCGCGATCACCGACCCCGAGTTCCTGTCCGGCGGCGCGGCGCCGCTCGACGCCCGGCACGCCGTCGCCGTGCTCGAGGAGGAGGCCGCCGTGCACGGCGTGCCGGTGCACGGCACGATCGACCGCGGCAATCCGGTCCATCGCCTCGTCGCGCACGCGACCGAGGGCGACCTGCTCGTGCTCGGCGTGCCCGGCCCGGCCCGCCGGGCGCGCTTCCGTCGCGAGCTGGCGGGGCTGATGGCCGGCCGCTGGCCGCAGAGCGCGCTGCTGGTGCCGGCGGAAGAGGGCGCCTGATGGATCACGCCGTGACGGTGATCCTGATCGGGGTCGCCGCGTTCGTGCTCCCGCTGGCCGCGGCCCGGCTTCGCGTGCCCGCGTTCGTGCTCGAGATCCTGTTCGGGATCCTCGTCGGACCGCACGTGCTCCACCTGATCGGCCATTCGCCGGTCGTCGAGTACCTCGCCGACTTCGGCTTCCTGCTGCTGATGTTCCTGTCCGGGTTCGAGATCGACTTCGGCCAGCTCGAGCGTCAGGGGATCGGTCCGGTCGCGACCGGGCTCGCCGTGTTCGCGGTCACGCTCGCGCTCGCCGGCGTCGCGGCGCAGATGCTCGGGCACGGTCCGTTCGTCACGCTGGTGCTGGCGACGACCTCGGTCGGGCTCGTCGTGCCGACACTGCGCACGACCGGTGTCAACGTGACACCGCTCGGGCAGGCGATCCTGATCTCGGCGCTGCTCGCCGACTTCCTGACGCTCGTCGGCGTCACCCTGTACGCGATCGTGGCCGAGCACGGCGTCGGGCCGCGGCTGCTCGGGTTTCCGGCCCTGATGCTCGCGATCGCGGCCGTACTCGTCGCGCTGCGCCGGCTCGCGTGGTGGTACCCGGAGCGGTTCGAGCGGCTGTTCGCGGCGGACGACCCCGAGGAACTCGGCATCCGGGCCAGCCTGGCGCTGATGTTCGTCTTCGTCGGGCTGTCGTACCTGCTCGGCATCGAGGCGATCCTCGGCGCGTTCCTCGCCGGCACGGTGTTCGCGCTGGTGTTCCGCCACCGCGGTGCGCTCGAGCGCAAGCTCAGCGGCTTCTCGTTCGGGTTCTTCGTGCCGATCTTCTTCATCGAGGTCGGTGCGCGGTTCGATCTGCAGGCGATCCTCCGCCCGGGCGCGATCCGCCAGGCGGGGGCGCTGATCGCTGCGGCGCTGCTGGTCAAGATGCTCGCCGCCGCGGTCCTGTTCGTGCGCGGCTTCACGCCGCGTGAGGTGCTCGCCGCGGGCGTGCTGCTCTCCGCGCGGCTGAGCCTGATCATCGCGGTCGCCGAACTCGGTGCCCGACTCGGCCTGATCGGCCGCGTCGTCGAATCGCAGGCGGTGCTGCTCGCGCTGGTCACCTCGGCGCTCGCCCCAGCGCTGTTCCGCGCGATCATGCCGCGACGGGAGGACTGACCGGATGCTCGTCGACTGGCTCGAGGCCGCCGCGGGGTTCATCTGGGGCCCGTGGCTGCTGATCCCGCTGCTGCTGCTGACCGGGCTCTACCTGACGGTCCGGCTGCGCGGGCTGCAGTTCACGCAGCTCGGCCCGTCGCTGCACCTCGCGCTGATCGTGCGCCGCGAGCCGGACGGCGCCGGGGACATCTCGCACTTCCAGGCGCTGATGACCGCCCTGGCGGCGACGGTCGGCACCGGGAACATCGTCGGCGTCGCCACCGCGATCGCCCTCGGCGGTCCCGGCGCGCTGTTCTGGATGTGGATCACCGGCCTCGTCGGCATGGCGACCAAGTACTCGGAGGCGCTGCTCTCGGTCCACTTCCGCGAGACCGACCCGCGCGGCGAGCAGGCGGGCGGGCCGATGTACTACCTCGAGAAGGGGATCCGCTTCCGGCCGCTGGCGCGCGGGCTTGCGCTGGCCTTCGCCGTGTTCGCCGCCGTCGCCTCGTTCGGGATCGGCAACATGGTCCAGGCCAACTCGATCGCCGGCGCCGTCGAGCACGCGTTCGGCGTGCCGACGTGGCTGACCGGCGCGCTGCTCGTGCTGGCGGTCGGGCTGGTCGTGCTCGGCGGCATCCGCTCGATCGGGCGCTTTACCGGCGTGTTCGTGCCGCTGATGGTCCTCGGCTACATGGCCGGCGCGGCGACGATCCTCGTCCTGCACGCCGACCGGCTGCCCGCCGCGCTCGCAGCCGTGTTCACCGGCGCGCTGTCCGGGACGGCGGCCGCGGGCGGATTCGCCGGGGCCGGCGTGCTCGCGGCGATGCGCTACGGCGTCGCCCGCGGGATCTTCTCCAACGAGTCGGGCCTCGGATCGGCCGGCATCGCCGCCGCCGCGGCGCAGACGCGCGAGCCGGTGCGTCAGGCGCTGGTCTCGATGACGCAGACCTTCATCGACACGCTGGTCGTCTGTTCGTTCACCGGCCTGGCGATCCTGGTCACCGGGAGCTGGACCGAGGGTCTCGACGGCGCCGCGCTGACCCAGCAGGCGTTCGACAGCGGGCTGCCCGGGGGGCTCGGCCCCGCGTTCGTCGCGCTGTCGCTGGCGATGTTCGCCTACTCGACGATGCTCGGCTGGTGCTTCTACGGCGAGCGCTGCATCGAGTACCTGTTCGGCGCGCGGGCGATCCTGCCGTTCCGGATCGTGTTCGTCGCCGCGGTCTACGTCGGGGCGGTGCGCAGTCTCGATCTGGTCTGGACGCTGTCGGACGCGATGAACGGCCTGATGGCGCTGCCGAACCTGGTCGGGCTGCTCGTCCTGTCGGGGACGATCGTCCGCCTGACGCGGAGCTACTTCGCGGGCCCGGACGGCCGCTGAGCCCGGTTGGCCGCCCGGCCGCCGGGGACCCAGATTCGACCCCGGAGGCAGGCCCGCCGACCGCCCCGCTGCCGGGGTCGGTGTGCCGGACGCCTGTCCCGGGGAGAGAGCAGCGTGAGCGTGATCCCGACCGCCGCGTCGTCCCCGCGGCTCCGGCCGGACCTCGTGGTCCGCCCGGACCCGGCCTCGCCGGGCGCCCGCATCGTCAAGGACCCGAACACCCGGCGGTTCTTCCGCTTCGGCCCGGCCGAGGGGCTGATCCTCGAGCTGCTCGACGGCCGGCGGACCGCGGTCGAGATCCAGGTCGCCCTCGCCGAGCGTCTCGGCGATCCGCCGGCGCTCGACGAGATCGAGGAGTTCATCGACCACCTCGACGAGCGCGGCCTGCTGCTCCGCGAGTCGGCGGGGCTGCCGGCGGTGCGGCCGGAACTCGGCCGCCAGGTCGTCGCCGCGCTCGAGGCGAGCGAGTTCGCGCTGCGCCGCGCCGACGACCCGCTGCCGCCCGGCGTCGTCCGTGACGCGCGCGCCGAGGCCGAGGCGCGCAAGTTCGACGAGGCGGTCGATCTGCTGCGCGCCGGGCGGTTCCACGCCGCGCTGCGCGCGTTCGAGGAGATCCTCGTCGCCAACCCGGCCAACGCTCGCGCCCGCGCGGTCCGCGACCTGCTCGTGCGCGCCGGCTCCCAGGCGGCGCTGGCGGCCGCCACCGACGACCCGCCGCCGCGCAAGCGCAACTGGCTCTACCTGCGGCTGCCGCTGTTCGACCCCGACCGGATCGTCTCGGCGATCGAGCCGCTGGTGCGGTTCCTGTGGACCCCGGCGTTCGCGGGGCTGTACGTCGCGACCCTCGTGCTCGCCGCGCTGGTCACCTGGATCCACGGGCGCGAGATCCTCGCCCACATCCCGGCGCTGTCGATCGTCCATCTTGCCGGCGGCCTCGCCGTCGCCGCCGTGATCCAGACCGCGCTGCACGAGATGGCGCACGGGCTGACCTGCAAGCACTACGGCGGCACCGTGCCGGAGACCGGGTTCCTGCTGATCCTGTTCTTCCTGCCGGCGCTCTACGTCGACGTGTCCGACGCATGGCTGTTCCGGCGCCGGCGCCACCGGGTGCTGGTCAGTCTCGCCGGGCCGATGCTCGACCTCGGCGTCGCGGCGCTGGCGATCCTCGCCTGGCGCGTGATGCCGCCGAGCGACCTGCGCGCGGGTCTCGTCCTGCTCGCGGTCGCCTCGACGATCAGCGTCGTGCTCAACCTCAATCCGCTGCTGCGCCTCGACGGGTACTACGTGCTGAGCGACCTGTCCGGCATTCCCAACCTGCGCCAGTCGGCGGTGCAGTTCCTCGCCGGAGGGCTTCGCCGCCGCGGCGTCGATGCCGACGGCGCGATCGACGTCACGCCGCGTGCGCGCGGCTTCCTGTTGCTCTACGCCGTGCTCTCGGTCGCCTACATGGGCTTCGTGCTGTCGATCCTCGGCCGGCTGGTCCTCGGCTGGGCGACGCGGCTCGCCGGGCTGTGGGGCGTCGCCGCGACGGTGACGATCGTGCTCTATCTGCTGCGCCGGCCGCTGCGCGCGCTGGGCATCGCGCTCGCCGGCCGCGCGGCCCGGGCCAGCGCGCGCGGCGTGCTGCGGTTCGCCGTCGCCGCCGGGTGCCTCGCCGTGCTCGCCGCGATTCCGTGGACGCTCAAGGTCTCCGGACCGGTCGTGCTGCGCAGCGAGGAGCGGGCGGCGGTGCGTCCCGAGGTTGCCGGAAACGTCGCCGAGCTGCTCGTCGCCGAGGGCGATCACGTCGAGCAGGGCCAGATCGTCGCGCGGCTCGATCCGACCGAACTCGAGACGCGTCTGGCGATGACACGCGCCGACATCCGTCGCGCGCGGGCCAAGCTCGCGCTGCTGCGGCAGGGACCGGAGATCGAGCACGTGCGCCAGGCGCGCGAGCGGGTCGCCGCGCTGCGCGTCGAGGTCGACCAGCTCCGCAGCCGCTACGAGCGGCTGACGCGGCTGCGGCAGGACGGGCTCGTCTCGGCCGACATGTACGAGCAGGTCGGCAGCGAGCTGCGCGTCAAGCAGGGCGCGCTGCGCGCGGCGCAGCAGGAGGCGCGCCTGGTCGAGAAGGGCGCCCGCCCCGAGGAGATCGAGGCCGCCGAGGCCGAGGTGGCGCGCCTGCGCACCGAGGAGGCGGACATCGAGCGCCGGCTCGCCGCGTGCGAGCTGCGCGCGCCGGCCGCCGGCATCGTCGTGACGCACGACCTCGAACGCCGACTCGGCGAGCGGCTCCCCGCGGGCGGCACGCTGCTCGAGATCGCCGGCCACGGCGGGATGCTCGCCGAGGTGCGCGTCGTCGAGGCCGAGATCGGCGCCGTCCGCGCCGGCCAGCCGGTGCGCCTGGTGTTCACCGCCTATCCCGACCGGCGCTTCCGTGGCGTGGTGCGCGAGATCGCCCCCGCGGCGGACGTCGACGAGCTGGGGCGGGCGGTGTTCCGCGTGCTGGTCGAGGTCGAGGACCCCGCCGGCGACCTGCGGCCCGGCATGACCGGCGCGGCCAAGATCGTCTCCGGCCGGATGCCGCTCGGACGGCTCGTCGCGCGCCGCGTGCTGCGGCTGATCGACCCCTCGCTGCTCTGACGAGCGTACGGATTCTGGACACCCGGTTTCAGCTCCGTCGCCGGGGAGACGATCGCGGAAAGAAACGCGGTCGCCCGGCGATTCACCCTGCGGTACAGCGGGCATCGGCGAACGCCGGCGGGCCCGCGCGGTGCACGGCGGCACGCGACTCCGCCCGTCTCCACGACTGGCCCGGCATTTGCTTGGTTCGCGACGCCGGGGTTCCGCGCGATGGCGGAACCGCGCGAGGGAAAGGCACGACGCCGCAACACGCAACCATGCGGGCGAGGCCCGCGAGCAACGAGAGGAGAGACTCGATGAGCAAGCTCAAGGTCCAGGAACTCGAGAGCCGCGTGGCGCCGGGGTACGGTCTGTTCAGCTTCCTGACCAACCTCGCGTCGCAGGACTCGACGTTCGGCGACATCTTCAACACGGTCGTCGACCCGCAGACGGGCGACGTCGACGTCGACACCGCCGTCGGCATGGCGAACGACGCGGGTCTCGGCGTGCAGTCGGTGCGCCCGGACTTCACCCTGAGCGATGACATCGTGATCTCGGACAAGACGGCCGGGATGATCATGTCCTTCTTCGGCAAGTAAGTTCTTGTCGGGAAGTCTCGACCACGGGGAGGGCGCCCTGCGGGGCGCCCTCCCTCTTTTCGCGTTCCGCCCATAGACTGCGGGCATGGCCGAAGCCCGCTCGGGCCGGCGGCGTTGGCGCCGCGCCGGTCTCGTCCTGCTCGTGCTGGTCGCAGGCGCCGCGTCGGCGGCCTGGCTGCTGCGCGACGAGCCGCGTCGCCGCGTCGAGCGTGCCCTGTCGGAGCGCCTTGCCACCACGGTCCGCGTCGCCAGCCTGCGCGTGCTCGGCGCGCGCGAGGTCGAACTCGGCGGCGTGGCGATCGGCCCGACACCGCTGGCGCCGGAGGTCTCGGGGATGCACATCCGGCGTCTTCTCGCGCGCGGTCCGCTGCGCGCGATGATCGCCGGCCGTTACGACGAACTGGTGCTTTCCGGGGTCGACGTCGCGCTGGCCGCGCCGCGTGACCGGCCGGCGCCGGTCGCCGCGGACGAGTCCTCGCCGACGGTCACCGTCGGCCGGCTCGCGATCGAGGGTCTGGTGGTGCGCCTCGCGGACGAACCGCCGCTCTCCGGAACGCTGTCCGCCGCGCACGTCGGAACGGATCGACTCTCCGCCACGCTGGTGCTGGACGGACCGTCGCTGGGGCTCGCACCGCTGGCCGCCGTGGCGCGCGTCGATCTTCCGCGCGGACTCGACGCGCGCGTCCGCGAGGTGCATCTCGAGTTCGAGCACGCGCGGCAGGGCAGCGCCCTGCGCGTGGCGTGCGCCGGGGGCACGCTCCGGCGCGACGCGCGCACGCTCGACCTGCCGCGCCTCGAGATGTCCGTGCGCCGTTCCTCCGGAGACGAGGCTCCGGTCCGGCTCGTGCTGGCACTCGGGAGCGGAGCGGCGGTCGGCCCGGCGAGCGCGGACGTGACGTGGGATCCGCGTCGCGGGATGCCGGTCGCGCTGGAGGCGCGGATCGAGCGTCTCGACCTCGCCGCCGTGCAGCGACTGGTGCCCGAAGCGGACCGGCTGCCCGCGCTCGCCGGCACACCGGCGGTCGAGGTGCAGCGCGACGCCGACGGCTGGGTCGGGCGGGTGACGGCGCAGGAGCTTCGCGCGCGGATTCCGGGCGGCACGAGCTGCCGGCTTGCCGACCTTCGCGGCGAGCTGACGGCGCCCGGGACGTGGCCGCCCGAGCTCGACGGCTCCGCGGTCGAGCTCGTGGCGCGGGTCGATGCCTGCGACGCGCTGCCCGACGCGCTGCGCGCCGCGGACCTGCTGCCGGGCACGGTCCGCGTGCGCGCCGTGCGCTCCTCGCCGGACGCGCCGCTCGCCGTCGCGGCGACCGCGCGCCCCGCGGGCGCGGGCCGCATCGAGGCCTCGGGGACGGTCGCCACGCAGGACGGGACGGTCGTCGCGCTGGACTGGAGCTGGCACGACCTGGCCTGGTCGCGCGTGCGCCGGCTGGCCGAGGGGGTCGAGGGCTGGCCGGACCGGCTCGAGGTCGCGGGGGACCCGCCGGCGCTCTCGGGGCATGTCGAGGGCTCCCCGTCCGCGGCGCGGGCGAGCCTGGCCGTCGAGGCCGGACCCGTCCGGGTCCTGCTGCGCGAGCAGGCCGGACTCGCTGTCTCGCGGTTCGCCGCGTCCGGCCGGTTCGCCTGGTCCGATCGCGGGCTCGCGCCCGGCGCGATCCGGATCTCCGCCGAGGGGACCGCCGACGTCTCGCCGGCGCTCGGGCGCGCGATCGCGCCGGTGCCATTGCGGCTCGAGCTGGCGGCCGAAGGTGTCGACGGCGGCGCCGGCCTCGCCGTCGAGGCGCGGGGTGTCGCGTTCGACGGCGGCGCGAGCGCGAGCTACGCCGGGGTCTGGCGCGGGGGGCCCGCGACGCGGGGCCGGCTCGAGTTCGAGCTGGCGGACCTGTTCGGGACCGCGCGGGCGCTCGGCGCGCTGCCCGCGACCGGATCGACCAACTTGCGCGGCCCGCTGCGCGGGGCGATGGAGGTCGCCACCGACGACCGGGCGACCGCGACCGCGGAGGGGACCCTCGAGGCGTCCGGGTTCGAGGTGTCCTCGGCCGACGGTTCGCGCGTCGTCCAGGGGCTGGCGACCACCGCGCGGCTCCGCGCGGTCCGCGATCCGGACGGCCGCGTGGTGGCCGAGGCCGACGGCGAGGTCGGCGGAGCGCTCGTGCTGTGGAACAGCGTGTTCGCCGACCTCTCGGCGGCGCGGTCGCGGCTCCGCCTGCGCGGCGAGATCGATCCGGCGACCGGCGCGGCCGCGCGGATCGAGGGGGCGTTTCCTTCGGGGCCGGCGTGGAGCGTCGAGGTCGCGCGCTCGCGGCCGGCGATCGACTGGACGGCGCACCTCGAGGCGTCCGACCTGTCGTCGGTCTGGGACGCGCTCCTGCTTCCGGTCGTCGAGAGCGCGTGGCCCGAGACGGCTCCCGGCGCGGAGCTGGCGGGTCGGCTCGTCGCCGATCTCGCCGGTCACGTGGCTCCGGAGGAGCACGCCGTCCGCGGGTCGATCCGCCTCGGCGGCGGACGTGCGCACCTGGTCCGTCCCGCGCTGTCGCTCGAGGGACTCGAACTCGAGCTTCCCGTCGCGCTCTCGGTCCGCGACGGGAAGATCCTGCCTCCGGACGATCTGGCGGAGGGGCGGTTTGCGCTGGCCGGCGGTTCCCTGGCCGGCATCCCGCTCTCGCCGATCGACACGTCGCTGCGCGCCGGCGGCGGCCGCATCGAGCTGTCCGAACCGTTGCGCCTGTCGCTGCTCGGCGGCTTCGTCGAGCTGGCCGATTTCGCCGCCGGCGGGCTGCTCTCCGCGGCGCCGCGGATCTCGGCGAGCGTGCACCTCGCGGGACTCGAGCTGGCCGAGCTGCCGGAGGGCACGCTGCCGTTCGAGGTGGAGGGCCGGATCGACGCCCGCTTTCCGGACGTCAGGATCGGACTCGATCGCTTCGAGGCCGGCGGGGGCGGGACGATCGCGGTGTTCGGCGGCCAGGTCCGCCTCGGCGACATCACGGGGCGGGACCTGTTCACGCGCTATCCGCGCGTCGCGTTCGACGCCGAGTTCGACCGGATCGATCTCGGCCTCGTGACGCGACGGGTCGGATTCGGCGAGATCACGGGCCACGTCGACGGACACATCCGCGACTGCGAACTCGTCGGGGGCGTGCCGGTGCGGTTTGCCGCCGAGCTGCGGTCGTCGCGGATGCGGCGTGACCGGCGGACCGTCACCGTCCACGCCGTGCGCAACCTGACGATCCTCGGCTCGGGCGGCAGCGCCTCGGCGCTCGACCGGGGCATCACCCGCTTCTTCGACCGCTTCACGTACTCGCGGCTGGGCATCGCGATGAGCCTGGCCGACGACCTGTTCCGGCTGCGCGGTCTCGAGCGGCGGGGGAACCGGGAGCTGTTCATGCGGGGTCGGCTGCCGCTTCCGATCGACGTCGTCAACGCCGATCCGGGGCGGCCGGTCTCCTTCCGGGCGATGCTCGAGCGGCTGCGTTCGCTCGACCTCGAGCGTGCGACCACCACGCGCTGAGTTGGCGTATGCTCGCACCGTGCGCCCGGGGACGGGGCGCGCGAGACGGAGTGAACGGATGGCAAGCAGAGGCGTCAGGCGTCTGGGAGTGCTGGCGGGCGTTGCGCTGATCGCGGCGGCCTGCGTGACGATCAACGTCTACTTCCCCGAGGCGCAGATCCGCGACATCTCGAAGGAGATCGAGCAGGAGGTCCAGAAACGGGCCGCGGAGGCGGCCGAGCCGCCCGCGGACACCGAGCAGGACGCGACCTCCGACAGCGACGGGATCTCCGGTCCGACGACGGCGATCCGTCCCGCCGGCCTGCTCGACGGGCTGTTCGGCATGCCGGCCTATGCGGCGGAAGACGTCCCCGAGCCGGCGGTGACCAACCCGGCGATCCGCAAGATCATCGACTCGCGCGGACGGCGCGCACCGCTGCTCGCCCCGTACAGGAAGCTCGGCGTGATCGGCGAGGGACGCGACGGCTTTCTGGTGGTCCGCAAGCTGGACGCGCTGGGCGATCTGCGCAAGCGGGCCGAGGTGCAGAAGCTGGTGCGCGAGGAGAACGACGACCGCCGCGCGCTCTACCGCGAGATCGCGGCGGCGACCAACGTCGATCTCTCGCAGATCGCCAAGGTCGCCGAGACCTACGCGGCGACGCTGCGCGAGATGGCGAAGCCCGGGGAGTGGATCCAGCTTCCCGACGGACGCTGGGTGCAGAAGCGCTAGCGCGGACTCAGTCGAATGACGACGGCCGGAATCCGCGGGCGGAGGCCGGCCGGCGGACGCCGGAGCTGACCCCCGCGTGTTCGCGCGCCGCCTCGATCACCTCCTCCATCGCCTCGCGCACGCCGCGGGCCATGCCGAACGACAGCCCGCGCAGCGGCCGGCCGGTCGACTCGTCGACGGAGAAGAGCTTCCAGCGGACCTGCGGCCCCTGGTTGCCCGGGCTCGGGAAGGCGAAGACCTGGTACGTGCGGCCGGCGACCTTGAACGTCGTCTCGACGCCGCGCGATCCGTACTTCGAGAGGATCTCTTCCAGTGCGTTCACCCCGGCTCTCCTCGGTCTCCCGCGGGCGGGAGGGCGCCCGCCGGCAACGAGAACGTAGGTTCCGGTCGATCCGGCAGTCCAGCCGGGGCGCGATGCCGGGAGCGCGACGGTGCGTGACATTCTGACCGACCCCTATGGCTGGGCGTTGCTGGCCGTGCTCGGCGCGCTGGCCGCCGGGCCGCTGCTCGTCTGGCGCGGGCGGCGCGCGGCGGGCTGCCTGACGGCGCTGGCGCTGTGCGGCGCCGCCGCCGGCGAGCTGCTGCTGCTCGGCATGCCCCCGGTGGCCCACGCGCTGACGGCTCCCCTCGAGGCCGTCTGCGACGAGCCGCCGGGCGTCCCGGGCAGCCCCGGCGTGATCGTCGTCCTCGGCGCGGGGGTGATGAACAGCCGCGCCCCGCGCTCGAGCCTCGGTCCCGCCGGCCTGGCGCGCGTCGCCGAGGCGGCCGCCGCCGCGCGCCGCTGGCCCGAGGTGCCGGTGCTGGTCAGCGGCGGACGGGCGCGTCCCGGCCGCGTCTCCGGGGCCGACCGGATGCTCGCCGAACTCGAGCGGCTCGGCGTCGCGCCGGAGCGCCTGTTCCACGAGGACCGCGCGCGGACCACCCGCGGCAACGCGGTGCGCGTCGCGCTGTGGCTCGAGGAGCACGGCGTCGCCGCCGGCCGGCCGATCGCGCTGGTCACCTCGGCGGTCCACATGCCGCGCGCGCTCGGGGCGTTCCGCGAGCGCGGTCTCGAGGCGGTGCCGGTCTGCGCCGAGCGCTGGACGTGGCCCGGCGTGCCGGCCGAGGGGCTGCGCCCGAACGCCGAGTCGCTCCGGCGCAGCAGCGCCGCGATCCACGAGCGGTTCGGGCTGGCGTGGTACCGGCTGCGCGGCTATGCGGAGGCGGACGACTAGACGAGCCGGCGGTGCAGCCCCTCGTCCCAGCCCTCGGTCAGGAAGCGGTAGATCCACGTCCCCTTGGCGCGCAGGCGCCGGTAGGCCGCCTTGAGATCGAGCACCAGCGTGATGCGCCGGCTGCTGCTGTTGAGTTCGCCGACCTCGTGGGTGGCGACCGGCTCGAAGCCCATCACGCGCGTGTGGAACTGGTAGGGGCTGTGGGGATCGTCCTCGAACACGTCGGTGATGTAGTGCGTGTACCCGCGGGCGACCGTCTCGGTGCTCGCGGCCCGCATCAGCGCGGCGACGACGACGATGTACTTGCGGTATTCGGGGATGACGGCGAAGCGGCCGACCTCGGCGATGCGATGGGCCTTGATGAACTTCTCGACGTCGATCCCCCGGTCGAGCAGCTCGAAGCCGTACTTGGCGTACAGCTCGAGCGGCGGGTCGTAGAGCACGCGCAGCACGCCGACCGGACGGTCGTCGACGAACGCACAGAACCAGGAGACGTCGTCGCGCTCGAGATCCTCGGGCGGGAGCTGGCCGGCCTCGTCGCCGACCCAGCGCTTCTCGTCGCGGTAGGTCGCGCGGATCACCTCGAGCGCCTGCTCGCGCTGCTCCGGCGTCTCGACGCGGGTCACCGAGACGCGGTCCCTCAGGCTCATGACGCACCCCCTGGTCGCGGCGCGGGCTCCCACCGCTTGCCCGAAAGGCGGGCGATCTCCTGCATCACGCGATGATGCCACGCGTCCACCTCCTCGGGCGAGGGGCGGCCGGGGCGCGCCGGGGCCGGCGGCTGCATCGGCGGTCCGATGCGGACCTCGAACGGCGCCCGCGGCGGGATCGGCCGGTCCGGCGGGGCGCCGGGAAAGCGGATCCCGGCGGGCACGACCGGGACGCCCGCCGACAGCGAGAGCCGCGCCGCGCCGCGCTGGCCGGCGAGCAGCCGCTGCGGATCGGGATTGACGGTTCCCTCGGGGAACACGCCGACCGACCGCCCGGCGCGCAGCGTGTCGAGGGCGCGGCGCAGCCCGGTCCGCTCGCGCTGGAACAGCGGCTTGAACACGTTGAGGAACGCCGGGCGCGCCGGCTTGCGGACCAGCACGATCGTCCCCGAGCGCTTGAGCACGGTGCCGACGACCGGGATCAGCCGGAAGTTCCAGTCGCTCAGGAAGTGGATCAGCCGCCCTCCGCGCTGGTAGATCAGCGCGGCGGGCAGGAACACCGCCTCCCCCTTCTGGCTGTGGTTGATCGCCAGCACGAACGGGTCGTTCCCGGCGTCGACGTGCTCGATGCCGGTGATCCGCAGGATCCGCTTCCGCGCGAGCAGCACGCAGGTGCGGCAGATCAGCCGGTTGAGCAGGGACTCCCCCTGGTGCGGCAGCGGGTGGGCGAAGATCTCCCGCGCCCGCGCCGGCGGCGACCACACGCGCGACGCCTCCGCGGTCGTGGTGCCGGTCGTCGCTTCGGGCTCGCGCGTGCTCACGGCCGTCAGCTTGCCGGGACGACCTCGATCGCGACCCCGAAGGCGCGCGTCGGGTCGCTGGCCAGGAGGTCCCACGTCATCGCGCGGCCGCCGATCAGCTCCGAGGCCCACACGTCGGCGCGCGAGAAGGTGAGCAGCACGCGCCCTTCCGCCTTGCCGACCAGCTTGAACGTGAAGTACGTGCCGTCGCCGGTGATGCCGTCGTCCGGGTCGAGACGCTCGTAGCGGGCCGGGACCCGCTCGTTGCTCTCCGGACCGACGGTCAGCGACGTCACGTTGTTCGTCCCGTCGAAGTCGACGTTGAACAGCCCGGCCTCCTGCTCGGAGCCGGGCACGAAGTCGAGGCGGTCGACGCGCGGTCCGGACTGGTCGTCGGGATCGAGCCCGAAGTCGATCTCGAGGTCCATCCCGTTGATGTCGCAGGTGCCGGCAAGCACGATCCGGACCTCGATCTCCTGGCCGACCGCGACCTGCGGGGCCGCCGGACTGACCTGGATGATCGGCGGCAGCGCCACCGGGAGCGAGGCGCTGCTGGTCTGGCCGTTGGGGATCGATGCGCTGAACAGCCACTCGTCCGGCGGACGCGTGACCTCGACCGACGGCCGGAACTGGCCGTTCTCGTCGGTCTCGCCCTCGAAGGTCACCGGACCGGTCGGCGGGCTGTCCGAGGTGATCGTCACCGGCACGCCGGGCTGGACCTGCCCGTCGTTGCCGAACACGGT
>RFIB01000135.1 GCA_003695625.1 Acidobacteriota bacterium | reverse complement strand
CACGGCCGGCCTCGGCGAGGCGATCCCGGAGCTGCGCGTCGACCCGGACCGCGTGCGGCCGGGCGACGTCGTGCTGGTCAGCGGGCCGCTGGGCGACCATGGCATGGCGGTGATGGCGGCGCGCGAGGGGATCGCCATCGAGGGCGGACCGGTCAGCGATACCGCACCGGTCCACCGCCTGGTCGAGGCGGCCTGCGTCCGGGCGGACGCGGTGCGCTTCATGCGCGATCCGACGCGGGGCGGACTGGCGGCGGTGCTCGGCGAGCTGGTCGAGGAGCGTCCGATCGGCATCGAGCTCGACGAGCGCGCGCTGCCGGCGGCGCCCGGCACGCGGGCCGTCGCCGAGATGCTCGGCATCGACCTGCTGCACGTCGCCTGCGAGGGGCGCGTCGCCCTCGTCGCCGCGCCGGAGGCCGCCGACGAGATCCTCGCCGCGTGGCGGGCCCTCGACGAGGGCCGGCAGGCGGCGCGCGTCGGCCGGGTGACCGACGAGGCGGGCCGGCTGACGCTGGTCACGTCGATCGGCGGACGCCGACTGGTCGACCTGCCCGAGGGCGAGATCCTGCCGAGGATCTGCTGATGCACGAGCTGTCGATCGCGATCTCGCTCGTCGAGCAGCTCGAGCGGGCGGCGCGCCGCGAGGGGGCCGAGCGGGTCACTGCGGTCCGGCTCGTCGTCGGCGGGCTGTCCGGGGTCGAGCGCGAGCCGCTCGAGTTCTGCTTCCCGATGGCCGCGCGCGGCACCCTGCTCGAAGGGGCGCGGCTCGAGATCGAGGAGGTGCCGCCGCGGGTCCGCTGTCCCGCGTGCGGGGCCGAGGAGACGGGCGGGCCGGCGCCGGTTGCGGCCTGCCCGCGCTGCGGCGCCGCCCCGGTGGAGATTCTCGGCGGGCGCGAGCTGCGCGTGCGCGAGATGGAGGTCGTCTGATGTGTCGCGACTGCGGGTGCGAGACGGGCAACCGGCGCGTGTTCGGCGACGCCGCGGACCACGCGGACGGGCACGGGCACCATCACCATCACCACCACGATCACGATCACGACCACGACCACGAGCACGAGCACGACGCTCCGCGCGTCGTGCATGTGCACCTGCCGGCAGGTGCCGAGGTGCACCTGCACATCGGCTCCGGCCCGCCGCGCGTCGTGCGGGACGCGGCGGACAGCGGACCGGCCCGCGCCGCGAGGCGCGTTGCGCTCGAGCAGGACGTGCTCGCCGAAAACGACCGGATCGCCGCCGCGAACCGCGAGCTGCTCGCCCGGCACGGGGCGGTCGCGCTCAACCTGATCTCCTCGCCCGGCTCGGGCAAGACCACGCTGCTCGAGCGCACGCTCGAGCGCCTGGCCGGGGAGATCGACCTCGGCGTGATCGTCGGCGACCAGCAGACCGACAACGACGCCCGCCGGCTGGCCGGACGCGGCGCACCGGTCGAGCAGATCGAGACGCGCAGCGCGTGCCACCTCGACGCGCGCCGTGTCGCCGCGCCGCTGCAGCGCATGCTCGACGCGGGGGCGCGGCTGATCCTGGTCGAGAACGTCGGCAATCTCGTCTGTCCGGCGGCGTTCGACCTCGGCGAGCGGTTCAAGGTCGCGCTGCTCTCGGTCGTCGAGGGCGAGGACAAGCCGCTCAAGTACCCGGTGCTGTTTCACGACGCCCCGGTCGTGGTGATCACCAAGCTCGATCTCGCCGCGCGCGCGGGATGGGACCGCGAGGCGTGCCATCGGGCGATCCGTGCCGTCAATCCCGACGCGCGGATCCTCGAGCTGGCGGCCCGTGACGGGACGGGCCTCGATGCATGGTGCGACCTGCTGCGCGAGACGGCCGCCGGAGTCAGCCGGACGGATCCGCGCCGGGCGGCGGCGGAGGAGGCGTGATGGAGCTGCGCGAGGCGCTCGAGGCGCGGGCGAGCTGCCGGAAGTTCCGGGCCGAGCCGGTGCCCGTCGAGGATCTGCGCGAGATGGTCCGCGCCGCCGGCCTGGCGCCGAGTCCCGGCAACACGCAGCCGTGGCGCTTCGTTGCCGTGCTCGGCGCGGAGGCGATCGAGCCGCTGGGCCGGGCCGTCCGGCAGCGGCTCGCCGCGGCGCTGCCCGATCCCGCCGACGAGCGGGCCGCGCGCGCGCGGGCCCGCGCCGAGTGGCTGGCGACGTTCTTCACCGAGGCACCGGCGGTGATCGCCGTCGTGCACCAGCCGCGGCGCACGGCGTTCGACGATCTGCTCGAAGGCCAGCGCGACGAGCGCGCCGAGGCGTTCCGCGAGATCGACCGGGCGCAGCCGGCGCTGCAGGCGATCGGCGCGGCGATCGAGAACCTGCTGCTGGCCGCGACCGCGATGCGCTACGGCGCGTGCTGGCTGACCGCGCCGCTGGTCGCGCGCGCCCAGCTCGAGGATCAGCTCGACATCCGCGAGCCGGAGCGGCTCGTCGCGCTCGTCGCCGTCGGCCGCCCGGTGGCGCTCGACGCGGAACACCGCGCCCGGCGTCCGCTCGACGAGATCTTCACGGTCCGGTACTGACGCACAGGAGAGGCAGACGTATGGTCGCATCCCGCAGGGAGGACAGGCTGCGCACACTCGCCGCGGCGGTGGTGCGGCTCGCCGCGCTGTGGCTGCTCGCCGGCGGACTGTTCAAGCTGCTGTGGGGCAGCCCGGCCGACCTGCCGGCGCTGCTGCTCGAGCTGCCGCTGCCGCCGGGGCTGATCTACCGGGTCGCGGTCGCCGTCGAGCTCGGCGTCGCGCTCGCGGCGCTGCTGATGCCGCTGCTCGTCGCGCCGCTGGTCGCGGCGGTGTTCGGCGTGTTCTGCGCCCTGCTGCTGGTGATGGCCTGGCGCGGAGATGCGAGCTGCGGCTGCTTCGGGGCGTCGGTGACGATCCCGCCGCTGGCGATGCTGGCGATCGACGGCACGCTGCTCGTCGCCCTGCTCGCGCTGCGGCCATGGGCCAGGCGCCGGAAGCGCGCGCGCGCGGTGGTCGTGGCGACACTCGTCGTCGCGGTGGCGGCGGCCGTCGCGCCGTGGGCGCTGAACCGCGAGCGGACGGCGCCGGCCGCCGGCGACGGGGCGGCCGCGCTGCCCGGATACGTCGTGCTCGACGTCGCGTCGTGGGTCGGCCGGCCGCTGGCCGACACGCCGCTCGGCCGGTTTCTTCCGCCGGAGGACCTTCCGGCCGACGGACTGGTCGTGCTCTACCGCATGACCTGCGAACACTGCGCGGAGGAGCTGTTCGAGCTGGCGGCGACGGACGATGGCAGCCGGCCGATCACGCTGGTGCGGATCGTCGACGACGGGGAGACCGAGGCCGACCACGTCGTCGCGGTGCTGCCCGAGGGACCCCACGTGCGCATGCTCGAGCTGCCCCGCGGGATCGACTGGGTGGTCACGACACCGGCGGAACTCACCCTCGAGGACGGCGTGGTCGCCGACGCCCGGGAAGGCGGGGGCATGTAACGGGGCGAGATCGCGCGGCATACTGACGTCGCCGGAGGCTCTGACCTTATGCACCAGCTCACGACACTCCGCAGGACCGGTCACCCGCTCGCCGATCCGCGCCGGCAGCTCGCGGTGCTCGCGACCGCCGGCGTCGAGCGCTTCGACGACGTGCTGGCGCGCCACGGCCTGGCGCCGCTCGAGGCGGCGGCGATCGAGGTGCTGCAGGTCAACGTCGGCCGGCTGTGCAACCAGACGTGCTCCCACTGCCACGTCGATGCCGGGCCGGACCGCACCGACGCGGTGATGAGCCGCGAGACCGCCGCGCAGTGCCTGGCCGTGCTCGAGCGCGAGGCGATCCCGACGCTCGACATCACCGGCGGCGCGCCGGAGCTCAATCCGCAGTTCCGGTTCCTCGTCGAGGGCGCGCGGGCGCTCGGCCGGCGCGTGATCGACCGCTGCAACCTGACGGTCCTGCTGCTGCCGTCGCAGGCCGACACGGTGGAGTTCCTCGCCCGCCACGAGGTCGAGATCGTCGCGTCGCTGCCGTGCTACCTGTCGCGCAACACCGACGCCCAGCGCGGCGATCGCGTGTTCGAGCGCAGCATCCGCGCGCTGCGGCGCCTGAACCAGGCGGGATACGGGACGGGCGGCGCCCTGCGGCTGACCCTGGTGCACAATCCCGTCGGTGCGTCGCTGCCCGGCGACCAGGCCGCGCTCGAACGCGACTACCGCCGCGAGCTGGCCGAGCGCCATGGCGTGACGTTCGACGAGCTGTACACGATCACCAACATGCCGATCGCGCGCTTTCTCGAGCACCTCGAACGCGAGGGGCAGACCGCGCGCTACCTCGACACGCTGGTCGGCGCGTTCAACCCGGTCGCGGCGCAGAACGTGATGTGCAGGACGTATCTTTCCGTCGGCTGGGACGGGCGGCTCTACGACTGCGACTTCAACCAGATGCTCGACCTGGCGCCGGCCGAGGGCGCGCCGCGGACGATCGCCGAGCTGCTCGAGCGGGGTGCGGCGCCACGGCGGATCGTCACCGACCGCCACTGCTTCGGCTGCACCGCCGGCGCCGGCTCGTCGTGCGCCGGCGCTCTCGACCGCGCGGAACCGTAACGGCGGGGCGTGCCTCGCCGATGGTGCGCTGCACGGGAATCCTGCCCGTACGCGAAGCGGGCTTGCCCCGCCGATGATGCGATGGGCGAGACGAGAATATTGAATCGTCGCGGTTGAAGGATCGGCCGGGCAAGCCCGGCCGCTACACCGCCGATGATGCGCTGTGCGTGATTCCGTGCGCACGACGACGCGAAGATGGAGGCGTTGCGGATGCGGGATCGGCGCCCGTAGCGGCGGGGCTTGCCCCGCCGTTGGTGCGCTGCGCGCGAATCCTGCCCGTACGCGAAGCGGGCTTGCCCCGCCGTTGGTGCGCTGCGCGCGAATCCTGCCCGTACGCGAAGCGGGCTTGCCCCGCCGTTGGTG
>RFIB01000134.1 GCA_003695625.1 Acidobacteriota bacterium | reverse complement strand
CGTCGTGATCTCCATCTCCGGGTGCTGCACCGAAGCGACGTGACGGATCGCTTCCGGATACGGGCACGCGTCGTCGGCCAGACCGGCCTCGGTGCAGTGACCGCTCCAGTACTCCACCGTCACCGCGTTGCCATGCACGTCCTCGATCCGCGTCGTGTACCAGCCGGCACGGTCCCGGTTGCGCAGCCACTGCCGCGAGACCTCCACGTCGTTGACGATCTTCTCCAGACGGTAGCGCGTGCCGTCCTCGGTGGTGACCTCGTAGTAAGGCGATGCCCCGTCGAACCACGCCAGCCGCAGGAATGGATGCGCCTCCTCCCGGCCCGGGGCCCCGAACACCTTGTGCTCGGTCCCCGCCGCGTCGACAAAGTACTTCGCGCCAGGAGCGTAGTCCCAGTCCGGATCGCCCGAGAAGGTCTCCCGGTAGTTCCTGTCCTGGAACAGCCGCCCCAGGTGCATCGTCCAGCCGAACCCGATCCAGCTCCCTCCCGAGACCAGGTCCTTGTAGACCTTGCGGTTCTGCGCATCGTTCGGGTAGCGCACGTGGTACCGGCGCACGTTCTTCGAGTTGTACGAGCGCACCAGCCCGAAGCTGCCGCCGCCGTCGAGCGGATAGCTCGGGCCTGTCGCGTGCGAGATCAGCAGGTTGCCGTTGTAGAGCGAGACGTTCTCGTTGTTCTCGAACCCGGCGAAGATCGAGCCTTCCGGAACTCCCGGAGCCTGGCTGACGACGTCGTTGCGGTCGAACGTCGTCGTGTCGGTCATCGCGAAGTTCGGATCGCCGCCGTCTCCGCCCGCCGCCAGCACCGGCACGGCCACTGCCAGCAGCAGCAGCGCCGCCACCCAGAATGCAGGCCACCGGCTTTCGTCGGATCTTCGCTCATCCGTCAGAGACGGGACAGGGAGGAAGGAAGGAAGGAAGGAAGCAGAACCGATGCCAGCCTGGATGCGTGGGTCATCTCACCCCCCATGGATGATCTGGTGTTCTTATCAAAGTCACCGTGTGAATGTCAAGGGAGCCGAAACCGAGGTGCGACAGTCAACCGGCCGTCGCCAGCGGTTCGTCCCTGAGGTCGGCTGTCTCCGCTGTCGGTGGACTATCTCCCGTTTGCGACCCGATATTCCCCGGTGGCCCGTGCCGTGGCCATGGAGAGGCGATGATGAATCGAGTTGCCGGGATCCTGTTCCTTGCCGCTTCCGCCCTGCTCACCGGCTGCGCGATCACGATCGCGGATGCGCCGCGGGCAGGGGACGGGCGCGAGGTCGTCGAGAACATCCACGAGCGCCGCGACGACGCGTGGGACATCGCGCGGCTGCATCGCATCCGCGGTCAGCTTCGCGCAGCGCTGGCCAGCCGCGACGCTGCCCGGCTCGCCGCGATCGATCACGAGATCGAGCTGTGGCTGCGCGGGGCCTACGGCGAGGCGCTCGTCGAGGCGCATCGGGATCGGGCCGAACTCCGCCGCTCGCGGCGCGAGGTGCGCCGGACGCGCCGGCGGGAGGGCCCCGGCCCGGAGACGCGGGACGAGATCCGGGATCGCAACGACGACCGGCGCGACCTGCGCCGCGAGCAGGTCCGCAACATCGCGTTCGTCGACATCGCCGAGGAACTGCTCGAGATGCAGGGACGCACCAGCCGCCGGAGCATCCAGCGGCGGATCCGTCTCGTCGACCGGCTGATCGCGCTCGAGCGCGCGGACCAGCGCGAGAACCGACGCGAGGCGCGTGAGGACCGGCGCGAGCGGCGCGAGGACCGCCCCTGGCGACACGACTGACTCACGCGCCCCGCCCGGTGCGGTGGCGCCGCGGGCGGGCGCTTGCGAGGATGCCCCCGGGCGATGTCCCGGGGGCTTTCCATGTACGCAACGATCCGAGCGCTGGCCGTGGTCTGGCTGTTCGCTGCGGCGGCAGGCGGTCTGCCCTGCCCGGCCGCCGGCGCGACCGTCCGGGGAATCGTCTTCGTGGACGCGGATGCCGACGGGCAGCGTGACGCCGGCGAGCGCGGTCTTGCGGGAGTCGGCGTCAGCGACGGCGAGACGATCGTCGAGACCGGCCCGGACGGCCGGTTCGCGCTGCCCGCGGCGCACGACGCGCTCGTGTTCGCGATCGTCCCCCGCGGCTTCGCCGCGCCGGTCGACGCGCGGGGCGTTCCGCGCTTCTGGACCGAGGTCGTGCCCGGTCCGGGCGAGGTGGCCCTGCCGCTGGTGCCGGCGGACGCCGGCGGGCGCTTCGACGTGCTGCTGGTTGCCGACCCGCAGGTGCGGGACCGCACCGACGTCGACTACTTCCGGCGGGACATCGTCGAGCCGCTGCACGGCACGTCCGCGGCGTTCGCGCTGGCCCTCGGCGACATCGTCTACGACGCGCCGGATCTCTACCCGGAGCTGACCGCCCTCACGTCGCGGCTCGGCATGCCGTTCATGTTCGTCCCCGGCAACCACGACGTGGACCGGGAGGCGCACGACGACCGGACGTCGGACCGGACCTGGCGCCGCACGTTCGGCCCCGCGACCCGAGCCTTCGACCGTGGCGCCGCGCACTTCCTGCTGATCGACGACGTGATCTACCCCGCACCGGAAGGGCCGAGCGACTACGTCGGCGGACTCCGCGAGGACCAGTGGCGGTTCGTCGAGGCCGATCTCGCGCGGGTGTCCCGGGACCGGCTCGTCGTCGTCGCGCTGCATATTCCGCTCGCCGACATGCGCGAGGCCGACCGCCTGCGGCTCTTCCGGCTGCTCGCGCCGTTTGCCCGCCGGCTCGTCGTCGCGGGGCACTGGCACATCCAGCGGCAGTACTTCTGGTCGCGTGAGGACGGCTTTCCCTCCGACGAACCGCTCCACGAGTTCGTCGCGCCGACCGCCAGCGGCTCGTGGTGGCTCGGCGAGCCGGACGAGTTCGGGATTCCGCACGCGACGATGCGCGACGGCGCACCCAACGGCGTGACGCGGCTGGAGATCGACGGCACGGCGTACCGGCTGCGGTTCGTGCCCGCCAGGCGGCCCGAGGGCGACCAGTTCCACGTCGCGCTGCCGGGGAGGGTGCGTGCGCGCAGGCTTGCCGCGCACGAGGTGCTGGTCAACGTGTACGCCGGATCGGAGCGCACGCGCGTGACGATGCGCGTCGACGGCGGCGCACCGGTGGCGCTGACGCGGACCGAGGGCCGCATCGATCCGCTCTACGCCGCGCTCGTCGAGCGCGAGGCGCCGCGCGCGCCGCGGCGCCACCGGATGCCGAGGCCGATCCCCTGCCCCCACCTGTGGCGCGGCACGTTGCCCGCGGGGCTTGCCGCGGGACCGCACGTGCTCGGCATCAGCGTGACCGACATGTTCGGCCGCACCGACCGCAAGAGCGTGATCGTCGTCGTCGAGCCTTGATGGAGGCGTCGCGGTTGAAGGATCGGCCGGGCAAGCCCGGCCGCTACCTTCGCTGATGGTGTGATGAACGACGTCCCGTAGCGGCGGGGCTTGCCCCGCCGATGGTGCATTGCACGCGATCCCGTGCGCACGACGTCGCGAAGATGGAGGGGTTGCGGATGCAGAATCGGCGCCCCAAGGGGCGCCGCTACGGGCGCCGATGATGCATTGCACGCGATCCCGTGCGCACGACGTCGCGAAGATGGAGGCGTTGCGGACGGGGAATCGGCGCCCGTAGCGGCCGGGCTTGCCCGGCCGATCCGCGCATTGCACGCGATCCCGTGCGCGCGACGTCGCGAAGATGGAGGCGTTGCGGATGGGGAATCGGCGGGGCAAGCCCCGCCGTTACGGGCGGCCGGCGGCGAGGCGGCGCAGGCGGCGTGCGAGGCGGCGCAGGTCGCGGCCGGCGGCGG
>RFIB01000133.1 GCA_003695625.1 Acidobacteriota bacterium | reverse complement strand
GCTCTACTACTACTGGGTCCGCGCCGAGGACGACGGCGGGCGCCTCTCGTCGTACAGCGCGCGCGCCTGCGTCCGGCCGTCCGAGGGGCCGGTCGCGCCGGCCGACCGGAACATCCGCATCGCCGACTGGGGTGCGAGCGACCACCCGGTCGAGCTGTGGTTCTCGCCGGAGCCGCGCAACGCGGCGGCCGGCTACGACCAGACGCAGATCGAGTACCGGATCTACAGGGCCGGCGACACCAACGGGGACAGCACGCCGGACTCGTACGTCGACTATTCGCCCGGGTACACGGCCAACGAGCGCGTCGCGACCGTGCGCTGGACCGGCCTGCTCTGGGCCGCGGGCGACACGGACAACGACGCGATCCACCACAGCCTGGACGGCGCGTCGTCGTGGCGCAGCAGTCCGGTCTCGACGACGAACCCGCCGCGCGAGGTCGAGTTCGCCAGCCGGCTCGTCGGCGTCGCCGTCGGGAGCGGAGGCTCGATCCGCCGCACCAGCGACGGGGGAATCACGTGGACCGACGTGGCCTCGCCGGTGTCGGTCGACCTGAATGACGTCTCGTGGCTCGACGACACGCGGCTCGTCGCCGCCGGCGAGGCCGGGACCATGCTGCGCAGCGACGATGCGGGCCAGACCTGGACCAGCCTGCCGGCGGTCACCGCCGAGACCCTGCGCGCGGCGACCGCGCAGGGAGACGTCGTCGTGCTCGCCGGCGACAACGGCGCCGTGGTGCGCTCGACCGACGGCGGCCTGACGTTCGCGCCGATCGCGGTCACCGGCAGCACGGTCTTCAGCGCGTGCAGCGCGAACGAACCGACGGGCGTGACGGTGATGCTCGGCGAGACGGACCGCATCTGGCGCTCGACGGACGGCGGGGCGACGTGGAACGCGGTCCCCCTGCCGGGCGCCGGCGACATCCTGGCGCTCGACTGCGTCACCGGCGGCACGGCGGTGGCCGCCGCCGCGGACCACCAGATCTACCTCAGCCCGGACGGCCTGAACTGGTCGGTCTCGTCGTCCACCGGAGCGGCGGACCCGACCGACGCCGGCCTGCTCGAGGGGGGCCAGGCGTTCGTCTCCGACGACGCCGGCTGGATCCACTACCACGGACCCGACGGCACGTGGGCCGCACCGCAGCAGTTCACTGCCGGCTCGGCGCTGCGCGGCATCGCGGTGCGTCCCGAGATCGCGTGGGAAGACGCCTCGACCGCCGGGGCCGCCTCGGGCACGACCCACTACTACATCGTGACGGCGCGCTACGCGGTCGGGTCGGCGACGCTCGACGGCGAGTCCGGCATGCTCGCCGACCGACCGGCGGCGCTCGAGTCGCCGGACGACGCCGACGACCAGATCCTCGTCGATTCGTGCAACAACTTCGAGCTGACGGTGGTGACGCCATGAACGGACTGCTCGCACCTCGCTGCCACGACAGGCGCGAACGCGGCTCGAGCCTGCTCGTCGTGATGTTCGTCGTCGCGGGCCTGACCCTCGTCGGGCTCGCGCTGCTCGCCTCCTCGACCCTCGGGCTCAAGAGCACCGGCGCCAACCGCGACGACGCCGAACTGCTCTACATCGCCCAGTCGGGACTCGAGCGGATGATCGGCGACGTGACCTGCTCGCTCGCCGGCCAGCCCAACCTGGACCGGATCTTCGACAACTACGTCATGCTGCACCTGACGCACGGCCGCTCGCGGGGCCCCGACGGCGTCGCGGGCACGGCGGACGATTCGGGCCGCGACTACGTCGACGTGCCTCACGGCCGGGGCAGCTACACGATCGACATCCTGACCTTCCCGCCGACGATCGACCAGGCGCGCCAGATGGAGTTCGTCGACATGAACATCCAGTCGACGGCGACCATCGCTGGGCGCAAGAAGACCCTCTCGTCGGTGGTCCGGCTCAAGCTGATCCCGTCGCGCGTGTTCGACAACGCGTACTTCATGAACAACTTCGGCTGGATGAGCGGCTGGTCGTGCGGCAGCCTGTACGTGCACGGGAACCTGCGCGCCAACGGCGATCTCCGGCTCTACAACTCGTGCGTCCGTGGTCGCGGGACGCCGTACTTCGAGAAGGTGATCGGCAACGACCTGATCAATCGCATCCACGACGGCGGCCTGATCGCCGGACGGCGGATCCTCGGGGCGACGGCGGTGCAGAACGACTTCGCGCTGGCGGCCAACCAGCACGAGTTCCAGGAGATCATCCCGATGCCGAACCTGTCGGATCTGTCGCTCTACGTGCGCGTGGCGCGCGAGTGGAACGGCGGAACCGAGGGACCGGACGGCATCTGGGGCACGCCCGACGACACCGGCGGCTCCACGCTGCGCGTCTGGGATCAGGGGCTCGGGCGCTACCGCACGTACCGCGGCTGCATCGGCTGCAACGTCGGACCGGACGGAATCTGGAACACCGCCGACGACTTCTACGGGCGGGACGGACTGCCGAACACGGACGACGACGAGTCGCCGTTCATGGTGCTCGACGGCCGGATCCAGCCGATCATCATCGACGGCCCGATCGTGATCGGCTCGCCGGGGCCGGACGGGATCTGGAACACCGACGACGAGTGGGACGCGTCGGGGCTGCGGCCGATGACCGGCGCGGTGGTGATCCTCGGCTCGATCTCCGGCCAGGGCAGCATCTACACGTCGGGCAACATCTACCTGCCCAACGGACTGAGCTACGTCGCGCCGCCGCGGCCCCACCTGCCGGGAGCCGGCCCCCCGCCCGGGGCGGGCTACCCCAACTCGACCTCGACCCAGCTCGCCTCGATGGCGACCGACGACATCGAGGGCTGGCGCGCGCTCGACTCGAGCACGCCGCCCGCGGGCACGTACCGCGTCCGCGACGCCGACCTGGTCGGCCTGTTCGCACGCGAGAACATCATCCTCGGCCGCTTCACCGGCGGGTCGGCGTGGGGCGTCGTCGACAACTGGCTCGCCGACCCCGACAACGAATCCGAGGAGGATCTCGGCGTCGACGACCTGCCGAACACCGGGGACACCAACGAAGGCAACAACGTGTGGGACGTGCGCGTCTACGGCGCCGACGGCCAGAACCAGTGCGGATCGGGGCTGATTCCGGCCGGCTACTCGGTCGGTGACGTGATCCCCGGCTCGGGCGAGGACATCGACGGCGACGCCCGCTACGACGACACGATCCGGCGCGGCTCGCTGACGGCGCAGGGCATCCCGTCGAGCGGCTCGTCGAGCTTCGCCTTCCCGGAGAACATCAACGACCGGCTCGACTACAGCGGTGGAAACCCCAACGGCGACCCGCCGCTCGACACCGACGGCGACGGTCTGATCTGGCGCGGCAGCCCGCTGTGGACCGACGGCGCGACGAACCACACGTGGGCGCAGGTCGCGCCCGACCCGCCGGCGATCGATTCGCTGCACGCCGTGCTGTACACCAACCACGCGATCGCGGGCGTGCAGCGGCGCGGGCCGTCGGGATTCCTCGAGTTCTACGGGGCGTTCGTCGCCCGCGTCGAGGCGACGGTCGGCTCGGCGACGACGGTGTTCAGCCACGACCCGCGCCTGCTCGGCGGAGCCAAGGATTTCGGAATCTACCTGCCGCGCGAGAAGGCGATCGAGATCCGCAGCTGGCAGGAGATCACGCCCGACTGACCGGCGGCCCCGCGGCGATCAGCGCCGCGGGGCAAGCCGCTCGAGTTCGTCGAAGAACGACGGCCAGGACACGCTGACCCAGCGCGCGCCGGTCAGCCGCGAGGGGCGGTCGGCGAGCGCCGCAAGCACGGCGGCGCACATCGCGATCCGGTGGTCGCCGGCGGCGTCCACGCTCGCCCCGCGCAGCGGCGCCCCGCCGGTCACCGCGAGACCGTCGTCGAACTCCTCGACCGGCACGCCGAACGCCTCGAGCAGCGCGCAGGTGGCGCGGATCCGGTCCGACTCCTTGACGCGCAGTTCGGCCGCCCCGCGGATCACGGTCCGGCCCGCGGCCCGGCTGGCGACGACAGCGAGCAGCGGGATCTCGTCGATCGCCGCGGCGACGTCGGCAGGACCGACATCGATCCCGGCCAGGGCGGCCGACTCGACGACGAGCGTGCCGCGCGGCTCCGGTCCGGCCTCGTCGGCGGGGACGCGACCGATCCGGGCTCCCATCCGCTCGAGCAGCCCGACGAACCCGAGGCGCGTCGGATTGAGCGAGACGCCCTCGATCTCCAGCCGGCTGTCCGGCAGCAGGCACGCCAGCGCGGCGAGGAACGCGGCCGACGACGGGTCGCCCGGGACGTCGATCTCGAACGACGCGAGCGCGTCGAGCGCCCCGTCGACCACGAGCCGCTCGCCGTCCCCGTCCGGCTCGACGCGGACCGGCGCGCCGAGCGCCGCGAGCATGCGTTCGGTGTGATCGCGCGTGCGTCCGGGAACGCGGATGGTCGACCGGCCGTCCGCCTGCAGCGCCGCGAGCACGAGGGCGCTCTTGACCTGCGCGCTGGCCACGCCGGCCTCGATGTCGCCGGCGCGGAGCCGGCCGCCCTCGACCTCGAGCGGCAGCGTCTCGCCGGCGCCGATCCGCGCGCCGAGGCGCGCGAGCGGCGCGGTCACGCGGCGCATCGGGCGGCGCGAGAGCGATGCGTCGCCGACCAGCCGGAACCGTCCGCGACGACCGGCAAGCAGCCCGAGCAGCAGGCGCGCCGTGGTCCCCGAATTGCCGCAGTCGAGTTCCGCCGGGGCGGCACGCGGATCCCGGTCGAGCCCGGCGAGGCCGTTCCCCTCGACGACGAGGGCGTCGTCGGCTCCTGCGATCGCCACGCCGAGCCGCTCGAGCACGGCGCGCGTGCTGCGCACGTCGGCGCCCGTGGCGGCCCCGCGGATCACGCAGCGGCCGCGGGCCATCGCCGCGAAGATCAGCGCGCGGTGGCTGATCGACTTGTCGCCCGGCACGCGCAGCACGCCCGCCACCCGTCGCCGCGGGTGCAGCACACGCACGTCGTCCGGTCGCCCCACGGCGCGCCTCAGGAGGCGAACTTGATGCTGCAGCCGAGCGCCTTGGTCTCCGCCCGCGGCACCGGCCGGCCCTCGACGACCGCCTCGATCGCGTCGGCAAGGAAGTGCTCGCGCACCGCTTCCGGATCCTTGACGTTGTCGTCGATCGTGCCGTGGTAGACCAGCCGTCCCTCGGCATCGAACAGGAACACCTCCGGGGTGCGCGTCGCGCCGAACGCACGTGCCAGGCGCGAGCCCTCGTCGACCACGTACGGATAGCGCATCCCGGTCCGGCGCGCCCGCTCCTGCATCTGCTCGAACCCGTCGCCGCGGGACTTGCCGGGATCGTTCGAGTTGACGGCGATCACGCCGATCCCGCGCTCGAGCGCCCGGTTGGCCAGCGCGACGGTGCGCGATTCCCAGCCCTTGACGTACGGACATTCGTTGCAGGTGAAGATCACCAGCGTGCCCTTCTCGCCGCGCACGTCGGCGAGCGAGACCTCGCGGCCGTCGACCGAGCGCATCTTCACGTCGGCGAGCGGCGGAGCGTCTCCGAGCGACAGTCCTCCGGCCAGCGGAACCGGGATCGCGAACAGGGCCGCACAGCACGCGGCCGCGAGCACACGGCGGCGGCGAACGAGTCGTCGATGCATGGTCACTCCTCTGCGCGGACCGCGTCGTGCGGGTCCGCGTCGGACTGGACAAGGTGAGCCGCGATCAGCCCGTCGATCGCCTGGCGCGTCAGGCGCCCCTCGTGGACGGCGAGCAGCCGCCCCTGCCCGTCGAACAGCAGCGTGGCGGGCAGCGCCCCGGTCCATTCCGGCGCGAGCCGCTCGATGAACGGCATGTCCGGTTCGGCCTTGAGAAACGCGGGCACGTCGGCGCCGAGCCTGGCGAGCACGGCGGCCGCCGCGTCGCGCTGGTCCGGGAAGTCGGCCGAGACGAGCAGCAGCCGGACGCCTCGGGCACGGTGGTGCCTGGCCGCGGCAAGCAGGTCGGGCAGCTCCTCGAGACACGGGCGACACCACGTGGCCCAGACATTGACCAGCACGAGCCGCCCGCCCGCCGAGCGGACCTGCTCGAGCACGCCGGCCGAGTCGATGTCGGCGAGCGGCGGGGGCGCCCCTGCGCCGTCGGCGCGGGGCGTCACGGTGACCGCCGCAAGCAGCACGGCAACGGCGGCCGCGCGTCGCGGACTGGACGAACCTCGCATGGTGGACCGATGATACGGCCGGCCGCGCCCGCCGCCAGCCGGCGCCGTGCCGACAGCGAGGACCTTTCCGGCGTGCTGATCTACGAGGTCAACCTGGCCGTCGACCGGCCGATCTCCGGCGCGTTCACGTCGTGGCTCGCCGTCCACATCCGGCAGATGCTCGCACTGCCGGGCTTCGAGGGGGCGCGAGTGTACCGGCGCCGGCCCGAGGACGAGGGGCTGGTCGACGACGGCCGCCTGCACCTGACCGTGCACTACACGCTTGCCGATCGCGCCGCGCTCGAGACCTACCTGACCGAGCATGCGGGGCGGATGCGCGGCGAGATCCAGCGGCGGTTCGGCGGGCGGTTCGCCGCATCGCGGCGGGTGCTCGAGGCGACGTCGATTGGCTGAGTGCCCGGATCGTCTGCAGACTGGCGGGTCGCGACCACGATCGCCCCCCACCCGGAGTTCCGCATGATCTTCGAACAGTTCAAGCAGCAGCTCCCGGACACCGACTCCTGGGAGACCAAGGAGTGGCTCGACTCGCTCGACGAGGTCGTCGAGCGGGCCGGCAGGGCCCGGGCGCAGTACCTGCTCTACAAGCTGCTCAAGCGCGCGCGGCAGCTGAATCTCGGCCTGCCGCCGACGACCCAGACCCGCTACATCAACACGATCAGCCCCGAGCAGGAGCCGCCGTTTCCGGGCGACGAGGAGCTCGAGCGCCGCATCCGCCGGCTGATCCGCTGGAACGCCGTGGCGATGGTCGTCCGGGCCAACGAGCGCTGGCCCGGGCTCGGCGGCCACCTGTCGACGTACGCCTCGGCGGCCAGCCTGTACGAGGTCGGGTTCAACCACTTCTTCCGCGGCCGCGATGCGGACGGCGGCGGCGACCACCTGTTCGTGCAGGGGCACGCCGCGCCGGGAATCTACGCACGGGCGTTTCTCGAGGGCCGGCTGACCGAGCGCGACCTCGACCACTTCCGGCGCGAGGTGTCGGACAAGGGGCTGTCGAGCTATCCGCACCCCCGGCTGATGCCGGACTTCTGGGAGTTCCCGACCGTCTCGATGGGCCTCGGCCCGCTCAACGCGGTCTACCAGGCGCGCTTCAACCGCTACCTGCAGCACCGCGGCATCGTGGACACCTCGCGTGCCCGTGTCTGGTGCTTTCTCGGCGACGGCGAGACCGACGAGCCGGAGGCGCTCGCCGGCCTGACGTTGGCGGCACGCGAGGGGCTCGACAACCTGACGTTCGTCGTCAACTGCAACCTGCAGCGCCTCGACGGGCCGGTGCGCGGCAACGGCAAGATCATCCAGGAGCTCGAGGCGGTGTTCCGCGGCGCCGGCTGGAACGTGATCAAGGTGCTCTGGGGCCGCGAGTGGGACGAGCTGCTGGCCAGGGACGTCGACGGCGTGCTCGTCCAGCGGATGAACGAGACCCTCGACGGCGACTTCCAGCGCTACGCGGTCGAGTCCGGCGAGTACATCCGCAAGCACTTCTTCGGTGTCGACCCGCGGCTGGAGAAGCTCGTCGAGCACCTGACGGACGACCAGCTCAAGAAGCTGCGCCGCGGCGGTCACGACTACCGCAAGCTGTACGCCGCCTACTCGGTCGCGACGACCGCGCCCGACCGGCCGACGGCGATCCTCGCCAAGACCGTCAAGGGATGGACGCTCGGACCCGACGTCGAGGGCCGCAACGTCACGCACCAGATCAAGAAGCTCGACGTCGAGGAACTCAAGCGGTTCCGCGACCGGCTCGAGCTGCCGATCCCGGACAGCAGGCTCAAGGAGGCGCCCTACTACCACCCCGGACCGGACAGCGAGGAGGTCGCCTACATGCTCGAGCGCCGCCGGGCGCTCGGCGGGCCGATGCCGCGGCGCACGGTCGTCCCGGTGGCACTCGATCGCCCGGACGACAAGCCGTTCACCGAGTTCTTCAAGGGCACAGGCGACAAGCTCGAGGCGTCGACGACGATGGCGTTCGCGCGGATGGCGCGCCTGCTGATGAAGGACCGCCGCATCGGCCGTCGCATCGTGCTGATCGTGCCGGACGAGGCCCGGACCTTCGGCATGGACCCGCTGTTCAGCGAGTTCAAGATCTACTCGCCGCTGGGCCAGCGCTACACGCCCGTCGATGCCGAGTTCCTGATCTCGTACAAGGAGGCGAAGGACGGCCAGATCCTCGAGGAGGGCATCACCGAGGCGGGCGCGATGGCCTCGTGCACCGCGTCGGGCACGTCGTACGCCACGTGGGGCGAGCCGACCATCCCGTTCTACATCTTCTATTCGATGTTCGGATTCCAGCGGATCGCCGACGAGATCTGGTCGTTCGCCGATCAGCGCGGCCGCGGCTTCCTGCTCGGCGCGACGGCGGGCCGCACGACGCTCAACGGCGAGGGGCTGCAGCACCAGGACGGACACAGCCACCTGATCGCGGCGACGAACCCGGCCTGCGTGCCGTGGGACCCGGCGTTCGCCTACGAGGTCGCGGCGATCATCCGGCACGGCATCGAGCGGATGTACGGCCGCGGCGAGGACGTGTTCTTCTACGTGACGCTCTACAACGAGAACTACGTCCAGCCGCCGATGCCCGACGGCATCGAGGACCAGCTGCTGCGCGGGCTGTACCGGTTCCGCGAGGCACCGAAGACGCGGCGCAAGACGAAGGCGCGTGCCCAGCTCGTCGGCTCGGGGACGATCATGCGCCAGGTGCTCGCGGCGCAGCAGGAGCTGGCCGAGCGGTGGGGGATCGCCGCCGACGTGTGGAGCGCGACGAGCTGGGTCGAGCTGCACCGCGACGGCCTGCGCGCCGAGCGCTGGAACCGGCTGCACCCCGGCGCCGAGCCGAGGACGCCGTTCGTCGTCGAGCAGCTCGGCGCGACCGACGGGCCGATCGTCGCGGCGACCGACTATGTCAAGGCGCTCCCGTCGCTGGTCGCTCCGTGGCTTTCCGGACGGCTGCACGTGCTCGGCACCGACGGATTCGGCCGCTCGGACACGCGCGAGGCGCTGCGGCGGTTCTTCGAGGTCGACGCGGCGCACGTCGTCGTCGCGACACTCGCCGCGCTGGCACGCGACGGGAAGGTCCCGGCGAAGACGGTCGCCGAGGCGATCGAGCACTACGGCGTCGACCCCGACCTGCCCGATCCGGGCCACCCGGACACGATCGTGCCGCTGCGCGCGTGAGGCGCGCGTCAGGAGGGCTCGTCGTCGGGCGGCGGTTCGCGCTCGATGGCGATCTCGGCCTCGAAGATCGGGCCCTGGCGGCTGATCTCGAGCGTCACGTGGTTGCCGACCCCGCCGGAGCGGATCGCGCGCACCAGTTCGCGCGCCCGCGCGACCGGCTCGCCGTCGACCGCGAGCACCAGGTCGCCGGGCCGGACCCCGGCGCGCCAGGCCGGGCCCCCCTGCGTCACGTCGCCGAGCAGCACGCCCGACTCGCCGTCCCGGCCCCACCAGCGGCGCAGACCCTCCGGCACGTCGACCGGCTCGATGCCGATCCAGCCGCGGCGGATCCGGTCCCGGTCGAGACGCTCGGGACGCTCGTCGAGCCGGAGCTGGACCCTGAGCCGCCGGTCGCCCTTGCGCCGGACGAGCAGCTCGATCCACGCCCCCGGGCTGCGGGCCCGGACCAGCCGGACGAGGTCGCCGGGCGAGCCGACCTCCCGGCCGTCGACCTGCACGATCACGTCGGAGGCGCGCAGCCCCGCGCGGTCGGCCGGGGAGTCGAGCACGACGCCGAGCACGCGCGCCCCCGCCGCCGGCCGCTCGACGAGGACGCCCGCGCCGGTCGCGTCGTCCGCGTCCGGCTCCGGCGCCTCGACCCGGCCGAGGGTCACGCCCATCCAGCCGGGCACGTGACCGTCATCGGCCGACTGGGCGTGGGCCGCGACGGCCGCGGCCAGCGCGAGAGCCGGGACAAGCAGGACCAGCCCGTACTTCCTCTGGTGCATTGTCAGCGACATCCCCGGAAAGGTACCACGCGCGGCGTTCCCGGCTAGCGTATCCGCCGGACGGCGGCGACGATCCGCTCGACGGCCCGGTCGACCTCGGCCTCGGTGTTCGTCCGGCCGACGCTCAGCCGCACCGTGCCGCGCGCGAGCTCCGACGGGACGCCGAGCGCGGCGAGGACCGGGGAGAGCACCGCGCCGCCGTCGTGACACGCCGCGCCCGCCGAGGCGGCGACCTCGCCGTCGAGCGCGGCGAGCAGCTCGGCGGCCGGCACGCCCAGCGCCACGCTCAGCGTGTTGGGCAGCCCGCCGTCCGGGTCGCCGTGCACGGTCAGCGGGCCGAGTGCGCGCTCGAGCCCGGCGCGCAGCCGGTCGCGCAACGCACGGACGCGCGCCGTCGAGGCGGCCAGTTCGCGGCCTGCGATCTCGGCGGCGGCACCGAGGCCGACGATGCCGGGCACGTTCTCGGTCCCGGCGCGCAGCCCGTGCTCGTGCGCCGCACCGTCGATCTGGCGCGCCAGATCGACACCGTCCCGGATCCACAGCGCCCCGACCCCCTTCGGGCCGTGGAACTTGTGCGCGGCGATCGTGAGCAGGTCGACGCCGAGACGCCCGACATCGACCGGAATCTTGCCCACGCTCTGGGCCGCATCCGAGTGGAGCAGGGCGCCGGCGGCGTGCGCCACGGCAGCGATCCCGCCGATCGGCTGGACCGTGCCGACCTCGTTGTTGGCATGCATCACGCTGACCAGCAGCGTGCTGCGGTCGATCGCGGAGCGCAGCGCGTCAGGATCGACGATGCCGCGCCGGTCGACGCCGACGCGGACGACCTCGAATCCGTGCCGCGCGAGCGCCGCGAGCGGCTCGCTGACCGCGGGATGCTCGATCGCCGAGCCGACGAGCCGCCGGCGCCCGCCGCGTCCCACCGCGGCGACGCCCTTGATCGCCAGGTTGTTCGCCTCGGATCCGCCGCCGGTGAACACGATCCGTCCGCTGCGCGCGCCGATCAGCGCGGCGAGCTGCTCGCGGGCGCGCTCGACCGCCGCCCGCGCGCGCCGGCCCCACGGGTGCGCGCTCGACGGATTGCCGAACTCCTCGCAGAACCACGGACGCATCGCCTCGAACACGCGCGGATCGACCGGCGTGGTCGCGTTGTGGTCGAGATAGATCGGCCGGGCGCCGGACGCGGTCATCGTGCCTCCTGCTCGCGCGATTATCGGCGATCGCGTCCGGCGGTCACGACCCGGTTGCGGCCGGCGCGCTTGGCCCGGTAGAGCGCCCGGTCGGCGGCGCGCAGCACCACGTCGGGCGCCGCACCCCGCTCCGCGCCGGCAAGACCGAAGCTGACCGTCACGCGGACCGAGCGGCGCGGACCGCGCGATGGCTGCGGGCGCTCCGGCCGGCGCCGCGGGCGGTCGGCACTCCGGACGACGAACGGCCGCGAGGCGATCGCGTGCCGGACCTCCTCGAGCGCCTCCCGCGCCGCGTCGAGGTCGTCCGAGGAGAACAGCACCGCGAACTCCTCTCCGCCCCACCGGAAGGCCCGCCCGCCGCGGACCCGCGCCAGCCGGCTCGCGACCAGCCGCAGCACCTGGTCTCCGGCCTCGTGGCCGAACCGGTCGTTGAAGCGCTTGAAGCGGTCCACGTCGGCCATCGCCACCGCCCAGCCGCGTCCCACCTCGGCCAGCGCGCTGTCGAACGCGCGGCGCCCGGGCAGGCCGGTCAGCTCGTCGTGCCACGCGAGCCGGTAGACGTCCTCGACCAGACCGACGGCGAGCACGGCGCCCGGGACGGCGAGCAGCGCCGGCAGCCGGCGCGGATCGGCATCGAGCAGGCCGGCGCTCGCCGCGGGGACGATCGCTCCGAGCAGCGCCGCCTCGAGCGCGCCGCCCCGCCGGATCCACGCCGCCGCGGCAGCGAGGGCCCCGGCGAGCAGCAGCACCTGTCCCGCCGACGCCGGC
>RFIB01000132.1 GCA_003695625.1 Acidobacteriota bacterium | reverse complement strand
TGCTCGAGCGCAAGCTGCCGGAGGGTGCCGCCGCGGCGCGGGCCATCGTCCGCGCCGTGTACCTGATCGTGCCGGACCTCGAGTATGGCGACGTGCGCGGACTGGCGGTTCACGGACTGCCGATTCCGCCCGAGCGCGTGGCGTGGGCGACGGTCTGGGAGCTGGGCTACGCGGCGCTGCTGCTGGCGATCGGCTGTCTGGCGTTCCGGCGCCGGGACCTGGTGTGATGCTGCGCCGTCTGCTCGTCGCCGCGACGATCGTCGCGCTGCTGTTCGCGGTCGCGCACGCGCGGATGCGGCTCGAGGGGCTCGAGCGCCAGCGCCTGCCGGCCGAACTGCTGTACCTGCCCGAGGGACCGTACCTGCGCGCGCTTGCGCTGGGGCACGAGGAGACGCTCGCCGACCTGCTCTACATCTGGGCAATCCAGTACTACTCGAGCTACCGCGACGCCGAGACGCGATTCCGGTATCTCGAGCAGGTGTTCGGCGGCGCGATCACCGAACTCGACCCGTGGTACACCGAGGTCTACCTGGTCGGCGCCCTCGTGATGTCGCTCGAGGCGCGTGATCCGACAATGGCGCTGCGGCTGTACGACAAGGGGCTTGCGCGCGAGGACCTGCCCGATCGCTGGAAGCTGGCCTACTGGGCCGGATGGGAGTGCTACATGGCGCGGCGCTACGACTGCGCCCGCGACTACTGGGCCCGCGCCCGCGAGATGCCCGGGGCACCGGCGCAGCTGATGCGTCTGGCGGCCGCGACGCTGGCCAAGGCGGGCGATCTCGAGCGCGCGCTGGCCGAATACCGCCGGCTGCTCGAGAACCCCCCCGACGAGCGCACCCGGCTCGTCGCCGAGCACTGGGTCCAGCGGCTCGAGCAGGAGATCGCGCTGTCGGCGATCGAGCGCGCCCTCGAGGCGTATCGCGAACGGACGGGACGCTGCCCGCGGCGCCTCGGCGACCTGGTGCGCGCCGGCGATCTCGAGCGGATCCCGTCGCTGCCCGGCGGCGGGCGGCTGCTCTACGATCCGGCGACGTGCCGCGTGCGCACGCCGTCGGGCGCGTCGTTCGAAGGCGACGGCTCGTGACGCCGGAGGCGCTGGTCCGGGCCGAGCTGCTGGTGGCCGCCGCGGTGTTCGGCGCCGTCGTCGGCTCGTTCCTCAATGTCTGCATCTGGCGCATCCCGCGCGGCGAGTCGGTCGTCACGCCGCGCTCGCGCTGCCCGGCGTGCGGCGCGCCGATCCGCTGGTACCACAACGTCCCGGTGCTCTCGTGGATCGTGCTGCGCGGTCGCTGCGCGGCGTGCGGCGCGCCGATCTCCGTGCGCTATCCGTTGGTCGAGCTGCTCAACGCACTGGCCTGGCTGGTGGTCGCCTGGCGCTTCGGCCTTTCGGCGCAGACCTTCCTGCTGCTGCCGTTCGTCTCGGCGATGATCGTGCTGTTCTTCACCGACTGGGACCATCAGATCCTGCCGGACCGCGTGACGTGGCCGCTCGCCGCGCTCGGGCTGATCGTCGCGCCGTGGAACCCGGCGCTCGACCTGGCGCCGGGCTGGTTCGGGGCCGGCACGTGGCTCTCGCGGCTGGCGTCCGCCGGAGCCGGAGCCGTGTTCGGCTACGGGATCTTCTTCTTCCTGGTGCTGACCTGGCGCGTGCTGTTCGACCGCGAGGCGCTCGGCGGGGGCGATCTCAAGATGATGCTCGGCGTGGGCGCCTTCACCGGCGTCGCCGGCGTCGTCGTCACGATCATGGCCGCCTCGATCGCCGGCTCGCTGCTCGCCGCGCCGTTCCTGCTCGTCGGCCGCTGGCGCATGTCCCGCGAGCTGCCGTTCGGCTGCTTTCTCGCCCCCGCCGCGGTGTTCGCCGCCCTGTGGGGCGAGGCGTTCGTCCGCTGGTATCTCGGTCTGCTGTGGCGGTAGCGCTGAGTGCGGCCGACGCGCGCGGCGTCCGCGGTGGGGCATAATCGCGGGCAACCTGACCCGGGTCGCCGAGTCCCGCGGAGAGCGCGCATGTCCCTCGAACCGGTGGAGTCCCGCCCGAGTCCCGGGCTGATTGCGGGTGTCGCCGCCGTCGTCGTCGGTGCGGCCGTGATCGGCTTCTTCGTCGGTCGCTGGAGCGTCGGCCGGCCGCAGGAGCCGGCCCGGGGCGTCACGTCGCCGGCAGCGAGCGAAGAGCCCGCCGAGGAGCAGGCTCCGTCACCCGGAACGATCGTCGTCGCCGACGAACGGGTGGCCGCAGCGATCCGCGAACTCGACGCGTTTCCGCCCGATCGCCTGACGGACGAGGCATGCGGCGAGATCGACGCGATGCTCGACGAGGCATGTGGCGATGCCGGCATCGGGGAGCGATGCGGCGAGCTGCGCGCCGCCGCCGTGGCGCTCGCACAGCATCCCCCCGTGGCCAGCGGCGAGCTGTTCGACCAGGAGAACGTGATCGCCAACACGTTCCACCTGTTCCGCGTGCTGGGCCGCGACCGGCTGGAGCAGTTCGGCGAGCTGCTCGATCGGCGCGGACTGGAACTCGAGCCGGTCGGTGCAGCGCTCTACCGCTGGGTGGCCTCGCGCGAAGCATGCGGTGAAGGGGCGGAGCGGAATGTCACGCTCGAGCGGCTCGATGACTACGCCGTGTGGTCGCTCTCCTCGCTCGGCGGGCAGGCCTACCTGCGGCGCCGCAGTCCCGCGGTCGAAGGGCTGGCGACGTTCTATGCACTGGTGACCGTCGATCGTGCGATCCGCGAGGGCCGCGAACCCTACGGCCTCGATCCGCGCCGCTTCCTGCCGCGCTGCGAGGCGCTGATCCGCGGCGCCGAGCCCGCGTACCGCGACGCGTATGTCGAGGTCCTGACCCGCTTCCGCCACCGCTGGGGCGGCCTGTAGCGGCGCCCCTTGGGGCGCCGATCCTGCAACCGCAACCCCTCCATCTTCCTTCCGGCGCCGTGCGTTTTCGATTGGTCGCGATGAACCGTCGGCGGCGTAGCGGCGCCCCTTGGGGCGCCGATGGTGCAATGCGCAAACCCGCCGTCGCGCGACGTCACGAAGATTGAGGCGTTGCGGATGGAAAACCGGCGGGGCAAGCCCCGCCGCTACAGGACGATTGCGTAGCGGCGCCCCTCGGGGCGCTGATTCCGCAACCGCGACGCCTCCATCCTGGCGACGGCGTACTTTCTGGACCGGTTGCGATGCAACATCGGCCAGGCAAGCCTGGCCGCTACCGCTGCGTCGGCAGGGGGAGCGCGTCGGGACCCTTGCCGGTCAGCTCGTGGAACGGCGGCTCGAGCGGGCCCGGCAGGATGTACCCGGTGCGAGGCTCCTGGCCGGGTGGCCGGAAGGTGACCCGGTCGCCGCCGCCGAGCGCGAGGCGCCGGCCGAGAATCACCGCCGCCAGCTCCCATGGCTGCTGCTCGCGCTCGAGACTGTTGAAG
>RFIB01000131.1 GCA_003695625.1 Acidobacteriota bacterium | reverse complement strand
TAGCGGGCGTGCAGCTCCGCGTCTCCGGGGCGTTCGGCGAGCCGCGCCTCCAGCGTCTCGAGCGTCTGCCCGTCGCCGCCCGGCGCACGCTCGAGCGTCAGGCCGGGAAGGTCCGGAGGCGATCCGCCGGGTCTCTCGGCCGCGGTCGCCGCTGCACCGGGCACGAGGACGAGCCCGAGGATCACCGCACCCAACCGCATCACGAGTCCTGTCCTCCCGCCGCGTTGCGGCCGCTCGCCGTCCCCAGCCCGTGATGTTCGAGCCGCTTGTAGAGATTCGACCTCGGCGTGCCGATCGCCTGCGCCGTCCGCGTGATGTTCCAGCCGTGCTCCTCGAGCTTGCGCTCGAGAAACGCCCGCTCGGCGCGCTCCTTGAACTCGCGCAGCGTCGCCGCGTCGAACCAGTCCTCCCCGGTGCGGGCCGGTCCCGCCGCCGTCTCGACGTCCGGCAAGTCCTCCACGCCGATCTCCTCCCCGGGAGCCAGGATCAGCGCGCGCTCGATCGTGTTGCGCAGCTCGCGGACGTTGCCGCGCCACGGCCGGCGCTTGAGTTCCTCGATCGCCTCGTCCGTAAAGCGGCGCGGACGGAAGTTGTTCTCCGCGCAGACGAGCGCCGCCAGGTGCTCGACGAGCGCGGGGATGTCCTCGCGCCGCTCGCGCAGTGGCGGCAGTTCGATCGGCAGCACGCTGAGCCGGTAGTAGAGGTCCTCGCGGAACCGCCCGGCGGCGATCTCCTCGCGCAGGTCCTTGTTCGTCGCGGCGATCACGCGCACGTCGACGTGCACCGGCTCGCCGCCGCCGAGCGGCTCGATCTCGCCGCTCTCCAGCGCGCGCAGGACCTTGGCCTGCGTCTTGAGCGACATGTCGCCGATCTCGTCGAGGAACAGCGTGCCGGTGTCGGCCCGGGCGAAGCGACCCCGCTGCCGGCCGGTCGCACCGGTGAACGATCCCTTCTCGTGACCGAACAGCTCGGACTCGATCAGCTCGTCGGGGATCGCCGCGCAGTTGACCTTGATGAACGGCCGGTCGGCCCGCGTCGACGCACGATGGATCGAGCGCGCGACCAGCTCCTTGCCCGTCCCCGACTCCCCGGTGATCAGCACCGTCGCCTGCGTCGGCCCGGCCCGCGCGATCAGCTCCCGGATGCGACGCATCGGCTCCGAGGTTCCGACGAGCTGCCAGCGCCGGTCCTCCTCGCGCTGGATCGTGTCGACCTCGGAGCGCAGGAACGCCCGCTCGAGCACGCCCTCGAGCCGGCGCAGGACGATCTGGCGCTCGAGGGGCTTCTCGAGGAAGTCCTGCGCGCCGAGCTGCAGCGCCCGCACCGCGGTCTCGATCGTCCCGTGCCCCGAGATCATCAGCACCGGGACGTCGATCCCTTCCGCGCGCAGCCGCTCGAGCACGTCGAGCCCGGAACGCCGCGGCATCCGGATGTCGAGCAGGATCGCGTCGGGTGCCCGGGTGCGGGCGACGGTCAGCGCCTGCTCGCCGTCCGCCGCCTCGAGCACCCGGTACCCCTCGTACTCGAGGATCATCCGCAGCGTGTCCCGGATCGCCGACTCGTCGTCGGCGACCAGGACCTTCGCCCCGCGGAACGGCACCCCCACGACCCCGGCCTCAGGGCGCGCGGAAGAACAGCAGCCGCTGGTCGGCCCGCGGGCGCGTCAGCACCGTCATCCGGACGACCTGCCCCGAGCGGATGCCCGCGATCGCCTCGCGGAACGACTCGAGGTCGGGGGTCGGCTTGCCGTTGACGCTGAGCACGATGTTGCCCTTCTGCAGGCCCTCGTCGAACGCGTCGGACTTCGGGTCGACGTCGATCACGAGCACGCCGGCCAGACCGTCCCGCTCGAGCTGGCGACGGACGCCGTCCGGCAGCGGCGCGACGGTGAAGCCGAGCGCCGACACGTCGCCGTCCGCACGCTTGCCTTCGCCCTCGTCGCCGCCGGTCTCCTGCGGCTCGACCTGCCCGCGCAGCCCCTCGCCCCGCTCGCCCAGCTCGACGGTCACCGTCTTGCGACGCGGCTTGCCGGTCTCGCCCGAGGTCAGCAGCTCGAGTTCGACCCGGTCGCCGGGCCGGTGGCGGCTGATCTTCTCGACGAGGTCGCTGCTGTCGATCACCTCCTCGCCGTCGACCGCGATGATCACGTCGCCCTGGCTGACGCCGGCGCTCTCGGCCGGTCCGCCTTCGGTCACCGACTGGACGAGTGCGCCATGGGGCGCATCGAGGCCGTAGAACTCGGCCGACTTGTCGTCGACGGCCTGGACGGTGACGCCGAGCCAGCCACGCTTGACCGTCCCGGTCTCGACGAGCTGGTCGAGCACGTCCTTGACCATCGTGATCGGCAGCGCAAAGCCGATGCCCTCGATCTGCGCCATCCCGCCGCGGATGATCGCCGTGTTGATGCCGATCACCTCGCCGCGCGTATTGATCAGCGGACCACCCGAGTTGCCGCGGTTGATCGCGGCGTCGGTCTGGATGTACGACCCGACGTCCAGCGCGGCGGCGCCGATCAGCCGGCGCCCCTTGCCGCTGACGATCCCGACGGTCACCGTGTTCTCGAGCATCACCGGATGCCCGATCGCCATCACCCATTCGCCGACGCGCACCGTGTCGGAATCGCCGAGCGGCAGCGGCGTCACCGGCTCGTCGGTGTCGACCTTGAGCAGCGCGACGTCGGTGTACGGATCCGTGCCGACGAGCTGGGCCTTGTACTCCTTGCCGTCGAACGTCCGGACGAGGAACTCCTCGCCGTCCTGCACCACGTGCTTGTTGGTCAGCAGGTAGCCGTCCGCCGTGATGAAGAAACCGGACCCGCCCATGTACTCGGGCCGCAGCTCGGGCTCCTGCTCGGTGTCCGGCTCGTCGTTGAAGAAGCGCCGGAAGAACGGATGGTCGCGCAGCGGGTCGCGGCCCGCCTCGCGAAACGCCTTGGTCGTGATCCGGACCACCGAGGGCAGCGCCCGCTCGGCAAGATCGGCGAACGACGGCACGACGACCGCCGCCGAAGGCGGTGGCGGAGGGGCCAGCTTGAGCTCCTTGGCCTGGGCGTCGACCACGGGCGGCACCAGCGCGGCGGTCAGCACGCCGGCCAGGACCGCAACGGTCATCATCAGGGTCATCACCACGAACTGGCCTCGACTCATCGATCGTCCTCCCGGACCGCCGTGGCGATCCTGTGGGCACATCGCGAGCCGCCCCCCGCGGGGCGGCATCCCGGGTTCAGTCTCCGTCCCCGACCGGGTAGCCCTCCTGCTTGTACTGCTTGAGCTTGCGCTGCAGCGTCCTCAGGCCGATGCCGAGCATCTCGGCCGCCTGGGTCCGGTTGCCGCCGGTCCGCTCGAGCGACTGCAGGATCGCCTCCCGCTCGATCTCCTCCATCGTACGGCCGGCGAGCCCGCCGGCCAGTCCCGGCGTCCCGGCGGCCGGCTCCGGCGCCTGGATGGAGCGCAGGTCGGTCGGCAGGTGCTGCGGGCCGATCTCCTCCCCCTCGTGGAGGATGACCATCGACTCCATCAGGTTGCGCAGCTCGCGGACGTTGCCCGGCCATGGCGCCGCCTCGAGCACCGCGACCGCCTCGGGCGTCAGCCGCGGCGCCCGGCGGCGGTTTTCGGCGGCGAACCGCTCGAGGAACCAGGTCGCCAGCAGCGGGATGTCCTCGCGCCGCTCGCGCAGCGCCGGGACGCGCAGCGTGACCACCGCAAGCCGGTAGTAGAGGTCCTGGCGGAACTCGCCCGTCTCGGCCATCCGCGCCAGGTCGCGATTGGTCGCCGCAAGGACCCGCACGTCGACGCGGACCTGCTCGGTGCCGCCGACGCGCATGAAACTCTGGCTCTCGATCGCCCGCAGCAGCTTGCCCTGCAGGTCGAGCCGCATGTCGCCGATCTCGTCGAGAAACAGCGTGCCGCCGTCGGCCAGCTCGAACTTGCCCGGCTTGCGCGCCTGGGCCCCGGTGAACGCACCGCGCTCGTGGCCGAACAGCTCGGACTCGAGCAGCTCGGCCGGGATCGACGTGCAGTCGAGCGGCAGGAACGTCGCCCGCGCCCGCGCCGAGCGCCGGTGGATCGCGCGGGCGACGAGTTCCTTGCCCGTGCCCGACTCGCCGAGAATCAGCACCGGAGAACGCACCTGCGCCACCTGGCCGATCTTGCGGTACAGCTCGAGCATTGCCGGCGAGCGTCCGACCATGCCCTCGAAGGAGCCTTCGCGCTCCACCGTGCTCAGAACGTCCCGCAGCTGCCGCAGTTCCCGCGACTGCTGGACCTTCTCGACCAGGTTGCGCGCCCGCGAGCGCAGCGCGTCGAGATTGAGCGGCTTCTCGAGATAGTCCGCGGATCCGACCTTCATCGCCTCGACCGCGCTGTCGACCGACGCGAACGCCGTGACCATCAGCAGTCCGACGTCGGGGACGATCTCGCGCGCCCGGCGCAGGACCTCGATGCCGTCGATGCCCGGCATCTTGAGGTCGGTGACGACCAGTTCGGTGTCCGGATGCTCGCGCAGCCACGCCAGCGCGGAGACGCCGTCGGCGAATGCCTTGACGTCGAAGCCGATCCGTTCGAGCGCACGTGCCATCGCCAGCCGCCCCGCGGCGTCGTCGTCGACGATGACCACGCGTCCCGTGACCTCCCGGCTCACGCTGTCTCTCCCAGCAGCTCGGCCAGCTCGGCCTCGCCGATGATCCGCACGCCCAGCTCGCGCGCGCGGTCGAGCTTGCTTCCCGGATCCTGTCCGGCGGCGACCAGGTCGGTCCGGCGACTGACCGACGAGGCGACGCGCGCCCCGGCGCGGGCGAGCGCCTCCTTGAGTTCGTCGCGCGTCCAGCGCTCGAAGCGCCCCGTCACGACGACGGTCCGCCCCGCCAGCGGACCCTCTCCGCCGGCAGCCGCCGGCTCGTCGAGCCGCACCCCGGCGTCGCGCAGGCGCTCGACCAGCTCCCGGCCGGCGCGCGAGCGCAGGAACTGCACCACCGAGCGCGCGGTCTCGGGGCCGATGTCCGGCAGCGCGGCGAGTCGTTCCTCTGCGTCGTCCCGGGCGACCGTCTCGAGCAGCCGGTCGAGGGTGCCGAACTCTCGCGCCAGCACCCGCGCAGCCCGTTCGCCGACGTGCCGGATCCCGAGCGCGAACAGCAGCCGGTGCAGCGGCTGCTCGCGACTGCGGCGGATCTCGGCCAGAACGCGCTCGGCGGACCGGCGCCCCATCCGCTCGAGCTCGACCAGGTCGTCCTCGCGCAGCCGGTACAGGTCGGCGACGTCGCGCACGAGGCCGCGGTCGACAAGCTGATCGATGAGCGCCGGGCCGAGACCCTCGATGTCCATCGCGCCGCGCCGCGCGAAGTGGCGCAGCGCCTCGCGCAGCCGCGCCGGGCATGCCGGATTGATGCAGCGCAGCGCGACCTCGCCCTCCTCGCGGATCACCGGCTCGCCGCACGCCGGGCACGTGCGCGGCGGGCGGATGCGACGCGCTCCCCGCGGCCGCTTCGAGAGCACCGGCCCGACGACCTTGGGGATGATCTCGCCGCCCTTCTCGACGTGGACGGTGTCGCCGATGCGGATGTCCTTGCGCTCGATCTCGTCGAAGTTGTGCAGCGTCGCCCGCGTGACCGTCGTCCCCGCGATGCGCACCGGCTCGAGCACGGCGACCGGTGTCAGCACGCCGGTGCGCCCGACCTGCACCTTGACGTCGAGCAGCTTCGTGGTCGCCCGCTCGGCGGGGTACTTCCAGGCGACCGCCCAGCGGGGCGCCTTCGACGTGGCGCCGGCACGCTGCTGGAGCTCGCGCCGGTCGACCTTGATCACGATGCCGTCGACCTCGTAGGGCAGGCTGTCCCGCCGCTCCTGCCACGTCTCGATGTACTCGAGCACGCGCGGCAGCCCGCGCAGCAGGCGCGAGTGCTCGTTGGTGCGCAGCCCGGCGCGGCGCAGCTCGGCCAGGCCCTCGGACTGCCGGGCGGGCTCGCGGCCGTCGAGCTCGATCGCCTGCCAGAAGTGCAGGTCGAGCGGCCGCCGGGCCACCTCGGCCGGATCGAGCAGCCGGATCGTGCCGGCCGCGGCGTTGCGCGGATTGGCGAACGGCGCGAGACCCTGCTCCTCGCGCTCCCGGTTGAGGCGCTCGAAGCCGTCGCGCGGGAAGAAGATCTCGCCGCGCGCCTCGAGGTTGCGGTACGGCGGCCGCAGTCGGAGCGGCAACGAGCGGATCGTGCGCACCGCGGCGGTGACGTCCTCGCCGACGCGTCCGTCGCCCCGGGAGACCGCCCGCGCCAGCACGCCGTCCTCCCAGATCACGGCGACGGACACGCCGTCGATCTTCAGCTCGCACGAGTACTCGATCGCCTCCGGCTCGTCGATCTGCGCCGCGCGCACCAGCCGCGCCTCCCACTCGCGGAGCTCGTCGACGGAGTAGACGTTCTCGAGCGAGAGCATCGGGCGCGTGTGTTCGACCTGCGGCAGCTCGCCCGAGACGGGATGGCCGACGCGCTGGGTCGGCGAGTCGGGCGTGACCAGTTCCGGAAACCGGCGCTCGAGTTCGGCCAGCTCGCGCTCGAGCCGGTCGTACTCCTCGTCGGAGATCTCCGGCTGGGCCAGCACGTAGTACAGGTAGCGATGGCGCCAGATCTCGTCGCGCAGCTCCTGTGCCCGGCGCCGTGCCTCGCGCAGGTTCATCGCCCGGCCTCCCCGGAGAGCCGTCCTCCCTCGACCGCCGCGGTGAAGTCGGCGTCGAGGGTGACCGCCGGCGGAAGCACGATCCGGAACGTGCTGCCCTCGCCGGGTGTCGAGTCGACCTCGATCCGTCCGCCGTGTCCCTCGACGGCGCGCTGGGCGATCGGCAGCCCGAGGCCGGAGCCGGCCGGCTTGTTCGAGTAGAACACCTCGAAGATCCGCTCGCGGTCGGCCGGCTCGATGCCGGGACCGCGATCGCGCACCTCGACGCAGGCGTCGCCGTGGTCCGTCGTGCCGACGCGCACGACGACGCGCTCGCCGCGGGGACTGACCTCGAGCGCGTTCTGCAGCACGTTGATCAGCGCCTGGCGGACGAGCGACTGGTCGACGAGCACCCGCGGGACGCCCTTCTCCTGCTCGAGCACCAGGTCGACGCCCCCCCGCTCGAACTGCGGCCGCTGGAAGCGCACGACCTCGGCGACCAGCTCGACGAGGCTGGTCTCGACCTTGCGTGACGACCGCGGCCGGGCGTAGGCGAGGAAGTCCTTGACCAGCCGCTCGAGCCGCTCGACCTCCGAGCGCGACGAGCGCAGCATCGACAGCGTCTCGGAACTCAGTTCGCCGGAGGCGAGCTCCTCCTCGAGCAGCTGCAGGTTGAGATTCATCGCGTTGAGCGGGTTGCGGATCTCGTGGGCCAGGCCGGAGGCGAGCGTGCCGAGGTGCGCCAGCTGGTTCGCCTGCTGCGCCTCCGCCTCGAGCCGTCGCGTGCGCTGGACCAGGCGCAGCACGTAGAAGAACATCACCGCCAGCATCACCAGGCTGATCACGCCGACGATGCCCAGGCGCACGAGCATCCCGCGGCGCAGCGCCGCCACCTCGCGGTCGATCGCGTCACCGGACACGCCGAGCACGAGCAGTTGCCCGCCGGATCCCATCGGCACGCTGATTCCCCGCTCGCGCGCCGCCGCCGGGCGCGCGTCCGCCGCGACGCGCAGCCCGCCGGGCGGCGTGTCGGGACTCGGCGGGGCCGCTCCGCCGAACGCGTGATCCCCGAGCAGGATCTCGAACGGCCCGTCGGGACGGCGCCGGATGTCGAGCACGACCCGTCCGCCCGGGTCGACGACGCGCAGCGAGCGGACCGCCGGTGCCGGACCGAGGGTCCGCGCGAGCAGCGCACCGAGTTCGCGCCGGCGCTGCTCGATCCGGAACGGATCGATCGCGCCGGAGGGCGCGATCTCCCGCGCGAGCAGCGTCGCGACGCGCTGCGCCGTCCGGTGGAACTCGAACACGCGGCTCTGCGCGGCGCGGGGGCCGAAGTCGTGGACGATCAGCCAGCCGACGAGGACCGCGTCGGCGGCGACCAGCGCGAGCGACACCACGACGGCCCGCGCGAGCAGTCGGCGCAACTGCCGGGTGGAGCAGCGGACCTGTCCTCTCGGCGTCATCGGATCGAGTCTGCGCGCACGCCGGCGACCTGTCAAATCGGCGTACTTTTTTGTGGACATGAGGGGACATCCACTCGCAGGTAAAGGTCCGTCCATCGTTCTCTGCGGAGAATCCCCCGCAACGGCTGCGGAGCCGGCTCGGCCGATCCGGACGAGCGGCGTACACTGATGGAAAGCCGGAGGGATCGTCATGGCAGCACCGGACCCACGAGGCGTCGTCGCGAGAGCCCCCACGGGACGCCGGAGGCGCGAGGCCACCCCGATCAAGGGCAGTCCGAGACTCGGCAGCTATCTGCGTTCGCTCAGGCAGGGCTACGGGTTCTCGCTGCGCAAGGTCGAGGAGCGCGCCCGCCAGCACGGCGGCGAGATCGACAATTCCCAGCTCAGCCGCTACGAGAAGGGGCTGTGCTATCCATCGTTCGACAAGCTGCGCACGCTGGCGCGGATCTTCAACGTCACCGTGCAGACGTTCTCCGATGTCGTCGATCTCGAGGAGCTCGAGCGCCAGCTCCCGGAGGGCGACGACGCGCAGCGGCTGTTCGACGACGGTCAGCAGGCGTTCCGGGTCGGCGACTACGCGGACGCGTACGCGCACTTCCAGAAGGTGCGGCTGCTGCTCGAGCCGGACGAGGAGTTCCCCGGCGAGCTGACCGCCCGCGCGCGCCTGTCGGCGGCGATCGCGCTGTTCCGGATGGGCAAGGTCAGCCTGTGCGAATTCGAGCTGCGCCAGCTCCTGCGGCGCCCGGAACATCTCGATCCCGGGCTGGTGGTCCGTGCGCTGCTCCAGCTGAGCAACGCGCACGCCGCGCTCGGCGACCTGTTCCTCGCCGAGATCGAAGCCGAGCGCTCGCTCCGCACCGCGGAGCAGGCCGACGATCCGGCGCTCGTCGCGTACGCCCACCATGCCCTGGGACACGTGCTCCAGGACCGGGGTGACCTCGAGGCGGCGGTCGGCCACTACGACGCCTGCCTGCGCGCATACCGCGAAATCGGCGACGAGCACGGCGCGCTCAAGGTCCGGCTCAATCTCGGCCAGCTCTACGCCGCCCGCGGCCAGTTCGAGCAGGGGCGCCGGATGCTCCAGGAGACGCACGACGCGGCGCGCCGGCTCGGCCACCGCTGGACGGTCGCCCGCGCCGCGGCGCTGCTCGGCGAGATCCACGCCCGCCGCGGCGAGGCCGAGGCGGCCCGCCGGCACCTGCGGGAGTCGAACGCGGTCGCGTCGGGCGGCGACGTCCAGTTCACCGACATCCTGTTCGTCAACGCGTTCTACACGTGGCGCCTGGCGCTCGACGAGGGCAACGAGGCCGAGGCGCGGATCGCGTTCGGCCGGCTCAAGTACCTGCGGCCGCAGCTCGAGGAACTCCATCCGGAGGTCCGGGAGTTCGACCGGCTGATCGAGGAAGGAGGCAGACCATGAACACCGCGGCCCGGTCCTCACGGCTCGTCCTGCTGCTGGCGGTGGCCGCGCTGGCCGTCCCCGCGTCGCTCGGCGCGGCGGACCCCGGACTGCGCGAGCGCCTCGCACCGCTCGACTATCGCGCCGAGGACGGCCCCGTCGCGATGGCGCGCAGCGCGGACGGCACGCGCTGGTCGGCATGGTCCTACCGCAGCGGCCTGGAGACCGACATCGCCGTCGCGCGGCAGGTCGGCCGGGTCTGGAGCGAAGCCGAACTGCTCGACCGCGGCAACGGCCTGCTCGACGAGCAGCCGACGATCGCCTTCCTCGCCGACGGACGTCCCGTGGTCGCCTGGCGTCAGGTCGACGCCTCCGGGCGCGGCACGATCGTCGTCTCGGTGCTGACCGGCTCGGCATGGAGTGCCCCGGAGGCGGTGACGGACGCCGCGGCCGACGCCTCGCAGCCGCGGCTGGTGACGCTCGCCACCGGGCTGATGCTCGTCTGGGTCGCCGACGGCAGCCGGCTCGACGCCCGGCTGCTGTTCCCGGAGATCGTCCGCGGCGCCTCGGTCGACGAGGTTCCGACGGTCGACATCCCGATGCCGGGGACCGGCACCAACGAGGGCGACGATCCCGAGGCGGACTCGGGGTCGAACGGTCCGGATCCGATGCCGACCCGGACCCCGCCCCCGGGAGGGGATCCCGACAGCGAGTACTCGATCAAGGACCCGACCGGCCCGCGCCGGCTGAAGTAGCCGGAGACCGGTCACGGCGCCGCCGGCGGAGCGCTCCGCCGGCGGTCCGTGCGTCCGGCCGGCGCCTCCGGGCGGTGGTGCATAATCCCGCCTCTCCCCGGAGGGCACCGTGGACGACCCCGCCGCCTGCTTCACGCCCGAAGACGAACGCCAGCTCGCCGCCCACGGCCTGAGCGTCGAGGACGCGGCACGCCAGCTCGCGCTGCTGCGCCAGCCGCCGGGCTACGCGCACCTGGTCCGCCCGTGCACCGTCGGCGACGGGATCGTCGTGATCGACCCCGCGCGCCACGAGGCGCTGCTGGCGCGCTGGCGGGAGGCGTCCGCCGCGGGCCGGCTGACCCGCTTCGTGCCCGCCTCGGGGGCCGCCTCGCGCATGTTCCGCACGCTGCTCGCCGAGTACGAGTCGGGCGGCCCCGGG
>RFIB01000019.1 GCA_003695625.1 Acidobacteriota bacterium | reverse complement strand
GAACACCTCGCAGATCTGCCGCTCGATGTCCCGGGCGAGGATCGTGCGCCGGTCGTGGATCGTGACGAGCACGCCGAGGAACTGCAGGTCCGGATTCGCCCGGAGCCGGATCTTCTCGTACGTCTCGAGCAGATCGTCCGTCCCTTCCAGCGCGTAGTACGAGGACTGGATCGGCACCAGCAGGTGCGTCGCCGCGACCATCGCGTTGACCGTCAGCGTGCCGAGCGTCGGTGGCGTGTCGATGACCACGTACTCGAACTGGTCGCGGACGGGCGCGAGCTTGTCCTTGAGGCGGAAGTGGGCGTCGATCTGCCCTGCCAGCGAGGGTTCGACCTTGGCCAGCGCCAGGCGCGCGGGAGCAACGACGAGATTTTCGAAGCTGGTCTCGACGAGCGCGTCCGACAGGGTGACCTGCTCCTGGACGAGAACCTCGTACATCGAGGGCCCCTCGGTCTCGTGCGGGTCGAGGTACGAGAGCGTCGCGTTGGCCTGCGGGTCGAGATCGATGAGCAGCGTCCGGAACCCCTTCTGCGCCAGTGCCGCAGCGAGGTTGACCGCCGTCGTGGTCTTACCGACGCCGCCTTTCTGGTTAGTTACTGCGATGATCATGCGCTCCCCTGGCGAATCTGAAACGAAAGTCGCGTCCCGGGCACACGTCGCGCGATTATAGCGACCACGGAGCCGGCCGGGGTGGCCCGGGCGTCAGGCAATCGTCTTCGCGGACGGCACGGCGGGAATCCGCTGCACCCGCGCGGAGTCACATCTCGTACTTGCCGAGATCCTTGCGGTCGAGTTCCTCGAGCCACGCGCGGTAGCGTTCGCTGTCCTCGTGCCCCTGGGTCAGGTCGATGTTCTGCGCGTCCTCGATCACCTGCTGCTCGGCGAAGATCGGGGCCTCGCAGCGCAGCGCCAGCGCGATCGCGTCGGACGGGCGTGCGTCGATGCGCAGCGTCCCGGACGCCGTCTCGAGTTCCAGCTCGGCGAAGAACGTGCTGTCCTGGAGACCGGTGATCACGACGCGGGCGAGGCGCGCCCCGAGACGGCGCAGCGTCTCGCGGAACAGGTCGTGGGTCATCGGGCGCGGGGGCTGGACGTGCTCGAGCTCGAGGGAGATCGCGCTCGCCTCGAAGACGCCGACCCAGATCGGCAGCTTGGCGTCGGACTTCGGGTCGCGCAGCAGGACGATCGGCATCCGGGTGATCGGATCGCACATCAGTCCCTGGATCCGCATCTCGACCTGCATCGGGTCGTCCTCCGGCCGCCGGAAGCGGCCCCCGGCGCGCCTTCTGCGGCGACGATACGCTCCGCTCGCGGCGGGCGTCAAGACGCGGCGCCCGCGGCCTCCGGGGTGCGGCGTGTGCTGTCGGCGAGCGGTTCTCCGCGCAGGCTGTTCGGCCCGGCATCGACGATGCGAAGCGCGATCTCGTCGCCGGGGCGAACCCCGTCGGCGGCGAAGTTGACCACCTGGTTCCCGTCGGTGCGGCCCGCCCACTCGCCGGGATCGCGCCGGCTCGGCTTCTCGACGAGAACGGTCTCGACGCGACCGATGCGCGCCCGGTTGCGCTCGAGCTGGATCCGCCGCTGGAGCGCCTGGAGTTCGCTCAGCCGCTCGCTCTTGCGCTCGGCGGGCACAGGATCGGGCAGCATCGCCGCCGCGGTCCCGGGGCGTGGCGAGAAGACGAACGAGAACATCTGGTCGAACCCGACCTGCTCGACGAGCGACAGCGTCGCCCGGAAGTCCTCCTCGGTCTCGCCCGGGTAGCCGACGATCACGTCGGTCGACAGAGCGATCTCCGGCATCGCCTCGCGCAGCCGGCGGACACGGTCGAGATAGCGCTCGCGATCGTATCCGCGGCGCATCGCGGCGAGGATTCTCGACGAGCCGCTCTGCACGGGAAGATGCAGGGCGCGGCAGACGGTCGGAGTCTCGGCCATCGCCGCGATGATCGGGTCGCTGAACTGGGCCGGATGCGAGGTCGTGAACCGCAGGCGCCGCAGGCCGGCCAGCGCGCCGACGCGACGCAGCAGGTCGCCGAACCACGCGCCGGCATCCCGGTCGCGCCAGGCGTTGACGTTCTGGCCGAGCAGTTCGATCTCGCGATACCCCTCGTCAACCAGCGCGCGGCACTCGGCGAGGATCTCGTCGAGCGGCCGGTACACCTCGCGCCCGCGCGTCGCCGGGACGATGCAGTACGCGCACGACTTGCTGCACCCCTCCATCACGGTGACCCAGGCCTTGACCCGCCCGGGATCGCGCCGCACCGTGCGCCCGAGCCCGAACAGGCCGTCCTGGTACAGGGTCGTGTCGACGACCCCGCGTCGCCGGGTGGCTTCGGCGAGCGCCTCCGGCAGGCGCGTCGCGGCGCGCGGACCGAGGACGAGATCGACGATCGGCTCGCGCTCCCTGACGTCTCCGCCGGACATCTGCGCCACGCAGCCGACGACGCCGACGATCATCTCCGGGTGCGCCTGGCGTGCCGGACGCAGCCGGGCAAGGAACTGGTAGACCTTCTCCTCGGCCTTCTCGCGGATCGCGCACGTGTTGAGCAGCACGAGATCGGCGTCGAACGGTCCGGGCGCCGGTTGCCAGCCGAGTCCCTCGAGCGTCCCGGAGAGCTTCTCCGAGTCGTGCTCGTTCATCTGGCATCCCCAGGTCTCGATCCAGTAGCGACGGTTCATCGATCGCGTCCTCGAAACGTGTCCGGCGGGAAGGTTAGCCGCTCGCCCCCTGCCCCGCCATGCCCCCGGAACGCCGACGGCCCGACCGCGCGCAGCGAGCCGGGCCGTCGGGCGAGATGGAGCGGGCGCCCTGTCAGTCGCTCTCGGGCAGGCCCCCGTGCCCCGCGAGCGTGTCGCGCGGGGTGCCGAACGGCTGGTCGGTGCTCTCGCCCGCGTGATCCTGCGGATTGAGCATCTCGCGCAGCTCCTTGCCCGGCTTGAAGTACGGCACCGACTTGGCCGGGACCTCGACGCGCTCGCCGGTCTTGGGATTGCGTCCGATCCGGGGTCGCCGCGAGCGCAGCCGGAACGAGCCGAATCCGCGCAGCTCGACCTTGTCCCCGCCGTGCAGCGCCTCGACGATCGAGTCGAGCACCGTCTTGACGACGATCTCCGCCTCGCCGCGCGAGATCGCCGCCGCCTCCGCGACCTTGTCGATCAGCTCCGCCTTGGTCATCCGTCGGACCGCTCCTCCCCGGAACCGCCGTCGGCGTCCTGCCCGGACGCGTCGTCCGCGGCATCGGCCCCGTCGGCGTCAGGCTCGGCGTCCTCCCCGGCCTGGCGTGCCGCGGCACGGTCGCGCAGCGCGGACAGATCGCCCGCGACGTCGCCGAGCGTGATCGAGGAGCGGGACGCCTCGGCCTCGCGTTCGGACGTGTAGGTCTCGAGGTCCTTGTCGCCGAGCTCGTCGAGCGCGGCCTTGATCGACAGCCCGATGCGACGCTCCTCCGGCTCGGTGCGCAGGATCTTGACGCGTACGGTCTGTCCGACCTGGAACCGGTCCGACGGTTTCTCGACGCGCTCGTGCGCCATCTCCGACACGTGGACGAGGCCCTCGACGCCCTCGCTCAGCTCGACGAACGCGCCGAAATCGGTCAGCCGGACGATCTTCCCCTCGAGGATGTCGCCGACGCGATAGCGCTTGAAGAACTCCTCCCACACGTCAGGCTGCAGGTCCTTGATGCTCAGGCTCAGGCGCTGGTTCTCGGTGTCGATCTTGAGGATGCGCGCCTCGACCTCCTGGCCCTTCTTGAGCACCTCGGCCGGATGCTTCACGCGGCGGTTCCAGGTCAGGTCCGAGATGTGGACCAGCCCGTCGACCCCCTCCTCGACCTCGACGAAGGCGCCGAAGTCGGCGATGTTGCGCACGACGCCCTTGATCACGTCGCCCTCGCGATAGCGCTGTTCGATCACCGACCACGGATTCGGCGTCGTCTGCTTGAGCCCGAGCGACAGGCGGCGGTTCTCCTCGTCGACCTCGAGCACGACGGCCTCGACCTCGTCGCCCACCTCGAGGATCTTCGACGGATGCTTGACGCGCTTGGTCCACGACATCTCGCTGACGTGGATAAGCCCCTCGATGCCCTCCTCGAGCTCGACGAAGGCGCCGTAGTCGGTCAGGCTGACGACCTTGCCGCGGATCCGCGACAGCAGCGGGTACTTCTCCGCCGCGTTCTTCCACGGGTCCTCGCGCAGCTGCTTCATGCCGAGGCTGACGCGTTCCTTCTCGCGATCGAACTTGAGGACCTTGACCTCGACCTCCTGGCCGATGCTGACCACCTCGGAGGGGTGGTTCACGCGTCCCCACGACATGTCGGTCACGTGCAGCAGTCCGTCGATTCCGCCGAGATCGACGAAGGCGCCGTACTCGGTGATGTTCTTGACGACTCCCTTGACGACGGAGCCCTCCTCGAGCGTCTCGAGCGTCTCCTTCTTCTTCTCCGCGTTCTCTTCCTCGAGCACGTGCTTGCGCGAGACGACGATGTTGCCGCGCCGGCGGTTCATCTTGATCACGCGGACGCGCACTTCCTCGTCACGGTAGCTCTCGAGGTTGCGGACCGGACGGATGTCGACCAGGGAACCGGGCAGGAACGCCCGCGCGCCGCCGAGATCGACGGCCAGACCGCCCTTGATCCGGTCGACGACCTTCCCGGTGATCACCTCGCCGTTCTTGTATGCCTGCTCGACGCGCTCCCACATCCGGATGCGGTGTGCGCGCTCGACCGACAGCGGGATGTAGTCCTCGTCATCGTCGAGGCTCTCGACGACGGCCTCGATGTCGCCGCCGACCTCGAGGGTCGAAGGGTCCTCGCCCGCCCGTACGATGTCGTCGCGCGGAACGGCACCCTCCTTCTTGAATCCGATGTCGACCAGCACGAAGTCGTCGAGCAACCGGACGATCCGGCCGTGCACGATCTTGCCGACGCGCACGTCCTCGTCCGGCGTGTACTTCTCGAGCAGGGCGGCGAAGTCGAGTTCGCCCTCCCCGCCGGCGGTCTTTGGCGCTTCGCCCTGGCTTTCCTGACTGAGCATCGAACCGTGTCCTCCGTCACCGGCGGGCTGCTGGGATTTCGGAGCACAAAACGCCCCCGGTGCCTCGCACCGTCAGGGCGCATCGCTCCCAGCCCGCCGCCCCGGTGCATGCCGCCCGGGGGGCGCGGGACCGGTCTTCCACGACGATCCCGTCCGTGAGCCGCTCATCCTAGGCGGCCCGGGGCCCGGGGTCAAGTCGTTTTCGCGCGGGACTTTGGAGCCCGTCGGCGAGGCGCGCGCCCTTTCTGCCGGACAGGCGTGCCTGCGTCGAGCGCGCGCTCGAGCGCGGCCAGCTCGCGCGGCGTCAGCGGCCTGACCTCGCCGATCCGCATCCGCCCGAGGCGCACCGGACCGACGGCCGTGCGCCGGATCCGCCGCACCGGGCACCCGATGCGCGCGAACATCCGCTTGAGCTGGTTCTGGCGCCCCTCATGCAGCTCGACGGTCAGCCAGGTGCTCGCCTCGAGCGTCCGCTCGACGCGGATCCGGCACGGCGCCGTGCGCTCCCCGGGGCCGATCGACACGCCGCGCCTGAGCCGGTCGAGCGCCGCGGCGGTCGGCCGACCGTGCACCTTGACGCTGTACGTCTTGACGAGGTGGTGCCGCGGGTGCTGGATCCTGTCCGCCCACGCCCCGTCGTCGGTGACGAGCAGCAGCCCCTCCGCATCCCAGTCGAGCCGTCCGACCGGAAACACGCGGCGGCGGATCCGGGCCGCCCGCAGCAGGTCGGCGACCGTCGGCCGTCCCTCCGGGTCCGCGAGCGAGGTGATCATCGCGCGCGGCTTGTGGACGGCGAGGTAGACCGGGCGGGCCGTCGGCCGGCGGAGCAGCTTGCCGTCGACCTTGATGTGATCCCGCTCCGGGTCGACCTTGATCCCGGGCCGGTCGGCGACCCGGCCGTTGACGGTGACCCGGCCGGCGCGCATCAGCTCCTCGGCGCCGCGCCGCGAGGCGACGCCGGCCCTGGCCAGCACCTTCTGCAGTCGCTCGAGTGCCATCGGTCAGCGGTCGGCGCCGGCCTGTCGGCGCGTCTCGTCGACGCCGTCCTCGGCCGGAGGGTCGCCGAGCCAGTCGCTCGTCTCGTCACCGTCCGCGATGGCGTCCTGCTCGTCCGGCACGGGCTTCTCCCCCTCCGCGCCTCCCCCGCCCGCGACGGGAAACAGCCGCTGCTGGGACGGAACGACCTGGGTGCCGTAGGCCTCGACCGGCGGAAGATCCTCGAGGCTGTCGAGTCCGAAGTGGAGCAGGAACTCCCGCGTCGTGCCGTAGAGCATCGGACGTCCGACGACCCGCTTGCGTCCGACGACGCGGATCAGCCGCCGCTCGAGCAGCTGCCTGAGCGCCCAGCTCGGGTCCGTGCCGCGGATCTCCTGGATCTCGGGCGCGGTGATCGGCTGGGCGTAGGCGACGATCGCCAGCACGTCGAGGCTGGCGGGGGTCAGCCGCTTGCGGTTGCGATAGCGGAACAGCGCGCGGAGCGGTTCGGCAAGGTCCGGCCGGGTGACGAGCCGGTAGCCGCCCGCCACCTTCTCGAGCCGGAGTCCGCGGTCGGGAGCCCGCAGCGCGCGCGCCAGACACTCGAGGCTGTGCTCGACGGTCTGCTCGTCGACGCCATCGAGCGCGGCGGTGATCTCCTTCGTCGTCAGCGGCTCGGGTGAGGCGAACAGCATCGCCTCGAGCACGGCGAGGATGTCCACGCCGACGGGGGCCTCGTCCGCCGGCCCGGCGGACTCCGGTGACGCGCGCTCCGCGTCGAACACCGTCCGGTCGTCACGCTCGCTCATGCGTCGCCGGCCTCCGCTCCCGCGACCGCATCGATGCGGATCTCGCCGCGAGGCGTCGGCTGCCACGCGGAGACGGCACGCAGGCGAAGCAGCTCGAGCAGGGCGAGAAAGTACACGATGCGCTCGAGCCGGCTCCGCGCCGCCTCGATCAGTTCGCGGAAGGACACGCTGCCGGCCCGGGCGAGCCGGTCGAGGATCTCCTGCATCTTGTCCTGGACCCTGAAGTCCTCGCGCCGGATCACCGAGACCCGTTCCTCGCCCTCGAGCCGCGCGAGCACGCGCTCGAACGCCCGGACCAGGTCGCCGAGATCGGCGCGGATGGTGACCTCCCCGGCCAGCTCCGGCGGCGGCGGCCCGGGGCGCGCGAACACGAGATCCCGGCCGCTCTCGAGCGCGGCGAGTTCCTCGGCGGCCTTCCGGAAGCGCTCGTACTCGAGCAGCTGGCGGCTGAGTTCGGCACGCGGATCCTCGCCGCCCCCGTCGCCTTCCTCCGCTTCGACGGGGAGCATCATGCGCGACTTGATGTGGGCCAGCGTCGCGGCCATCAGCAGGTACTCGGAGGCGATCTCGAGGTCGAGTTCGCGCATGCGGTCGAGGTACGCGTTGTACTGCCGGACGACCTCCGCGATCGGAAGGTCGAGGATGTCCATGTCGTTGGACCGCACGAGGTGCAGCAGCAGGTCGAGCGGGCCCTCGAACGCCACGGCGGGCAGTTCGACGGCGAGTCCCGGACGCGCCGCGGCGGGATGCGACGGCCGCCGATCCTGATGAGCTTCAGTCGACATGCGGGTTTCCACGGCGCTCACGGCTCGCCGGCAGCGTAGCAGCGGGTTCCGGGGCGGTCAACGAACGGCGCGGCGGGCGCTGCGTGCCGCCCGGCACAGCCGGCGCTCGACGTCGCGCAGCAGCCACTCGACGGCGCGCCGCCGGCTCTCCACGGCGGGATCGAAGGTCTGGATCGGCACGAACAGCTCCGGGGACGGCCGCGGCAGGCGCACGGCGCGGTTGGACGCCACGTACCGCCTGACCATGTCCTTGACTTCGTCGCGTGCGT
>RFIB01000130.1 GCA_003695625.1 Acidobacteriota bacterium | reverse complement strand
GCTGTCGGTCTGGGCCTACGTCGCCCCGGACGCGGCAACCTGCCGGGCCCTGCTCGGCAGGGGCTGCGAGCGCGTGTTCGTCGACGACTATCCGCGCCTCGCGCGAGAACTCGGCGAGGAACCGGACACGTCCGCCGCGGTCAGGGACGCCGGACCGCGCGTCCTCGTGCTCGACCTCGGCTCGTCGTCGATCCGGGCGTCGCTCGTCAGGCCGGGCGGGACGATCCTCGCGACGGTGCGCGAGCCAACGCCGGGCGGCGCCCCGGAAGACGGCCCACGCGCCGAGCACGACGCCACCGCAGTCGCCGAGCAGGCGGCGCGGCAGATCGTGCGGCTCGCACACGCCTCTGACGGGCCGGCCCCGGTCGCCGCCGCGATCGCCAGCCAGCGCTCGACCGGGCTGTGGGTCGGGGCGGACGGACGGCCGGTCGGACCGGCGGTCTCGTGGCGCGACGGGCGCGGCGCCGGGATCGTCGCGCGGCTCGAGAGCCGCGCGGCCGAGTTCGAGCGGATCACCGGGCTGCCGCTCGACGCCGCGTGGACCGCGGTCACCGCGCGGGCGACTCTCGGTGACACTCCGCCGCCGCCGGGCTGGCGGCTCGTTCCGCTCGGCAGCCACGTCGCCTCCCGCCTGACGGGCGAGCCGCCGGACGTCGATCCGACGCTCGCCAACCGGACGTTCCTGCTCGACGCCGAGGCGATCGACTGGTCGCCCGTGATGCTCGAGGCGTTCGGATTCGAGACGAGCCACCTGCCGCCGATCGCACCGACGGTCTGCCCGCGCGGGCGCGTGCCGTGGCCGGGCACGCCGCAGGGAGTCCCGCTGCTCGTCCTGGTCGGCGACCAGCAGGCGGCCTACGTCGGGATCGCCGGACCGGCCGGACGCCGGCTGGCGCTCAACGTCGGCACCGCCGGGTTCGCGATGCGCGGCCGGCCGCGAGGCACGCCGCGCCTGCCGGGGATCCGTCGCGCGCCGCTGTGGACCTCGGAGCGCCACAGGCTGCCCCCCGCCGTGCTCGACGAGATCCCGGTGCCGCTGCCCGATGACTTCCGGCGGGGGCCCGCCGACGACGCGGCGCGCGCCCTCGCCCGGGCGGTCGCCTTCGGCGAGAAGGCCCCGGCCGACTGGGTGGCGGCACTCGGCACGGCGCTGACCAGGCTGCGCGAGGTCCGGGACGCATCGGTGCGCGTGGCCGGGGGGTGGGCGAACGCACCGCACCTGGTTGCCCTTCTCCGATCCACGCTGGACCTGTCCGTCATCGTTCACGAACAGACCGAGGCGACCACCGTCGGGGCGGCCCGGCTTGCGTGCGCGGGGGCCGGGCTGGCCTGGCCGGGCGGCTGACCGGCCGCCGGATCGCGGTTCCTTCCTCCGGCCGATCGGAGTACGATCTCCAGGCCCCGGGGAAGGGCCGATTCAGAGGGAGGAGAGTCGATGGATCCGGGGATGGGGCACGGCCGGAGTCTCCGCCGCGCGTCGGAAGCGCGGGATGAACTGACCTACCGCGCGGTGCAGCTCGCCTCCGGGCGCCTGCTGCCGATCGAGGCGCGCCTCGGCGCGCGCGTGCTGCGCTTCATCACGATCGACAGCGACGAGGGGCGCCGGCTGCTCGACGAGGGCCGCGTCGAGATCGTGCGTGGCGGAGTCCGCCGGACGCGCTGACCCCGGCCCGGTTCAGGGGTCCTGCTCGTCCGTTCCCCCGGCGGGGGAGTCCTCCGGGCCCGCCCGGTAGATCCGGACGTGGGCCTTCTCGAGTGTCGCGAGGCCTTCCGTGATCACGCCGTCGAGGTCGGCGAGAAAGCGCTCGATCCTGTCCTCGGTGTCGACGATCTCGACCACGATCGGCAGATCCTCGGACAGCCTGAGAATGCTCGTCGTGTGCAGCCGGCTGTGCGCGCCGAATCCCTCGATGCCGCGCAGCACCGTCGCGCCGGCCAGACCGTCGCGACGCGCCTTGCGCACGATCCAGCGGTAGAGCGCCATCCCGTCGTGGCGATCGCTCTCGCCGAGAAAGAGCCTGAGCAGCACCGCGTCCCGCTCGAGTTTCATGCCGACCCCCGATCTCCCCTAGCCCACGTCCGGGGCCGTCGCGCGCTCATGCCAGATGGGCCAGCCGCATGCCGAGCCAGATGCCGGCGAGGCCGACGAGCACCTGGCCGGCGGCGTTGCCCGCCGCCAGCCCGGGAGATCCGTCCCTGAGCAGCGACACCGTCTCCCAGCCGAACGTCGAGAACGTCGTGAACCCGCCGAGCACGCCGACGAGCAGGAACAGCCGTCCTTCGACCCCGAGAACCCCGCGCAGCTCGGCCAGTTCGGCCAGGAAACCCAGTGCGAGGCAACCGAGCGCGTTGACCGCGAACGTTCCCCACGGAAACCCCGCCTCGGGAAACAGCCGCTGCACGCCGCCCGCCACGAGCCAGCGGAACGTCGCCCCGACGAACCCGCCGGCGCCGACGGCGAGCCAGCGGGTCATCGCGGCGACGTGCGTCCTTCACCCGCCGCCAGACGGCGGGTCGTCACGTTGCCCGCCGCGTCGACGACGCGCAGCAGGAGCGTCCCGCTCTCGTCCACCTGCTCGAGCGTGAGCGAGAAGCTCTCCTCCGGGCCGTCGACGACCCCGTCGTCCGACACGACCTGGAGCCAGTCGTCCGGGGCGGTCGCCACGTCTGCACGGGCCAGCCGGCCGCGCGGATCGACGGCCCGGAACGTCACCTGCACCCGCCCCTCGCCGAGCGAATGCGCACGCGCCTCCGCAATCTCGGGTGGCGTGTTGTCGACGAGGACCGGTCCCGAGACGCGCACGGCGTGCTTCTGCTCGCCGAGCGCGTTGCCCGGCGCATCGCTGGCGACCACGCGAAAGCGGTACACCCCGTCGGGCAGCGCACGCTGATCGAAGCTGTGGAACGTGCGCTCGAGGTCGTCCGCAAGCGACTGCCAATCCGTGCAGGGGGTACCGCTGTCCGCGCAGTACTCGACGCGATAGATCAGCGGATCGCCATCAGGATCCTCGGCCGCCCAGGTCAGCGTGCGCGCTCCGACCTCGAACGCCTTCTTCGAGCGCCAGCCCTTCTTCGCGTTGCTCCTGAGCGACGCCTCCACACCGGGAGGGGCCGGCAGTTCGACGATCGGCCGGTTCCCGCCGGTCACGTCGGACGGCGGAACCGGTCTCCACGCGACGCCGGGAGGCTCGACGCCGATCTCGGTGATCCGCGGCGGGCGGTTCGCGGGCCGGTAGAACAGCTCGAGACGCGCGACGCCGACCCCGGTCCGCGCCGGGTCGGCCTCGATGCGCGCCTGCAGGAAGCGTGCCCGCGGCAGGTCGACCCGCCCACCGGCCCCGGTCGGAGGCGTCGCCGCGTCAGGTACCGGGATCCATTCGCTCCAGCCCGCATCCGGCTCCGACGTGTTGCCGACACGGACGAGCGCCCTGATCGCGTCGGCGTCCTCGGCCGGGACGATCACGCGCACGGCCCCGAACCGTGTCCGCGTCTTCGTGTCGAGCACGTCGGAAATCCATGCCGGAGGGGTGTCGCGTCGCCCGCCACGCGTGAACAGCAGCACGGCCGCCGGATCGCTCGTCGCGACAGCGAACGCGTCCGGCCCGCCGGCGAGCGCGGACGCCGTGCGCGTCTCGGGCAGTTCGGCGAGCCAGCCCTCGTCGCCGCCGGGTGCCAGCCACAGCACGCGCGCCGGCCGGGCGGTCGCCACATACATGCCGTCGCGACCGGCCGGCAGCAGCCGCATCGGCGTCGTCTTCGCGTCGGACCAGGCTTCGGCCGGCTCGCCGTCCGCCGGCAGGCGGACAATCACGCCACCTCCCGCGGGGAGCCGTCCCGCGGCCGGCTCGTCCGACGGCTTCTTGCCCTTCGCCGACTCCTCCCCGCCCTCCTCGCCTTCGGCACGGGCGCGGACGGTCACCGACTCCGAGAATCCGCTGGCCTCTTCCTTGCGGCGCGGCGGTTCGCCGGTGCCGCCCGACTCGGCGCGACCCGGCGCCCCGGCGAACGCGGCCCACAAGGCACCGTCCCCGGCGAACGCGAGGTCGACCGTCTCCGGGCGCAGCGAGTCGTGGACGACGAACGCCCGGCCGGCTCCGTCGAGGCGCACGACGAGACCTGCCCCGGCGGTCCCCGCGAACACGGTGCCGTCCGCATCGAGCGCCAGGCATCGGACATGAGGCTCGCCACCACGCCAGACGACCACGGACGATCCGTCGGCGATGTCCACCCGCGTCACGGTGCCCGGCATGCCGGTCGCCGCCCAGAGGACGCCGTCCTGCCCCACCGCGAGGTCCCAGACGAACATCGCGTCGAGGCGCGCGACCCGGCGGGGCTCGCCCTCGCCGGCGGGAATCTCCCAGATCGATCCCTCGGGCCCGGTCGCCGCGTACACGCGCCCGTCCGGCGCCGCGGCAAGCGCCATCACCTCGGGCCGGTCGTCGAGTCGCAGCGTGCGCGCCTCGCCGCCGGTTCGCGGCACGACGAGCAGACCGGCGGACTCGCCGGCCGCGACATGGACGGTCCCCTCGCTGACGGCGACGTCCCAGATCACCGCGACCTCGGGACGGATCAGCGTGCGGCGGGCCGGACCCGGCACCAGGGTCCCGTCCGGGGCGAGCGCCATGCCCTCGAACGTCCCGGCGCGCAGCGTCGCCCCTTCGCGGACCCATCGCTCCGTCGACGACGCGACGGACACGCCCGCCGCTCCGAGGATGCCGGATGCCGCGACGGCGGCGACGAGCACCGCCAGCCTGAAACTCCGCCTCGACTCGGCCACGCTGGTCACTCGCTTGTCTCCTCGTCGATCCCGGGTGCCTCGTCGCTTCGCACGAACGGACCGCTCACGCGAAGCGCGACCGCAACGACGCGGTCGATCGGACGGCCGATCTCGCGCGTCGTCCGGGCGATCTCCAGGTAGCGCGCCCGGTACATGCGCCGCTCGCCACCCGGGCGCGAGCGGAGCAGCAGGTGCGCCGTGCCGGGCAGCGCGGGAAACGCGCTGCCGCGCGCGATGATCCCCTCGGCCGGCAGCGCGAGCCGTGCCTCGAGCACGGTCACCGGGGCGCGGGCCTCCAGCGCGTCGAGGTAGGCGTCAGCCGTGCCGGCGCTGCGCCGCCTCGCCTCGCCCGGATTGCCGAACTTCCCGTCGACCGCCCGCGAAGCGCCGATGAACAGGACGTAGCGCCCCGGCCGCGTCGAGCCGGGAATGTCCACGGGCAGTGCGACGCGCCGGGCGAGCCCGCGCGGGCCCTCGAGATCGACCGTCACGTTGACCGTCTCCCCGGGACGCGCAACGAGCCGGTCGGGCATGGCACGCACGATCTCGAGGCCGCCGGCCGGCTCGGTGGCGCGGACGCGCGCCTCGAGTGACGTGATCGCCGGGAGCTCGTGCGGAGCGGAGATCAGCCAGCCCAGATAACGGTTGACCTCCTCGATGAACGCCTGCTGGGCCGCGCCCGGATTCGCGCCGGCGGCCTCGGTGACCAGCTCGCGGCCGTCGGCAAGGCGAACGCGCAGGTCGAGCCGCAGCGCCTCGTCGCGCTCGGCACTCGCCTGGCGGGCCGCGACGTTCGCCAGCGCGACCGCGCCGAGCACCGGCGTGAGCATCCGGTCGCGGGCGAGATGCACTTCGTGGAGCGTCGCGGTGCGGCCCCCGCGCTCGAGGCGCACGGTCATCGGGATACCGGCCGGAGGCGCGCCGAGACGACCGGCGATGGCGGTCAGCCGGTCCTGCTCGACGACGCCGGACGGCGCCCCGATCCGCGAGATCTTGAACGAGTTGAACAACGAGGGCACGGTCCAGACGATCTCCGCCGGCGCGAGCGGAAGGGCGAGCTTGCCGGCCCCGAGGAACGGATGTCCGAATGCGAGCAGCTCGTCGCCGTCACGCCAGGTGATCGTGCCCGTCGCACCGAGCACGAGGTCACCCCAGACCAGCAGGGCGGCGACCGGCTCGCCGGGGAGCATCGCCGGCGCCTGGGCCGGCGACGCCGCCGGAGCGGAGCCCGCCGTCGCGGGAATGCTTGCCACCGTGACCGGCAGCCCCCGCGCGGCGAGCAGTTGCTCGAGATTCGCCAGTGCCTCGGGAGCGAATCCCGCACCGACGAGCGCCAGCGGTGCCGGCGCCAGGCGGCCCTCCACGGCCGCGCGGCCCGCCGGCAGCTCCTCGAGCGCCGCCATCGCCTCGATCGGCGTGATCCCGCAGATCGGCTCCTTGGTGAACGCGCCGATCGAGTAGGACACCGCACCGAGCAGGCGGTCACCGATCCAGACCGGGCTGCCCGACATTCCCGCCGCCACGCCGGTCCATCGGCCGGACTCGTCGACGAACCGTCCGAGGATCATCGGGATTCCGGGGCCGATTCCGTGCTCGATCCGGCCGAGGATCTCGACCTCGATCTCGACGGTCTCCCGCCCCTGCAGCACGGTGCGCACCACGCCTCGGTCCCCCGTCCGGACCTCGTCGGCAGGGATCCAGTCCGGGTGCGATGCCGCAATGCCGGGAAGCGTGCAGGCCAGCGCCAGTGCGAGCAGGACAACGAGCGCGCCCGGGGCGGACCGGGCTCCGGGCGGCGGAAACGGGGTCGGGGTCACGTGTGCCTCGCGAGGTGCCTGCCGGGGTCGATCCGGCGTCCGAGTATAGTGCTCGATCCCGCACGCCCCGGCCACGGCGGCCCGAGGCGACGACGCCGGGCGGGAAGCCCGCCCGGCGTCGCAAGGTCTGCACGGGACCGGGGTGTCGTCAGTCGGCCGACACCTGCTCGGCGATCCGCGACAGGGCGCCCTGGCGCCCGGACTCGTCGAGCGGCTCGAAGCGCGGCGCGCTCCACGACTCGGTCGCGTAGTCGAATTCGCTCCAGCCGAGTTCGGTGGCGCTCTCGGTCCACGTCACCCAGACGTTCCCGTCCGAGGCGTGGACGTCCGGATCGACCGGGCCCCTGTAGTACGTGCGATGGATGATGTTCCGCGTCGGCCACGGCGTCGGCCCGTTGCCGGACCTCACCGCGATGTCGTAGCCCTCGCCGTCGTCGATGATCCACACGACGAACACGCGCCGGCCGTCGTGGGCGATCTCGGGCTCGCTGGAACTCTCATCCGGCTCGGAGATCGGCAGCTCGCTGGTCCAGGACCCCTCGACCGTGCGCCGCCGCAGCAGGACGGTGCCCGTGCCGCCGTCACGCCACCAGACGACCCAGCTCGACCCGTCGGGACCGATCGCGATCCGCGGCGCGAGATCCGGAGCAGGGTCGGAGGTCAGCAGCACGCTCGAGTCGGGCTGCCCGGGCCCGCCGTCGATCGTGTGGCGGATCTCCGCACCTGGAACCTGATCGACGGTCTCGATCTTGCCGGTCACCGGGTTGTACTCGGCGTCCGGCGGAGCGGCCGGGGGTGCGGCGGACGCGACCGCCGTCGCGAGCAGAGCCGCGGGCAGAAGAGCGGCAAGACGGGTGAATCTCATCGGTTGCAGGTCCTCAGGACGCCTCGTCGAGCGCGCGGATCTCCCGCGCCTCTTCGGTGTCCTCGTCGATGTGCCGCAGGCACGTCCGGGCCGCGCCCAGCTCGAACTCGGCGCGCATCGTCTCGCCGACTTCCCCGTAGGCCTTCCACAGATGGTAATGAGCGAGGAACTGGATCAGCAGGTCGTCCATCTCGATCGCGGCGGTCAGCGCCTCGCGCAGCGTGTCGAGCCCCTGCTGGACGCGACCGAGCCGCACGAGCGCCCGACCCTTCCACAGGCTGGCGCGCGTCCGGACGTCCTCGAACCGCGACTCGTCGCCGGACGCAAGCGCGGACTCGGCGGTCGCAAGACACCCCTCGGTGTCACCGGACGCGAACTTGAGCTGGGCGAGCTGGGTCCGCACGGCGAGCAGGTTGCCCTCGTCGCCGCTGCGCTCGAGCAGATCCGCCGCCCGCGCGGCGACCTCGATCGCCTCCTCGAAGCGATGATCGGCGGCCAGCGCCTGGGCCTCGTTGCCGAGGATCCACGCCTCGGCGCGGATGTCGCCCTCCGCGCGATGCGCGCGGGCGCGCGCCAGGAACGCGAGAGCGATCTCCGTCGCGCCCAGGTCGAGCCAGATCCGCGCCGCCTGCACGTGGGCATGGAGCAGCAGGTCGCGGTCGGCGAGGTTCCGGTCGGAAAGCAGCGTCTCGATCGTGCTGAACGCGAGCCGCAGCTTGCCGATCCGCTGCAGGCCGATCGC
>RFIB01000129.1 GCA_003695625.1 Acidobacteriota bacterium | reverse complement strand
GTCGACCGGGATCGACCACAGCGCCTTGTGCTCGTCGTCACCGCGCCTGGCGAGGAACGTGATCGCGTCGCCGGCCGGCGTGAACGCGACCGCCGAGACATCCGTCTCGCCGCCGACGAAGATCCGAGGCGTTCCTTCGGCGAACGGCGCGACCTGCAGCCGGTCCCGCGCCGGTCCGTCGTCCTCGGCGAACGGATCGCGCGGCTCGTGGAGGATCCAGGCGAGCCGTGCGCCGTCCGGGGAGATCACCGCGCCGGAGACGCTGCGCAGCGATACGGCCTGCTCGAGCGTCAGGCCGGGCGAGGCCCCGGTCGCGAGCGCGCCGGGCAGCGCCGTCAGCGCGAGGAGAATCGCCAGGGACAGGACTCGTGTCGTCGTGCGCATTGCAGGGACTCCTTGGGGGGCGGCGGTCCGTCAGACGAACCGCGAGAGACCGGCACGGCGGGCCGAGGCGAGCGCCTGCTCGAACTCCGCGCGCGTCAGCGGCCGGTCGGCCGGCGGATGCTCGTCGGCCCGCCAGCAGGGTCGGTACTGGTCCATCACGTTGACCGCGGTATTCGGCGAGATCTCGCGGGCGAGGAAGTCGAACACCGCCTCGCTCGCGGCGAGCCGTCCGGGCAGCACGAGATGGCGCACGAGCAGCCCGCGGCGGGCCAGTCCGTCGGGACCGATCTCGAGGTCGCCGACCTGGCGGTGCATCTCGCGCAGCGCGGCCCGGTTGACGGCGACGTAGTCGGGCGCGCCCGAGAGCGTGCGCGCCGGCTCGTCGGCGCCGTACTTGGCGTCGGGCATGTAGATGTCGACGACGCCGTCGAGCAGGGCGAGGGCGTCGACCGCGTCGTAGCCGCCGGAGTTCCACACCAGCGGCAGCCGCAGTCCGCGATCGACGGCGATCGGCAGCGCCTCGAGCACCTGCGCCAGCACGTGCGTCGGGCTGACCAGGTTGATGTTGTGGCACCCCGCGCGCTGCAGCGCGAGCATGATCTCCGCCAGTTCGTCCGGGGATGTCTCGCGGCCGCGGCGCAGATGGCTCGTCTCCCAGTTCTGGCAGAAGACGCACGACAGGTTGCACCCGGAGAAGAACACGGTCCCGGAGCCGCGCGTGCCGCGGATCGGCGGCTCCTCGCCGAGATGCGGTCCCCAGCCGTGCACCACTGCGCGACGCCCGATGCAGCACAGTCCGAACGGTCCGGCGGTGCGGTCCGCGTGGCAGCGGTGCGGACACAGGTCGCACGAGGCGAGACGGGCGACCGCCGCGGCTGCCCGGCGGGCCAGCTCGCCGGACTCGGCCAGCGCGAGGTAGCGCGGGCCGCGGGTCGCGCGCGTCCGCCCGGCGGCGATCACCGCGGGTCGCTCCCGGGCGCCGTCACGGCGCGGCAGCCCGTGCGAGGGCCTGCTCGACATCCGCGAGCAGGTCCGCCGCGTCCTCGATGCCGACCGAGAGCCGCACGAGGTTCTCGGTGATCCCGATCGCCTGCTTCTGCGCGTCCGGGATCGCGCCGTGGGTCATCGTGTACGGATAGCAGGCCAGCGACTCGACGCCGCCGAGGCTCTCCGCGAGCGCGAACAGCTCGAGGCCGTCGAGGAACCGGTCGGCGGCCGCCCGGCCGCCGGCGAGCCGGAACGAGACCATCCCGGGCACGCCGCGCATCTGGCGGCGCGCCAGCTCGTGATGCGGATGGCTCGGCAGGCCGGGGAAGAACACGCGCTCGACCGCGGGGTGCTCCTCGAGCAGCGAGGCGATCCGGCGGGCGTTGTCCTCGTGCCGCGGCATGCGCACGGACAGCGTCTTGATGCCCCGCTGGACCAGGAAGCAGTCGAACGGCGAGGGGACGGCGCCGACGGCGTTCTGGTGGAATCCGATCCGTTCGTCGAGTTCCGCGTCGCGCGTGATCACCGCGCCACCGAGCACGTCGGAATGGCCGCCGAGGTACTTGGTCGCGCTGTGCGCGACGATATCGGCGCCCAGGTCGAGCGGGTTCTGCAGCGCCGGCGTGGCGAACGTGTTGTCGACCGCCAGCAGCACGCCCTCGGGCCGCCCCGCGGCCAGTGCCGCGATGTCGATCACGTTGAGCAGCGGGTTGGTCGGCGTCTCGATCCAGATCAGCCGGGTGCGGTCGGTGATCGCGGCGAGGATCTCCTCCGCGTCCGATGTGGCGAGAAAGCGACAGACGAGGCCCCAGCGGGCCTTGACCTGCTCGAGATACCGGTACGTCCCGCCGTAGACGTCGATCGTCGTCAGCACCTCATCACCCGGCGAGAGCAGCGAGACGACCGCATCGGTCGCCGCCGAGCCGCTGGCGAACGCGCGGGCGTGCGTCCCGTTCTCGATCGCCGCGAGGGTCTGCTCGAGCGAGCGCCGGGTCGGGTTGCCGGTCCGCGCGTATTCGAAGCCGTCGCGGAATCCTCCGACGCCGTCCTGCTTGAACGTCGACGAGGTGACGATCGGGACGACGACGGCGCCGGTGCGCGGATCCGGCTCCTGCCCGGCGTGGATCGCGCGCGTCGCCAGCCCGTGGCGGGGCGTGTCTGCCATGTCGCTCTCCCGGCGGCCCCGGGCGCCGCCACCCGCGGATTCTGCCAGAGCGGGAGGGGGCGTGCCGCTGCTCGCCGGCTCGGCCGAGATGCGCTATCGTGCGCGGCCGGCCGCCCGGGGTCATCGGGCACGATCTGCCGCCCGGAGCTGCCGGCGATGAGGTGCCTGCATGTCCGGATCCGTTGCCCTGATCATCGACCTCGAGAGCTGGTTCATCGCACGCGAGCGGGCCTGCGCCGACGCCGCGCCGCCGGTGGCGTGGGATCCCGTCGCCGGCCTGGCCGAGCTGCTGGCCGCGGCGGACCGGCTGGCCGGCGGCCGCCGGCTGGCCGTCCGGCGCGCCTACGCCAACTTCAATGTCTGGCGTCGCGAGGAGGGCGAGAGCTACCGCGACTACTTCCTGCAGTCGCTCCCGCGCTCGCTGCTCGAACTCGGCATCGAGCCGGTCCAGGTCTTCCGCATGCCCGGCGGCTCGCCCCACGCCACCCTCGACGTGCGGATCACGGCGGACTGCATCGAGCTGGCGCGTTCACCCCGCGGTGTCGACGGCTTCGTGCTGGTCGGGGGCGACGACGGCATGCTCCCCGTCGCCGCCGAGCTGCGCCGGCGCGGTCTCTGGGTCGCGACCGCCGCGGAACTCGACGAGGGGCAGGCGCGCGCCGCCGCGGCGTGGCTCGACCGGTTCGCGGACCTGGCCGACCTCGACCGGGTGCAGGCAGGCGGCGGGCGTACGCGTTCCGGGTACCCCGCGGGCAACGGCGAGACCGAGCGCGATCTCGGCGAGCCGCGTCACGACGCCGCGTACTACCGCGACGTGCTGCGCTACGGCCAGCCGCGGCTGTACGTGCTTGCCCGCGAGGACTGGGAGGAGATCTCCGCCCGCGTGTGGGATCTTGCCACCGATGGCGGCCAGGGACGCCCGCGCGTGCGCCACCAGCAGATGCTCGACGAGCTGGTCGGCGTGTTCGAGTCGAGCGGGATGGACAGCGCGCACGGCAAGGTCAGCTCCGCGCTGTTCCAGATCTTCAAGGCGGGATGCTTCCTGCTCGCCGACGCCGAGGGCCGCGTCACCGACTTTCACTGGTCGCACGAGGCGATCCTCGACCCCGCGCTCGAGACGCTCGACCAGTTGCGTGCGCGCGTGCGCGAGTACCTGACCGAGACGCTGCGCGAGCGGCTCGCGCGGCGGAGGCTCGCCGGCGAGCCGGATCCCGAGCAGCTCGAGGCGTTGTTCTCGCGCAGCGCCGAGCGGCGCGCCCTCGGGTGATCCGCCCCGCCGGTCAGGCGTACGACTGCAGCATCCGGATGTAGTTCGCGCGCTCGAACGCCCGCGGGTCGGGGCACGACTTCTGGCTCATCACCCCGACGATGTCGGCCAGCGCCCCGTACTCGTTCTCCTCGAGCCAGGTGGCGATCTCCTCCTCGACGCGCCTGAGGTGCCCGACGCCGTACTTGAGCAGCGCCGAGCACAGGTGCGTCACGCGCGCGCCGGCCATCAGCAGCTTGATCGCGTCCCGCCCGTGGTGGACGCCCCCCGTGGCGGCCAGGTCGCACGAGATCCGCCCGTGGAGGATCGCGATCCAGCGCAGCGCCAGCCGCGACTCGTACGGACTCGACAGCTTCAGGTTCGGGAACACCTCGAGGTTCTCGGGGTCGATGTCGGGCTGGTAGAAGCGGTTGAACAGGGCGAGGCCGCGTGCGCCGGCGCGCTCGAGGTCGTGCGCCATGTGGGCGACCGAGGTGAAGAACGGGTGCAGCTTGACGGCGACGGGAATGCCGACGCTGCCGGCAACTTCGCGGACCACGTCGACGTAGGTCTGCTCGATCTCGCGTACCGGCTCGTCGATGTCGGTCGGCAGGAAGTAGATGTTGAGTTCGATCGCGTGGGCGCCCGCCTCCTCGAAGCGCCTGGCGAACTCCATCCACGAGCCGGGCCGGGACGCGTTGAGGCTGGCGATGACAGGAATGCCGACCGCCTCGCGCGTGCGCCGGATGTGCTCGAGGTACTCGTCCGGCCCCTTGCGGTACTCGCCCGGCTCGGGGAAGTAGCTCAGCGCCTCGGCGAAGCTCTCCGAGCCGTACTCCATGTAGTGGTGCAGCTCGAGTTCCTCGTAGCGGAGCTGCTCCTCGAACAGCGAGTGCAGCACGATCGCGGCCGCGCCGGCATCCTCGAGTTCGCGGATCGTGTCGACGCTCTCGGAGAGCGGGGAGGCCGAGGGCACGAGCGGGCTGCGCAGCGTCAGGCCCATGTACGTCGTCGACAGGTCCATCACGAGTCCTCCTGGTCTGCGGCCGAGGCTACTGCACGTCCATCGCCGCGAGGTGCCGGTAGCGGGCCCACTTCTCGCGGACCGCCTGCTGGGCCAGCTCGGCCAGCCGGCGCGCCCGCTCGGGGTCGGCCTTGAACAGCATCCGGAAGCGCGTCTCGCGCTCCATGTAGTCCTTGAGCGGACGCGACGGCTCGCGCGAGTCGAGTTGGAGCGGACTCTTGCCGAGCTCGCGGCGCCTGGGATCCCAGCGGTAGAGGATCCACTCGCCCGTCTCGACAGCGAGCTTGTGGCTGTCGGTGGCGCGGCTCATGTCGATCCCGTGGGCGATGCAGTGCGAGTAGGCGATGATCAGCGACGGCCCGCGGTGCGCCTCGGCCTCGACGAACGCCTTGACGGTCTGCGTGTCGTTGGCGCCCATCGCGACCTGGGCGACGTACACGTTCGGGTACGCCATCGCCATCATGCCGAGGTCCTTCTTCTCGGTCGGCTTGCCGCCGGCGGCGAACTTGCTCACCGCCGCCATCGGGCTCGCCTTGGACATCTGCCCGCCGGTGTTGGAGTAGACCTCGGTGTCGAGCACGAGGATGTTCACGTCGCGGCCCGAGGCGAGCACGTGGTCGAGCCCGCCGTAGCCGATGTCGTAGGCCCAGCCGTCACCGCCGACGATCCACACGCTGCGCCGGACCAGATAGTGCGCGATGTCGGCCAGCCGCGCCGCGTCCGGGTCGTCGATCGCCGCCAGCCGCTCGCGCAGCGCCTCGACGCGTGCCCGCTGCTCGCGGATCTGCTCCTCGGTCTCCTGCGGGGCCTGGACGAGCTGCTCGACCAGCTCGCCGCCGATCCGGTCGGCGAGCCGGCGGCACAGCTCGACGGCGTAGTCGTGGAGCTGGTCGATCGTCAGCCGGAAACCGAGGCCGAACTCGGCGTTGTCCTCGAACAGCGAGTTCGACCACGCGGGGCCGCGGCCTTCGCGGTTGACCGACCACGGGGTCGTCGGCAGGTTGCCGCCGTAGATCGACGAGCAGCCGGTGGCGTTGGCGATCACGGCCCGGTCCCCGAACAGCTGGCTGACCAGCTTGACGTACGGCGTCTCGCCGCAGCCGGCGCAGGCGCCCGAGTACTCGAACAGCGGCTCGAGGAACTGGGAGCCCTTGATCGTGTGCACCTTGAGCTTCGTCCGGTCGTACTCCGGCAGCGCGAGGAAGAAGTCGTAGTTCATCCGCTCGACCTCGCGATGCTGCGGCTGCGGCTCCATGTTGATCGCCTTGAGTCGGGGCTCGCGCCGGTTCTTCGCCGGGCAGAAGTGGACGCACAGGCCGCAGCCGGTGCAGTCCTCCGGGGCGACCTGGATCGTGTAGCGCAGCCCCGCGAACTCCTTGCCCTTGGCCTCGACGCTGCGGAATCCCTCGGGTGCGCCGTCGAGCGCGGCCGGCTCGTAGACCTTCTGCCGGATCGCCGCGTGCGGGCAGATCAGCGCGCACTTGCCGCACTGGATGCACACCTCGGGATCCCAGATCGGGATCTCGAGCGCGATGTTGCGCTTCTCGTAGCGGGTCGTGCCCGACGGGAATGTCCCGTCCGGCGGCATCGCCGAGACGGGCAACTCGTCGCCGCGTCCGGCGATGATCTTCGCCGTGACCTTCTGCACGAACTCCGGGGCATCGGCCGGCACCGGCGGACGCAGCGGCCGGTCGCTGGTCGGCCGGCCGGGGACGCGGACCTCGTGCAGGTTGTCGAGCGCGGCGTCGACCGCCGCGAAGTTCTGCCGGACGATCGCCTCGCCCTTCCTGCCGTAGGTCTTCTCGATCGCCTGCTTGATCCGTGCGATCGCCTCGTCGCGCGGCAGCACGCCGGAGATGGCGAAGAAGCACGTCTGCATCACGGTATTGATCCGCCGGCCCATGCCGGCCTCCCGCGCGACCCTGTAGGCGTCGATCACGTACAGCCGCAGGTTCTTCTCCAGGATCCGCTGCTGGTGCAGGGCGGGCAGGGAGTCCCACACCTCGTCGGGACCCTTCGTGCTGTTGAGCAGGAACACGCCGCCGGGCGCCGCCTTCTCGAGCATGTCGTAGAGTTCGAGAAAGACCTCCTGGTGGCAGGCGACGAAGTTGGCCTGGTCGAGCAGGTAGGTCGAGCGGATCGGGCGCGGTCCGAAGCGCAGGTGCGAGACCGTCATCGCGCCGGCCTTCTTCGAGTCGTAGACGAAGTAGCCCTGCGCGTAGTTGTCGGTCTCCTCGCCGATGATCTTGATCGAGTTCTTGTTCGCGCCGACGGTGCCGTCGGCCCCGAGCCCGTAGAACAGCGCCTGCGTCACGCCCTCGGCCGGAACGCGGAACGCGGCGTCGACCTCGAGGCTCGTGCCGCTCACGTCGTCGACGATGCCGACCGTGAAGTGGCGCTTCGGCTGCTCGCGTCCCGCCTCGTCGAGCACCGCCTTGACCATCGCCGGAGTGAACTCCTTGGACGACAGCCCGTAGCGCCCGCCGATCACCCGCGGCGCGACGCCGGCATCGAGCCGGCCGGTCTCGACCGCCTCGAGCACGGTCGCCGCGACGTCCTGGTACAGCGGCTCGCCGGAGGCCCCGGGCTCCTTGGTCCGGTCGAGCACGGCCAGGGTCCGGACCGTCGGGGGCAGGGCGGCGAGGAAGTGCTCGGCCGACCACGGCCGGAACAGCCGGACCTTGAGCACGCCGACCTTCTCGCCGCGCCCGGCGAGGTACTCGACCGTCTCGTGGGCGGCCTCCGCGCCCGAGCCCATCAGCACGACGACGCGCTCGGCCTCGGGATGACCGACGTAGTCGAACAGCCGGTAGGCGCGGCCGGTGATGTTCTCGAAACGCTGCATGACCTTCGCGACGGTCTCCGGGCAGGCGGCGTAGAACGGGTTGCACGCCTCGCGCGCCTGGAAGAAGACGTCGGGGTTCTGCGCGGTGCCGCGGATGAACGGCCGGTCCGGGTCGAGGGCGCGCTCGCGATGGGCGCGCACCGCCTGCTCGTCGACCAGCGCGCGCAGCTCGTCGTCCTCGAGCATCACGATCTTGTTGACCTCGTGAGACGTGCGGAAGCCGTCGAACACGTGCAGGAACGGGATCCGCGACTCGAGGCTCGCCGCGGTGGCGATCGCCGCCAGGTCGTGGACCTCCTGGACCGATCCGGAGAACAGCATGCCCCAGCCGGTCGAGCGTGCGGCCATCACGTCGCTGTGGTCCCCGAAGATCGACAGCGCGTGCGTGGCGACCGTCCGCGCCGCGATGTGGAACACCGTCGGCGTCAGCTCGCCGGCGATCTTGAACATGTTGGGGATCATCAGCAGCAGGCCCTGCGACGCGGTGAACGTCGTCGTCAGCGCACCCTTCTGCAGTGCGCCGTGGCAGGCGCCCGCAGCGCCGCCCTCGCTCTGCATCTCGACGACGGTCGGCACGGCGCCCCAGATGTTGCGCTTCCCGTGCGCTGCCCACTCGTCGGAGAGTTCGCCCATCGGCGAGGACGGCGTGATCGGGTAGATCGAGATGACCTCGTTGAGGCGGAACGCGGTTCTCGCGGCGGCCTCGTTCCCGTCGATCGTGATCGTCCGGCGTGCCATCGGATGTCCTCCGGATGCGTCCGCCGGGCGGGGGCCGCGGCCCGGTCCGCCGCCCGGTTCGATGTGACAAACTGCATAGTAAGCCACCGATCGTTTGGACGTCAAACCGAAATCGTTCGGCCCTCCCCCGGGGCCGGCCGACGGATATCCGGTCCCGGGGCGGATCGGCCGGGCGCGGGCCGGGCTATCCTGCGTCCATGCAGGAGCTTGACGCAGGCCCCCGGGGGGGGCGGGTCGTCGTCGTCACGGGCGTGTCGAGCGGGCTGGGGGCGGCGATCGCCCGCCGGCTGCGGACCGACGGCTTCGTCGTCGTCGGCACCGTCCGGACGGCGGAGGACGCCCGGCGCGCCGCCGGGCGGGGTGTCGAGCCGGTCGTCGCCGACGTGACCGACCCGTCGGCCGTCGCCGCGCTGGCCGCGGAGCTCGACCGCCGCTGGCCCCGGGAGCGGGTCGCCGGCCTGGTCAACAACGCCGGGGTCGGCCTCGTCGGCCCGCTCGAGCACCTCGAGACCGACGAACTGCGGCACCTGTTCGAGGTCAACGTGTTCGGCGTGCATCGGGTGACCCGCGCCCTGCTGCCCCGGCTGCGTGCCGCACGGGGCAGGATCGTCAACGTCAGCAGCGTCGCCGGCCTGGTCACGATGCCGTTCCTGGCGGCGTACGCCGCATCGAAGCACGCCCTCGAGTCGCTCTCCGACGGCTGGCGGCGCGAGCTGCTGCCGTTCGGCGTGCGCGTCGTCGTCATCGAGCCCGAGGCGCTGCGCTCGCGCATCTGGGACAAGATGCGTGCCGCCGCGGAGGGACGGTTCGAGCGGTCGGTCTACGCGCCGTGGTTCCGCGCGTTCGCCCGCCGGGCCGAGCGCGCCGAGCGGCGCGCGCTCGGCCCGGAGCCGGTCGCCGAGGCCGTCTCGCGCGCGATGCTCGCCCCCGACCCGCCGCTGCGGATCCTCGTCGCACCGCGCACCGGTCTCGGCGTGCGGTTGATGCAGTGGGCCCCGGCCCGGCTGCTCGACGAACGGATCGCCCGTGCGCTGGGCGGGCCGGTGCGCGCGTCGCACGAGCGCGGGTCCACCTGACCCGTGCCACGGCACGGTCGTGCATAATCCGCAGCGCCCGTTTCCCTTCGGAGTGACGCCGATGTCTCGTCCCAGCCGCCTGCGATCCGTCCTGCTTGCTGCGTGCCTGCTCGCCCCGGTCGCCGTCGCCGACGACCTTCCCGCGTGGACACCCGACCCGACGGTCGCACGCGCCGAGATCCCCGACGCCTACAAGTGGGACCTCTCGCGGCTGTTCGCGGACGATGCCGCGTTCGAGCGCGAGCTGGCCGCGGTCGCCGAGGAACTCCCGCGGCTCGACGTCTGTGCCGAGGCCGACGAGAGCCCCTCCGCCGAAGGGCTCGAGCGCTGCCTCGAGACGTACTTCGAGCTGCACCGGCGTGCCAACCGGCTGACGCTGTATGCCAATCTGCGGCTCGACACCGCGCAGACGGACGACCGGCTGCGTGAGCTCAACGAGCGCGCGCTGGGCCTGATGCGGGGCCTGATGGCGCGCGCCGCCGACGTGCGGCGCGCGGTGCTCGCGCTCGACGACGACGCCCTGGCCGCCGGCGTCGCCCGGCGCCCGCGCCTGCGGGTCCATGCGCCGTACATCGCCAACCTGCGCCGCCGCGCGGATCGGGTGCTCGGCCCCGAGGCCGAACGGGTGCTCTCGCTGTTCGGCGACAACCTGTGGGCGGAGATCGACCTCAACGAGCTGCCGTCGGACCACGAGAAGACGTTCCAGGCGCTGCTGGCCGACATGCCGCTTCCGGAGATCGAGACCGGTGACGGGCGCCGCGTGCCGCTCACGCTCGCCGGGTACGCGCGCCTGCGGGCCGACCGGGACCGCGCGACGCGCCGGGCGGCCGTCGCCGGGCTGACGGGCGCGCTGCGCCGGTTCGAGCACGCCTACGCGGCCACCCTCGGCGGCCAGGCGCGGCTCAGCGTCGCGTTCGCCCGGGCCCGCGGGTACGAGCGGGCGAGGGAGGCCTATCTCGACAAGGACGCGATCGATCCGGCGGTGTTCGACACGCTGGTGACCACCGTGCGCGCGCACCTGGCGCCGCTGCACCGCTACGTCGCCCTGCGCCGCCGCGTGCTCGGCCTGGACAAGGTGCACCTCTACGACATGTACGTCCCGCTCGTCGCCGCGGCGGATCGCAAGGTCCCGTTCGCCGAGGCGCGGCGCATCCTGCCCGAGGCCCTCGCGCCGCTCGGCCCCGAGGTGGGCGCGCTGCTGCGCGAGGGGCTCGACCCCGCGAACGGCTGGATCGACGTCTATCCGCACCGCGACAAGGCGAGCGGCGCGTTCTCGGCCAGCGCGTACGGCATCCGGCCGTACATCAAGCTCAACTACCAGGACAGCGTCGACGACCTGTCGACGCTGGCGCACGAGTTCGGTCACGCGGTGCACAGCGTGCTGGCGATGGACGCGCAGCCGTACTCGTCGTTCCGCTACGTCCCGTTCCTGGCCGAGATCGCGTCGACCTGCAACGAGGCGCTGCTGTCGGACTGGCTGATCGCCCACGCGCGCGACGACGCCGAGCGCGCCGCGCTGCTCGCCGAACGCGCGGAGACGATCCGGACCACGATCTACCGCCAGGTCCTGTTCGCCGAGTTCGAGGATCGGGTCCACCGCATGGCCGAGCAGGGCACGCCGATCACCGCGGAGGCGCTCGACGCGCTGTACCGCACGCTGATCGCCGAGTACTACGGTCCCGACTACGCGCTCGACGCCGACGACGGCATGGAGTGGGCCTACGTGCCCCACTTCTACTACAAGTTCTACGTGTTCACGTACGCGACGGGCCTGTCGAGCGGGATCGCGATCGCCGAGCGGGTACGGACGGTCGGCGAGCCCGCGGTCCGGGGCTTCCTCGCGATGCTGCGGGGAGGCAGCTCCGCGCCCCCGCTCGAGCTGCTGCGGCGGGCCGGCGTCGACCTCACGCGTCCCGACGCGATCGAGGCGGCGCTGCGCAGCTTCGACGGGACGGTCCGTGAGCTCGAGCGCCTGCTGGTCCAGGCTCAGGCGGAAGCGGCCGGGTCGAGCCGGTAGACGCGGCAGGCGTTGTCCCACGCCAGCCGCCGCACGGCCTGCTCGGAGACGCCGCGCAGGTCCGCGATCGCCGCGGCGACGTGGGCGACGTATGCCGGCTCGTTGCGCCGGCCGCGCACCGGCTGCGGAGCGAGAAACGGCGCGTCGGTCTCGACGAGGATCGCGTCGTCGGGCAGTGCGCGCGCCGCCTCGTGGACGCGCCGTGCGTTGGGGAACGTGACGATGCCGCTGAACGAGCTGACGAAGCCCAGCTCCAGCGCGGCACGGGCGAACCCGGCGTCCTCGCTCAAGCAGTGGATGATGCCGCCGACGTCCTGCGCGCACTCCTCGGCGAGGATCGCGAGCGTCTCGCGCGGCGCCTCGCGCGTGTGGATGATCAGCGGCTTGCCGACCGTGCGCGCGAGGGCGATCGTGCGGCGGAAGACATCCTGCTGGATGTCGCGCGGCGAGTTGTCGTAGTGGAAGTCGAGGCCGGTCTCGCCGACGGCGACGACCGCGGGGTCGCGGGCCCACGCCTCGAGCCGGTCGAACGTGTCGTCGTCGGCGAGCCGCGCGTCGTGCGGGTGCAGCCCCACGCTGGCCACGATGCGTCCGGGATGCCGGCGCGCGAGCGCGATCGCGGCCGGTGCCGAATCGAGCGCCCGGCCGGCGCCGATCGTCGCGATGCGGGACACGCCGGCGGCGGCGGCACGTTCGAGCACACCGTCCAGGTCGTCCGCCAGCGACGGGAAGTCGAGATGGCAGTGGCTGTCGAACAGCGGCGCGCTCCCGTCGGCGCGCCCTCCCGGGGCCGGATCGTCGCTCACGACGTCGATGCGGGGCGCGCGATCGCGCGGACCATCCACGCGACCGCCGCGAGCGCCGCGACGAGCAGGACGACGAACAGGACGATCGGGCCCCACTGCGGCTCGACCCACGGCGACGGCTCGAAACCCGCCGCCTCGAGCGCGCCCTGCCGCACCTGGTCGCGCATCAGCACCATCGCGACGAGGGTCAGTCCGAGCGACCACGCGCCGCCGCGGATCAGCCCGCGCGGGTCCTCGCGGCCGAGCGCCATCGCCATCATCAGCAGTGCGCTCAGGGCGGCGAGCAGGCCGATCGCCAGCGCGCCGCTGGCCACGGCGCTGCCACCCATGAAGCGCAGCATCGTCTCCCGCGGCAGCGCGATCAGCCACCACAGGCCGAACAGCACGTTGATCGCGGTCGGGATCACGAACCACAGGCTCCCGCAGCGCATCAGGTAGCGCGCCGCGCGGGCGTCGAGCGAGCGACGCAGCGCGCCGATCAGCGCGATCGCCATCCCCGACGTGGCCAGCGCGCCGAGCAGCATGTGCAGATAGCGCGGAACGAGCGTCGGGTCGTCGAGGTTGAGGTGGAACCCGCGGCCGTCCGCGAGGTAGCGCGAGACGAACGAGTCGGGGCGCAGCATCAGCGTCATGTTGTTGCTGTAGAGGAACCCGATCGCCATGAAGCACAGCGCGGCGAGCCACGACAGCGGGGCCTCGAGTCCTCCGAGGCGGTCCCCGCGGAACGAGAGCGCGTACACCGCGTAGTAGGCGATGATCAGCAGCGGGATCACCGACAGCCAGAACCAGCCCATCAGGATCGAGCTGGTGAACAGCAGCCGTCCGTAGAGCACCTGCACGAACAGCAGCGGCGCGACGCCGAGGGTGATCGTCGCGGCGACCGCCGACGGCATCGAGCGTGTCAGCAGGCCGACGAGCACATCGGCCTCGGGGCTCGTGCGGCGGGACACGCGCGTCACCGCGCCGATGATCGAGCCGCCGAGGACCCAGTTCATCGCCAGCATGTGCAGGAAGAACGTCAGCATCAGCAGCGACCAGAGCAGCCACCCGGGTGCGGGCAGCGGCAGCGGGTCGGGGGGCGCGATCTGCGCGATCGACAGCGGCGCAGGCATCATTCCGCCTCCAGGCTCGCGAGGTACTCCGCGAGAGCGCGGCGTTCCTCGTCCGTACCCTCGAACGCGGGCATCATGTCGTTGATCTCTGGCAGACGGCCGATGATGTCGTACAGCTCGTCGGCGCCGCGGCCCGCGACCAGCTCGGCCATCGGGAAGTCGGCATCCGCCGCGTGGCACAGCGAGCACTGGTCCTCGAACAGGGCGGCGCCGGGGTGCCCCGTCGTCGCGGCCGGCGCGACCTCGCGCCCAGCGGTCTCGTCACCGCCGAGGCGCGCGAGCCAGACGGCCAGCGCGTGCCGCTCCTCGTCCGTGCCGGCGAACGGCGGCATCCGGCGCTGCCGGTGGGCGTCGAGCCGTTCGAGCAGCCGCTCGAGCGCGGCGACCTTCTGCCCGCGGACGAGCGGCCGGATCGCCAGGTAGCCGTCGACCGTGTGGCACGTCGAGCACAGCCCGCGGAACACCTGCCGTCCGGTGAGCGCGAGCCGGTCGGCCGGGTCCTCCGGCTCGGCGCCGGCGGGCACCGCGAGCCACACCGACGACTCGAGCAGCCCGCGCTCGTTCAGGACGTCGATCCGGAACGGATCGGGGGCGCGCCGCGCCGCCTCGGCGGCCGGTCCGGTCGCGCCTGCCGGCGGCGGGACGCGGACCCCGTTGACGTACATGTAGCCGCCGATGATCCACGGCTTGCGCAGGTCCTCGCGGGCCCATTCGCCGGCGCCCATCCCCGCGATGCCGAACAGCAGCATCAGCGCGGTGACCAGCCGGCCGTAGTTGCGCGGCCTGAGCCACAGCAGGGCGAGGGTCAGCACCACGATCGCCGGATAGGCGATCGCCGCGACGAGCGCCGCCCGCTGGGCCGGCGGATAGCCGCTCGCATGATCTGACGCGAACACGCTCGCGACGAGCGCGCCCGGTCCGCTCGACGTCGCGCCGAAGATCTCGGCGACGGGAATCCCGGCCCCTGCCGCCGCGCCGAGATACCACAGCAGGCACAGCGGCACGCCGATCGCGGCGGGAAGGATCCAGCGCGTCGCCGTCCAGCGCGCGATGCGCTGCTTGAGTTCACCGTCGCCGAGGCGGGCCGCCGCGAACAGCGCGAACAGGCCGGCGATGCCGACCGCGACGAGCGTGCGCAGCACGAGCGACGAGACGTACGTCGGGTTGAAGAACCCGTCCCAGAACGATCGCGTCTCGAGCCAGCGGCCGGGCGTCGCCATGAAGGACAGGATCCCGTTGATGATCACCAGGCTCATCCACGCGGCGACGAAGTAGATCCACCCGACCGCCTCGTGGGTCTTCGCGTCGAGCCGGCGCCAGCCGTAGTAGTACACGATCGCCGCCGCGATCTCGGCCACGAAGAAGGTCCACTCGATCGCCCAGCCCCAGACGAAGGCGTTGATCAGGGCGGACGTGCCCATCGGCGAGACGAGGCCGATCGTGAACCAGATGCCGACGCCGGTCACCGCGCCGAGCACCAGCGTGAGCAGGATGAAGAACCGGCTCAACGATTCGACGTAGGCGAGCATTCCCGCGTCGGCGGTGCGCCGCGCCCGCCGCTCGGCGAGCACCAGGAACAGCCCGCCGCCGACCGCGAAGTGGGAGATGTACACGTGGAGGATCGCGATCCCGGCGATCAGCAGGCCGGGGGCGGGGACATCCCAGATCGGATAGCTCATCCGTCCTCCCGCGCCGGAGCGGCTCCGGGGGCCGCCCGTCGACCCGGCATTATTTGACGGTAAGCTGGCCGCCGCAACGGGCGGCGTGTCAGCCGGTGCCCTCCTCGCAGCGACCGCCGAGGTGCCGGGCCAGGAACCGCTCCGCCCTGCGGTAGAAGTCCAGCCGGTTCTCCGGCCGCGCGAAGCCGTGCCCCTCGTCCTCGTACACGACGTACTCGATCTCCAGTCCCCGTTCGCGCATCGCGGCGACGAACTGGTCGCTCTCGGCCTTCTTGACGCGCGGGTCGTTCGCGCCCTGGGCGATCAGCATCGGACAGCGCACGCGATCCGCGTGGAACAGCGGCGATCGCGCCCGCAGGAACTCGAGTTCGCGCCGATCCTCGTCGGTCAGGTCGGCCTCCAGCTTGACCTGCCCGGCGCGCTCGCCGTCGGTGTAGCGTGGCAGCCGGCCGACGCGCCGGTCGAGCATCGCCCGGAAGCTCTCCCAGTAGGGCGGCACCGAGTCGAGGAACGTCAGCAGGTTCGACGGCCCGACGATCGAGACGCCGCAGCGGTAGACCCCGGGCGTGAAGGTCACCCCGGCCAGCGCGGCATAGCCGCCGTAGCTCCCGCCCCAGATCGCCACGCGCTCCGGATCGGCGATCCCCTGCTGCACGGCCCACATCACCGCGTCGGTCAGGTCGTCCTGCATCCGGCCGCCCCACTCGCGGTCGCCCGCCGCCAGGAACGCCTTGCCGTAGCCGGTCGACCCGCGGTAGTTGACCTGCAGGCAGGCGTACCCGCGGTTGGCGAGCCACTGTGCCTCGGGGTCGTAGCCCCAGGTGTCGCGCACCCACGGGCCGCCGTGGACGACCAGGACCAGCGGCCACGGCGCCTCGCCGAACGGGGGACGCGTCAGGTAGGCGTGCAGGCTCAGCCCGTCACGCGCGTCGATCGTCACCGGCTCCATCCGCGCCAGCGGCAGGCCGACCAGCGCCTCGCGGTGCACGAACAGGTGCTCGACGCGAGCCGCCTCGCGGTCCCACAGGGCGTAGGCGACGGGACCGTCGTCGCGCGTCCAGGCGACAAGCCACAGCCTGTCGTCGAGCGAGCGGTCGACGAGCGACAGCTCGCCGGCATCGGCCGCGAGCAGGTGCTCGAAGTCGGACCGCACCGCCTCGTCGAGCACGCGCCACTCGCGGCGCGCGCGGGTGAAGGCGACCGCCTGGATCTCGTGGCGCGTCGGGTGAAAGGCGGTCGCCGAGACGTCGTACTCCGGGTCCGACGCGATCTCGGTCGTCTCTCCGGTGGCCGGGTCGAACAGGACGAGCGCCGCCGCGTTGCGGTCCCGGCTGTCCCGCATCCACAGGCGACGGTTGTCCTCGGTGAACCGCAGCGGGCCGGACAGCGGCGCATCCTCGGCAGACCAGCGGATCGCCTCACGCCACGGGGCGCCGGGAGCGTCGCGCATCAGCAGCGTCGTCCCGCCGTCCGGCTCGGAGCGCAGGCGGCCGCGCACGACCAGCTCGTGGTCGGCGAGCCAGCCGATCACGGTGGGATCGCCGCGCTCGATCTCCTCGAGCCGCCCGTCGGTCAGCCCGAGCCGGTAGACGTCGTGCACGCGCTCGTCGCGGCGGTTGAGTCCGACGAGCAGCGTCGAGGGGTGTCGCGGGCTCGAGGCGAGGATCTGCACCTGGACGGGGTGGGCCTGGTCCGGCGCGTCGGGCGTCAGCAGCCGCTCGTCCCCGGTCCCGGCGTCGATCGCGAACAGGCGCCAGTTCTCGTCGCCGTCCCGATCCTGCAGATACAGCACGTGCCGTCCATCCCAGGCCCAGCCCTGACGACGGATGCCGCGGCCGCGGTCCCGCGTCAGCGGCCGGTCCTGCCCCCCGCCGCGTTCGTGCAGGAACACGTTGAGCACCCCGTCGAGCGGCGCGACATACGTCAGCCGCCTGCCGTCCGGGGCCAGCGAGGGGGCGATGCGATCGGGGTTGCCGAACAGCGTCTCGAGCGGGATCAGGGGAATCGACGTCCGTGTCCGGTGAGTCACGTTCTGCTCCGCAGGGGATCCGGAGGGAAGGGATGTGCGGCCGGTCGCGCCGACCCGGAAGGGCTTCGCGGGCCGACCGCGCTAAGATAATCCACGACCGGCCGTCGCGCGCGAGGTGGGCCCGTGGCCGGTCCGACCGGAGACGCCGCACCGTGTGCATCAGGGACAAGCCGAGGAAGCCGCGCAAGCCGGGACGCTACGAGTGCACCAAGTGCGGCGCCGTCTCGAAGAAGAAGAAGAAGCTCTGCAAGCCCAAGAAGATCAAGGAATGAGCTCACGCCGCCGCGGCGGGCCCGGCGCGCGCCCGGTCCGGGGGCGGGTCATTCTCGTGGCGGCGCTGCTCGCCGCCTCAGGTCCCGCCGTCGTCCCCGAGGACGTCGCCTGGGAGACGCGCGCCGGCAGCATCGCCTCGGAGCTGCTCGGCGCACTGATCGATCTCGACGAGCATGTCCGCTTCGTGCTGCACGCCGGACACAAGGCGGGCGTCGAGCCGTTCGCGGGCCACCGGATCAACCGCGTGCTGGACCCCTACTCGCTCGCGCTGCACCAGGAGGGCCGCGGACGGCGGGACCCGCTGGCACGGCTGATGCGCGAGGCGACGCTCGCGGCGGCGAGCCACGAGGCGCAGGTCGAGCGGACGATCCAGGCCCTCGACGCGACCGAGCGCGCCTGGCTTCGGGAGCGGCAGCGGCTCGTCGACGCGATCACGCGGCTGCGGGCCCTGGCCCTCCAGCTCGAGGCCGACAAGGCCCCGAACCGGGCGCGGGCGCGACTGGTCGCGCGGCGCACCGTCGCGCAGATCGACAACACGCTGGCCCGGATCGGGCTGCTCGGCCAGCGGGTCGTCGGGATCGTCCGGCAGGCGGAGCTGAGCTGGTCGCGGGTCCGCGAGCCCGCGCAGCGGGCGATGCCGGCCGAGAACGAGGTCCGGGCGCCGACCGAGCGCTTCGCCGAGGCGATGATCGGCGAGATCCTCGCCATCGAGTACGAGCTGCGCGCCGCGTCCGAGGCGGTGCGGACCGGCGCCTACCGGCTCCAGCGCGAGGCGACGCGCATCCGCCGGATGCTCGCCCCGCTGCTGGACGCGTCCTGAGGCGGCGGCAGGGCGGTCAGGGCGCCATCCCGTCGCGTCGCGGCAGCTCGACCAGCTCGACCATCGCGGCCAGCTCGTCGTGGAAGTGCTCGGCGATCCGCTGCGGGTCCGGCACCAGCCCGGCGTCGGTCGCGATGCCGACGTAGACGCGCCCCGCGTAGCTCAGGATGCTCAGCCCGAGTCCGATCGGTCCCGAGCGCGGCACCCAGAACATCGCCCGCTCGAGCCGGCTCCCGGCAAGCGAGATCGGCTCGCGCGGTCCCGGGACGTTGGTCATCACCGCCGTCGCCTTGCGGGCGAACATCTCGACGACCGGGGTCGTCCCGCCGCGCGGCACGTATCCCAGTCCGCGCAGCACCTGGAACGCGACCAGCGCCTCGGGCGAGCGCTTGATCGCGTCCATGCGGGCCTTCGTCTCGAGGAACCGGTCGAACGGATCCTCGATGCCGACCGGCAGCGACAGGTAGACGAGACCGAAGTGGTTGCCGAGCTCGGACGCGCGCTCGAGCGGCCGGAGGTTGACCGGGATCATCGCGCGGATCTCGACACCGTCCGGCGACTCGCCGCGCTCGACCATGTAGCGGCGCAGCGCGCCCGCGGCCGCGGTGACCAGCACGTCGTTGATCGTGCCGCCGAAGACCCGCGCGATCTCCTTGACCTGGGGCAGCGGATAGTCGCGCGACCATGCGCAGGCCTTCTCGATCCCCAGCGTGCCGCGGAACAGCGTGTCCGAGTCGGCGGGCAGCGTCAGCAGCTTGGCCAGCGAGCCGAGCCCCGAGACGGCGAGCGCCGCCAGATCGAGCGTCCGGTGCGGCTCGGTGAAGAGCTGCAGCCCCTCCTCGAGCACCGAGCCGGCCGCGCTCCACGTCGAGCCGAGCGCGCGGCGCAGGCCGCGGAGCATCGCCTCGAGCGGCGAGCCCGCCTGCGTGCGGCCGTCCTCGTCGTCCTCCGGCGGCCCGTCCTGCCGCTCCTGCGCGGGAAGGGCACCGGCGGCGCCGTCCTGGTCCATCAGCGACATCATCACGTAGATCAGCGCGATCCCGTCCGCGATGCAGTGGTGGATCCGGCAGACGACCGCGCGGCTGCGGCCCGGCTCGTGCTCGAGGCAGTGGAACTGCCACAGCGGCCGCTCCGGATCGAGCGGCGTCGCCATCAGCTCGCCGACGCGCCGCTGCAGGACGGTCTCGTCCGCGGGCTCCGGCAGGCGCTCCCGGACGAGATGGTGGTCGAGATCGACCGGCCGGTCGTCGATCCAGTACGGTCCGGCCAGCGGCACCCCCGGGTCGACCACGCGCTGGCGGAAGCGCCGGAAGCGCAGCATCCGGTCCTCGATCAGCCGCCGCAGCCGCGCGTAGTCGACGGGCTGCTCGAAGAACATCACGCCGGTGACGATCATCCGGTTGGTCGGCTGATCCATGCGCAGCCACGCGGCGTCGACCCTCGACATCGGTTCGCGGCGCGGTCGGTCGGTCACGGTCCGTCTCCCTCGACCCGGGACGGTGCGGCCGTCAGGCCAGCAGGTGGTCGAGACCCTCGCGGACGAGCATCTCGCGGTAGAGCGGCTCGATCGGCCGCAGCACCGGCGCGAGCTTGAGGATCGTCGCCATCGGACCGGACAGCCGGATCCGGCCGAACAGGACCGCCGTCGCGACGTTCTCCTTGCCCTGGAAGTAGCGGTTGGCCACCTCGCTGGTCATCGCCAGCGAGATCAGCGGCTCCCAGTCGCATCCCTCGCGGCCCCAGACCCAGCGCAGGTTGTGTCCGGGCTCCTCGCTGTAGGTCACGTTCAGCTCGAGGTCGAGGTCGGTGAAGGAGAACCGGTGCGGCGCGCGTGCCTCCCGGAGCTTCGGACCGACCTCGGGATGCTCGTCGATCATCGTCCAGAGCCTGTCGAACACCCTGACGAACTCGTCACCGCTGCGGAAGCCGCCCATCGTGTCGTCCTCTCCCCGGCGTGCGTGCGACGGCACGCCGCCGGTCGCTCATCATAGGCGAGGGGCGCCCCGGCCCGTGATCAGCCGGCTTCCTCGAGCTGGTCGAACAGCAGATCGAGGTCGGGAACCCGGACCAGCCGGCGCGAGAAGCGGGCCGCCCCCGACCGTTCGAGCTGGCGGATCGCCCGCGAGAGCGACTCCGGCCGGACACCGAGCATCGCGGCGATGTCCTGCCGGGACAGGGGCAGGTCGATCGAGATCGTGCCGTCCTCGTCGGCGGTGCCGAACCGGTCCTTGAACACGAGCAGCAGGTGCGCGAGGCGGATCCGCAGCGGCAGCGCGGCGTCGCGGAGACGGGCGTCCTCGGCATCGCGCAGGTTTTCCGCGGTGCGGCGCAGGAACGCGAGGCCGAGCGCCGGGTTGCGGGCGAGCAGCTCGCGGACCGCCGTGCGCTCGATGAAGCAGACGTGCGCGGGCGTGACCGCCACGGCGGTCCCGGTGTACCCGGTCTCCGCGAAGTAGGCGAGGTAGCCGAGCGTGTCGCCGGCGTGGAACAGGCGGGCGACCATCTCCTGGCCGTCCGACGCCGCCTTGCGCAGCGCGACCGTGCCCTCCTCGATGCAGTGGATTCCGAGGCACGGGTTGCCCTGGTAGAAGATCACCTGGCCCGGTTCGTACCGGTTGGCGATCTTGTGCCGGTTGAGCAGACCGAGCTCGTCCTCGCCCAGCCGGCACCATTCGGTGCGTTCGCGGGCCTGGCAGACGAAGCAGTTGCCGGCGGGCGGTCGCAGCTCGTCGCTGTCGCGGTCCACGCGCGTGCCTCCGTCCTCTCCCCGGCCGCGGTGCGGCCCGGGCATTCTCCGCCCGGACTTGATCTCGATCAAGTCTGCCCGTGACGACCGTCAAGCCCCGCCGGCCCGCGGGCCCCTAGACTGGCCCGCCACGGGATCGAGGCCGCGATGGACGACCGGGCCGCGCGACACGACGACCTTCCCGCCGGCGAGCGGCTCGCCGCCCTGCCGGACGCACTGCGCGCGCGCCGCCCGGCCGGCCAGGTGCTGGTCTACGCCGGGCAGGTGCCGCTGAGCCTGTTCGTCGTCGTCGACGGCGCCGTCCGCATCGGTCCGCGCGGGCCGGACGGACGCGGTGTCCTGCGGCGGGCACATCCGGGGCGTCCGCTGGTGCTGCCGCCGCCCCGTGCTCTCGGCGAGCCCGCGGCGTGCGACGTCGTGCTGGCCGACGAGTCCGAGATCGTGTTCATCCCCCGCGGTGCGCTGGGGGACGGTCAGGGGGTCCTGGAACTGGTGGAGAGCGGTGCCATCGAGGCGCTGCCGCTGGATGCGGAGACGGCATGAACGTTCAAGTCGAGCGCTTCTCGTACGATGACCGGATCGTGCGCTGGTTCCTCGGGGCGACGATGCTCTGGGGGCTGGTCGGCATGCTCGTCGGCGTGTTCGTCGCGCTGCAGCTCGTTCTCCCGGAGCTGAACCTCGGCATCGAGTACTTCAGCTTCGGGCGCCTGCGGCCGCTGCACACCAACGCGGTGATCTTCGCGTTCACCGCCAACGGCATCTTCGCCGGCGTCTATTACTCGTCCCAGCGGCTGCTCAAGACGCGCACGTTCAGCGACGCGCTGAGCTGGCTCCATTTCTGGGGCTGGCAGGCGATCATCGTCGCCGCGGCGATCTCGCTGCCGCTCGGCCTGAATCAGTCCAAGGAGTACGCCGAGCTGGAGTGGCCGATCGACATCGCGATCGCGCTGGTGTGGGTCGTGTTCGCCGTCAACTTCTTCGGAATGGTGCTCAAGCGGCGCGAGCGGCACATCTACGTCGCGATCTGGTTCTACATCGCGACGATCATCACGATCGCGATGCTGCACATCTTCAACAACCTGTCGGTCCCCGCCGGCTGGTTCAAGAGCTACTCGATCTACGCCGGGGTGCAGGACGCGTTCATGCAGTGGTGGTACGGCCACAACGCGGTCGGCTTCCTGCTGACGACGCCGATCCTCGGGCTGATGTACTACTACCTGCCGAAGGCCGCCCAGCGCCCGGTGTACTCGTACCGGCTCTCGATCCTGCACTTCTGGTCGCTGATCTTCATCTACATCTGGGCCGGACCGCACCATCTGCACTACACGTCGCTGCCCGAGTGGGCGTCGACCCTCGGGATGGTGTTCTCGGTGATGCTGTGGATGCCCTCGTGGGGCGGGATGATCAACGGCCTGCTGACGCTGCGCGGTGCGTGGGGCAAGGTCGTCGAGGAGCCGATCCTGCGCTTCTTCGTCGTCGCGGTCACGTTCTACGGCCTGTCCACGTTCGAGGGGCCGCTGCTGTCGGTCAAGTCGGTCAACGCGCTGTCGCACTACACCGACTGGACGATCGCCCATGTCCACGGCGGGGCGCTCGGCTGGGTCGGGTTCATGATCTTCGGGATGATCTACTGGCTCGCGCCGAGGCTGTACCAGACGAAGGAGATCTGGAGCCGCAAGCTGGTCGAGACCCACTTCTGGATCGCGTCGATCGGCATCGTGCTCTACGTCGCTCCGATCTGGGCCGCCGGGATCACGCAGGGCCTGATGTGGCGTGCCTTCGACGAGGGCGGGCGGCTGATGTACCCCGACTTCGTCGAGACCGTGATGCGGCTGATGCCGATGTACTGGGCCCGCGTCGTCGGCGGATCGCTCTACCTGGCCGGCGCGGTACTGTGTGCGGTCAACGTGCTGGCCACGCGGGCGCAGCGGCCGGCGCGCTACGAGGAGCCGGTCTACGAGGCGCCGGCGCTGACGCCGGCGTACCAGGACGCCCCCGCCGTGTCGTATCTGCGAGAGTCGGGCGCACACGTGGCGCGCGTGGCCTACCTGCTCGAACGGGTGACGTCGCTGCAGTTCCACCGGCGCTGGGAGCGGCTGCCGGTGGTCTTCTCGGCGTGGGTCGGCATCGCCGTGGTCAGCGCCTCGCTGTTCGAGATCGTGCCGACGTTCCTGATTCGTTCCAACGTGCCGACGATCGCGACGGTCACGCCCTACACCCCGCTCGAGGTGCTCGGCCGCGACATCTACATCGCCGAGGGCTGCAACAACTGCCACTCGCAGCAGGTGCGGCCGATGCGCCACGAGACGGAGCGCTATGGCGAGTACAGCAAGGCCGGCGAGTCGGTCTACGACCATCCGTTCCTGTGGGGCTCGCGCCGCATCGGACCGGATCTGCACCGCGTCGGCGGCAAGTACTCGCATCTGTGGCACCTGCGTCACCTCGACGATCCGCGCTCGACGACGCCGCAGTCGATCATGCCGAGCTACGCGCACCTGATCGACCAGCGGCTCGAACTCGACGAGCTGCCGCGACGGCTCCGGGCGCTGGCCTCGCTCGGCGTCCCGTACGACCGGGAACTGACCGAGGGGGTCGAGATGGCGCGGGCCCAGGCGCAGCGCATCGCGGACGAGATTGTCGAGCAGGGCGGCCCGGAAGGGCTCGAGAACCGGCGCGTGACCGCGCTGATCGCGTACCTGCAGCGGCTGGGAACCGACCTGTTCCGCGAGCCGGAGCATCCGGCGCCGGCGGAGCTGCCGCGGCAGGCGCGGAGGACCGACGATGCGACTGACTGACGTGATGGGGGCCGCGGGGCTGTCCGGCTGGGCCGAGGCCGCCCTGCTGCTGTTCGTCGCGGTGTTCGTGACGATCGCGATCCACACGTTCTCGCGGCGGCGGAGCGCGCAGTACGAGCGCGCGAGGCATCTGCCGCTCGACGACGACCTGCCCGCGGTCGCGCCCGCCGGCCCGGGCCGCGGAGACGACCGATGAGTCAGCGCGAGGTGCGTGACGAGCTGCGCGAGCACGAGTTCGACGGCATCAAGGAGTACGACAATCCGCTGCCCCGATGGTGGGTCTGGCTGTTCTGGGCCACGATCATCGCGACGCCGGTGTACATCGTCTACTACCACTTCGGGCCGGGAAAGCTCGTGGCAGACGAGTACCAGGAGGAACTCGACGCGTACTACGAGCAGCAGCGCCAGCAGCTGCTCGCGCTGGGCGAGGTCTCCGAGGTCGTGCTGCGCAAGATGATGGAGAACCCGGCGATGCTCTCCGCCGGGGAGAAGATCTTCATCGCCAAGTGCGTGCAGTGCCATGCCCGCGACGGTGGCGGGAACATCGGTCCGAACCTGACCGACGACTACTGGCTGCACGGCGGCAACCTGATGGACATCCACCGCACGATCCACGACGGCGTGCCGACCAAGGGCATGATCGCCTGGGGTAACCAGCTGTCCGAGGTCGACATCATGGCGGTGACGGCGTACGTCGGATCGCTGCGCGGCACGACGCCGGCCAACCCGAAGCCGCCCCAGGGCGAGCTGTTCGTGCGCCAGCCGCTGCCCGAGGACGGGGATGCCCCGGGCGGCGAGGCGGGCGGCGAGGCGGTCCCCGACGCCGCCGAGGCGCGACCCGCGGCGTGAGCCGGGGGCGGGCGCCGGAGGAACAGACTGCGATGAGCCGGGCAGGGTCGGGCGACATCCCGCAGGCCAGCGAGGCCGTGCTCTCGACGCTCAACGTCGACGGGAGCCGGCGCTGGATCCGCCCGAAGCGCGAGAAGGGCCGCTTCTGGCGCCGCCGGCTCGTGGTGGCCTGGGCGCTGATCGTGCTGTTCACGGCGCTGCCCTACGTGCGCGTCGGCGGGAAGCCCGCCGTCCTGCTCGACATCACCCGCCGCCGCTTCACGGTGCTCGGGACGACGTTCCTGCCCACCGAGACGATGCTGCTGATGTTCGTGCTGGTCGGCGCGATCGTGGCGATCTTCCTGCTCACGGCGCTGTTCGGCCGCGTCTGGTGCGGCTGGGCCTGCCCGCAGACGGTCTACATGGAGTTCCTCTACCGGCCGATCGAGCAATGGCTCGAGGGGGGGCGCTCGGGCCAGCTGCGCCGGGACCGGGAGGGCGGCGGTCTGCGCCGGGCGATCAAGTACCCGATCTTCCTCGTGATCTCCGCGTTTCTCGCGCACACGTTCCTGGCCTACTTTGTCGGCGTCGAGCAGTTGCTGCGCTGGGTGCGCAGTTCCCCGGCACAGCATCCCGTCGCGTTCGCGACGATGGCGATCACGACCGGGCTGATGTTCCTCGACTTCGCCTGGTTCCGCGAGCAGATGTGCACGGTCGTCTGTCCGTATGGCCGGATCCAGGCGGTGCTGCTCGACAAGTCGTCGCTGATCGTCGGATACGACCGGCGCCGCGGCGAGCCACGAGGCAAGGCCGGCCAGCGGCGGCGCGATCCGGCCGGGCGCTACGGGGACTGCATCGACTGCCGGGCTTGCGTGCTCGCATGCCCGACGGGAATCGACATCCGCGACGGCCTGCAGATGGAGTGCATCCATTGCACGCAGTGCATCGACGCCTGCGATCGCATCATGGAGCAGATCGGCAAGCCGCGCGGACTCGTGCGCTACGGCTCGCAGGACTCGTTCGAGGGCCGGCGGCCGCGGTGGCTGCGGCCGCGCACCGTGTTCTATCCGCTGATCCTGGTGATCGTCTTCGGGCTGCTCGGCGTGTCGCTGGCGCGGCGGGCCTCGGCCGATGTCTGGATCCTGCGCGGTCTCGGCGAGCCGTACGCGACGCTCGAGGACGGCCGGATCTCCAACCAGCTGCGCGTGAAGATCGCCAACCGCGCCGACGAGCCGCGCCGCTACCGCATCTCGGTGCTCGGGGTCGAGGGTGCCGAGGTGATCTCGCCGCAGAACCCGCTGACGGTCGCGCCCGGCGAGACGGGGACCGCGGTGCTGTTCGTCAACACGCCCGCGGACGTGTTCGAGCACGGGCGCCGGGACATCGTGGTCCGCGTCGAGGACGGCGTGGACTTCGGCCGGAACGTTCCGTATCGCCTGCTCGGTCCGTTCGCGCTCCGTCCGCTTCCGCCCCGGGAGGACTGACCGTGCCGCGCGCGAAGGGCTGGTACTGGCCGTGGATCGTCGTCGGGATTCTCGTCGCGGGGATCGTGCCGAATCTCGTGCTCGTCGCCGTCGCGATCAACGACCCGTCGTTCGCCGTCGAGGAGAACTACTACGAGAAGGCGCGCCACTGGGACGAGGAGATGGCGCGCCGGCGGGCGAGCCGCGCCCTCGGCTGGCAGGTCGACCTCGACGTGCGCGCGATCCCCGACCGGCCCGGCTTCCGGCGGATCGAGGCGGTCGTCCGGGATCGCGAGGGGCGCGTGCTCGACGGATGCCGCGTCGCGCTCGAGACGTTCCACAACGCGCGGGCGGCGCGTCGCGAGCGCGTCGAGCTGGCCGTCGAGGACGGACGCCACGTCGCCGAGCTGTCGATGCGTCGTCCCGGCCTGTGGATCTTCGACATCGACGTCTCGCGCAAGGGGCAGGAGTTCTCGACCACGCTGCGGCGCGAGCTGCCGCCGGTGCTGCGATGACCGCGCTGCTCGTCGCCGTCCTGCTCGCTGCCCTCGTCGGCAGCCCGCACTGTGCCGGGATGTGCGGTCCGTTCGTCGCGTTCTACGCCGGATCGGCTGCCACGCCGGGCCGACGCTGGCGTCCGGCGCCGCATGTCGCCTACAACGGCGGGCGCCTGCTCTCGTACGCGGCGCTCGGGGCGCTGGCCGGAGGGCTCGGTGCCGCGCTCGACCTGGCGGGTGCCCGGCTCGCGGGCGTCCAGCGCGCCGCGGCGCTCGTCGCCGGCGTGCTGATCATCGCGTGGGGCACGGTGGCCCTGCTCGCCGCGCTCGGCGTGCGTGTCGGCGCGACGCCCGGCTCGACCGCCCTGCGCGGCGTGATCGCGGCGGTCCTGCGGCGCCTCGTCGCGCTGCCCGCCTCCGGGCGCGCCGCCGTCGTCGGGATCGTGTCGGTGCTGCTGCCCTGCGGCTTCCTGTGGGCGTTCGTGATCACCGCCGCGGGAGCGGGACACCCGCTCGGCGGGGCGCTGGTGATGGTGGCGTTCTGGGCCGGGACCCTGCCGGTGATGGCGGCGGTCGGCTCGGGGATCGAGCTGCTGGCAGGCCCCCTGCGGCGTCGCCTGCCGGTGGTCACCGCGCTGGCGCTGATCGTCGTCGGCGGGTTCGCGGTCGCGGGCCGGCTGCCGATGATCGGTCGCGACCCGGCCCCCGGCCGCGCCGTCCCCGCCACCGTCGACGAGGCGGCGCGTCAGGTGCAGGAGGGCGACGCCGCCGGGGCCTGCCCGCACCATGCTCCCCGCTGACCGTGACGCCGAGCAGACCGCCGCGGACTGCGCCCACTGCGGGCTGCCGGTCCCTGCGGGGCTGATCCGGGCCGGCGAACCGCGCCAGTTCTGCTGCGAGGGCTGCAGGACCGTGTGGGGCATCCTGCACGACGAAGGGCTGGCGCGCTGGTACGCGCTGCGCGAGGCGAGCGGTGCGGAGCCGCGCCCGGCGCGGGTCAGCGGCCGGTCCTACGAGGAGTTCGACGATCCCGCGTTCGCCGAACTGCACGTCCGGGCGGCGCCCGGCGGACTGCTGACCTGCGAGCTGTACCTCGAGGGCGTGCACTGTGCCGCGTGCGTGTGGCTCGTCGAACGGCTGCCGCGGCTGGTCGACGGCGCGGTCGCCGTGCGGCTCGACGTGGGCCGCGCGCGGGCGCGGGTGACCTGGGATCCGACCCGCACGCGGCTGTCGGCGATCGCGCGCCAGCTCGACCGGCTCGGCTATCCCGCGCATCCGTTCCTCGGTGCGGAGGTCGAGGCCCGCGCGCGCCGCGAGGATCGCGGCCTGCTCGTGCGCGTCGGTGTGGCCGGCGCCGTTGCCGGCAACGTGATGCTGATCGCCGTCGCCCTCTACGGCGGCATGTTCTCGGGGATCGACCCCGCGCTGGAGACGTTCTTCCGCTGGGCAAGCCTCGTGCTCACGGTTCCGGCGGTGACCTGGTGCGCCTCGGTGTTCCACCGCGGGGCGCTCGGCGCACTGCGGGCCCGCACGCTGCACATGGACGTGCCGGTCAGCCTCGGCATCGCCGCGGGATTCGGCTGGGGCGCGGTCAATACCGTCGCCGGGCGCGGCGAGATCTACTTCGATTCGGTGACCACGCTCGTGTTCCTGCTGCTCGTCGGGCGCTGGCTGCTGCGCCGTCAGCAGCGGGCCGCGGCGGGGGCCGCGGAGCTGCTGCACGCGCTCTCGCCCTCCGTCGCGCGTCTCGTCGCCGACGACGGTTCGTGTCGCGACGTGCCGGTGGCGTCGCTGGTGCCGGGAATGCGGGTCGAGGTCCGGGCCGGGGAGACGATCCCGGCCGACGGTGCCGTCGTCGAGGGCCGGGCGCTGGTCGATCGCGCCCTGATGACCGGCGAGACGGTGCCGGTTCCCGTCGGCCCCGGGGACGAGGTCGAGGCGGGGACGGTCGACCGTTCCGGGCGGCTGGTGCTCGAGGTGCGCGCCGCCGGCGCGCGCACCCGCCTTGGCCGGCTGCTCGCGCTGGTCGAGGAGCATGCCCGGCGCAAGGCGCCGGTCGTGCAGCTCGCCGACCGGCTGTCGGCGTGGTTCGTCGCGGCGGTCCTGCTGCTCGCCGCGACGACGTTTGCGCTGTGGGTCCGCACCGGCGTCGGCACGGCGGTCGACCACGCGATCGCGCTGCTGATCGTCACCTGCCCGTGCGCCCTCGGTCTGGCGACGCCGCTCGCGGTCAGCGCGGCGATCGGTCGTGCGGCGCGCGCCGGACTGCTCGTCAAGGGCGGCGACGCGATCGAGCGCGTCGCGCGTCCGGGCGTCGCGCTGCTCGACAAGACCGGAACGCTCACCGAAGGGCGCCTGGAGGTCGTGCGCTGGGCCGGCGACGATGCGGTCCGTCCGCTCGTCGCGCGGCTCGAGGCGTGCTCGGCGCATCCGATCGCCCGGGCCCTGGCCGGCGCCGACACGGCGTCCGGTGGCGACGCCTCGCTGCCGGCCGAGGTGCGCGAGTCGACCGGTGCCGGGATCTCGGGGCGCGTCGACGGACGCGCGCTGGTCGTCGGGGCGCCGGAATGGGTCGTCCGGTTCTGCTCCTCGTCCCCGCCGGAGTGGTTCGGGCCGGAGATCGAGCGGGCCACGGCGTCGGGCTGCACGCCGGTCGCGGTGGCCGCCGACGGCGCGATCGTGGCGCTGGCGATCCTCGGCGATCCGCTGCGCCCCGGTGCGAAGGAGCTGGTCGCGCGCCTGCGCCGCCACGGCTACCGCGTGCGGCTGCTCTCGGGGGACCACCCGCGGACCGTCCGCGTCGTCGCCGCCCGCCTCGGCATCGCGGCCGCCGACGCCCTCGGCGGGGCGAGCCCCGAGGACAAGCTGCGCGTCGTCGAGCGCGCGGCGCGCGAGGGTCACGTCGTGATGGTCGGCGACGGCGTCAACGACGCGGCGGCGCTCGCCGCGGCGAGTGCCGGCGTCGCGATTCACGGCGGCAGCGACGCCGCGCTTGCGGCGGCGGACGTGTACGTCACGCGGCCGGACCTGCGACTGCTCGACGAGCTGTTCGTCGGGGCGCGCCGGACGCTGGCCGTCGTGCGTCGCAACCTCGCGTTCTCGCTGGTCTACAACGTCGTCGGGGCGGGACTGGCGATGGCCGGCTATATTCACCCGCTGCTCGCCGCGCTGCTGATGCCGGCGAGTTCGCTGACGGTGATCGTCAGCTCGTACCGGGCGCGGACGTTCCGCGAGCCGGCGGAGCGCGACACGGATGACGCGGACTGAACGGCGGTCGGGACCGGACAGCGGCGTGTTCACCGACGGCGCCTGCTCGGGCAATCCCGGGCCCGGCGGATGGGCCGCGGTGCGTGTCCGCGACGGCGAGATCGTCGAGGAGCGCTCCGGGCACGCCGATCACACGACCAACAACCGGATGGAGCTGACCGCGCTGATCGCCGCCTACGAGATGCTGCCGGAGGACGCCGAGGAGACGATCTGGTCGGACAGCCAGCTCTGCGTGCGGACGATCAACGAGTGGGCCGCGGGCTGGGAGCGGCGCGGATGGCGGCGCAGGACCGGTCCCGTCGAGAATCTCGACCTGGTCCGGCGGCTCTACGAGCTCGCCCGGCGGCATCCCGGGGTCCGGCTCGAATGGATCCGCGCCCACGACGGCTCGACCTGGAACGAGTACGCCGACCGGCTTGCCGTCTCGCGGATCCGCGGCTGATCGTCTTCAGGACGCGGCGGCCGTCCGGTAGCCCGCCGGGCTCGCCGCGCGGCGACCGAGCGCCCCGCATTCGCGAAGAAACTCGAACATCGCCCGGTGGATCGCGCGCCGGCGCAGCACGAGCGTGCCGTGGCCGGCATCGAGCACGACGCAGCGCCGCGGCCGGATCGCCTCGCGCAGCCGTTCGGGGGAGGGGGCGGGGTCGACCGGATCCCAGCGGCCCTGGATCAGCAGCACGTCGCGGTCGCGCAGCGCGGTCGCGTGGCGCGCCAGATCGAGCGCCCCGGTCAGCCGCACGAGTTCCCGGTCGTCGATGCCGAGGCCGCGCAGCGCCTCGAGGATCGGCGGGCCGATCCATCCCCGGAGCAGCCCCCACGAGTAGCAGCACGTCGAGGCGATCGACACGATCGGAACGCGGGGAAGGAATCCGAGCGACGCCACGAGAAGCGTCTGGAACGCGCCCAGGCTGAAGCCCGCAACGGCGCAGGTCGGCAGGCCGAACTCGCGCTCGAGCACGACCGACAGCGCCTGCTGGTCCGCGCACCACTGGCGCACCCCCTGGTAGAGCCGCGCCGGATTGCCGTTGCACAGCGCCTGGCCAGCGAGTTCGTCGGGGCGGCGGCGCTCGAAATGGTGTGGTCCGGCGAGGATCGCGACGGGCACGCGCGACGCGAGCGGCGTGACGAACCGCTCCCAGAACCGCCAGCGGTCGTGACGGATCGCGTGGTGAAACACGACGACGCGGTCGGCAGGCTCGCCGCCGGCCGGCAGGAGCAGACGCGCGTGCACCCGGTCGTTGACCGGATCGCCGACGGGGCACGGCGAGTCGAACGCGATGCCGACCGCATGCCCGCGGCGGCGCGGGATCCGCCGGACGGAGAGCCCATCGGGCATCCGGGCGGGGCCCGGGTTCATGTACGCGGCGAGGTCGCGCGACGCGGCCAGGCACTCCCGGCGCGCCGCCTCGAGACCTCCGGGGCCGAGGAAGCGGGCGTAGTCCTCCGGGCGCTGCCGGTAGCGCCGGTTGCCCGACGCGGCGAGCAGCGACTCCGCAGCGAGAACCGGGATCCGGAGCCACGCGCCCAAGTCCGCCTCCGGAGAGGGATATACGGGCAAGACGGGCCGCTGGCCGCCGCACATCGGTCTCCGCGAAAACGCTACGTGTAGCGAAGCCTGTGGGTGGGCCTCGCAGACCAGGGATTCCCGGTCCGATGCCGCGCCAGCCCCGCCGGTAACGTTCTGTCCCGCAAGCACTTCGCCGATCCGCGGTGAGCGGGCGCCACGCCCGGGGGCGGCATCTCCTCGTCACCCACAAGCTTCGCTCCACGCAGGCGCGTCATCGACGCAGAACCGCTTGATTTTCGCGTCCTAACTGTGTTACTTACTTGTTTGAGAGCCCCGCTCGGAGTCCTCGGGGAAAGGAACAGCCATGGAATTCCGCGAACTGATCCGGACACGGCGAGAGGCCGCGGGCTGGACCAAGAAGAGGCTCGCGGAGCTGGTCGGCGTGACCCAGCCGTACATCGTCCAGATCGAGAACGACGGCAAGGTGCCCAGCGATGCCGTCGTCCAGCGTCTGGCCGACGTGCTCGGGCTCGACCGGCGCGAGCTGCTGTTCGCCGCCTACCGGGCACGCGTGCCGCTGGACGCGGACGGTCGTCCCGACCGGTCGTACGACGACCTGCTGCCGAGCAACGACTACGACCAGCCGTTCGTTCCGGGGCGGGGCAGCCACCTCGAATCGCCGGACTTCATCGTCCGCGACCTGGGGACGTCGGTCGGCGGCGGGTTCCAGGTCTCGCTCGTCGAGACCAAGACCGACAACGCCCGCCTCGCCGAGCACCGGCATCCGGTCACCGTGACGATGGTCGCGATCGCCGGAACGTTCGAGGTCGAGCTGCCCGATCGCACGGTGACGCTCGATCCGGAGAACGAGGTCTCGGTGACGATCCGCGCCGGAGTGCCGCACACCGTGACGGCCCGCGGTCTCGGCAAGTTCATCACGGTCAGCCTGGCGCCGCAGCCGACCGGCGAGCGGCCGGCCGCGCGCCGCGCCGCGCCGCATCCCGAGATCTGAGCCGCACGGCGGCGGCGGCATGCACTCCGCGCGTCACTCGGTCCGCGGGCGGAACTCCAGCGCGGCCGAGTTGATGCAGTAGCGCAGTCCCGTCGGCGGCGGCCCGTCGTCGAAGACGTGGCCGAGATGCCCGCCGCAGCGCGCGCAGTGGACCTCGGTCCGCACCATGAACCACGAACGGTCCTGCTCGGTCGCCACCGCCGACGGATCGACCGGTTGCCAGAAGCTCGGCCAGCCGGTCCCCGAGTCGAACTTGGCGCGTGCGTCGAACACCGGCAGCCCGCAGCCGGCGCAGACATACGTCCCGTCCCGGTGCTCGTTCCACAGCGCGCCCGAAAAGGCGCGTTCGGTGCCCTTCTGCCGCAGGATGCGGAACTGCTCGGGCGTCAGCCGCGCCCGCCATTCATCCTCGGACAGATCGAGTCGCTGCGCCTGGTCGTCGGCCATCGGCTGGGACCTCCTCGCCGACGAACCGGCGTCCCCGCCGGCGATCCCGGCGAGAACGACGAGTCCGGCGACGCATGTCGTCGCGAACACCGCGGCAGGCAGGAGTCTGGTGGCCATCGCTCGCCCCTTCGCACCGCACCCCGACTGCGAGGGTAACAGCTTCCCGCCGACCGGCCAGCGCGTCAGCGGGTCGGCCCGGCGGGCCGGACGAGCAGCCCGAGCAGGTGTCTC
>RFIB01000128.1 GCA_003695625.1 Acidobacteriota bacterium | reverse complement strand
GCTCCGTCCCCGCCGGACGTGACGGCGCCCGTCGAGGCGCCGACCCTGCAACCGCAACGCCTCCATCCTCGCGACGTCGTGCGGACGGGATCACGTGCAGCGCACCATCGGCCGGGCAAGCCCGGCCGCTACGGCATTCGGGTGCGGTTCCCGCGTAGCGCACCATCGGCGGGGCAGGCCCCGCCGTTACGGCAGTGGGCCCTCCTGGCCGCAGGAGTCGACGGCGCTGACGCGGTAGGACGTCAGCCCGGCGAAGCGCGCGCCCTCCAGGTGGCGGTAGCCCTTGCTCGCGGTCGTGCCGAGCAGCGTCGCGTCGGCGAACCCCGGCCCCGCGAGCGTGTACACCTTGTAGCGCGCCGCGCTCACCGGATCGGCGCTCCAGTCGAGCAGCACGTCGTCCGCGTCGCGCGAGACGAGGATCGTGCCGACCGCGGGCGGCGCGGGACAGCCGTCGCAGCCGCCCTCGAGGTCGAGCGTCTCGAAGTCGTCGACGACCGCCTCGACGATCGAGCCGTCGCCGAGGTCCGAGGCGATGAACCGGCAGCGCATCGTCGCGCTCGGTGCGATCGCCCCCTCGAGCGGGAACGTGATCTCGCTGAAGACCATCCCCTCGTCGGACTGCTGCGTGCTCTCGACCGTCGTCCAGCTCGCCCCGTCGTCGTTGCTGATCTCGACGGTCCACGTGTCGGTCCCGGGCGTCGACCCGGTGTTGTTCGAGTAGTAGCGCTTGTAGCGGATCGCGGGCGCGATCAGCCCGGTCAGGTCGAACGGCGCCGACCACAGCGTCGTCGTGCCGCCGTCCACGTCGTTGTCGCCGAGGCCCGGGCCGGCCAGGCCGGTGGCCCAGCAGTTCGTGCCCGACGGGCAGTCGCCCGGCTGGGCGTCGGTCTGGTCCGGATCGCCCCGTTCCCACAGGCCGGTCGTCGCGTCGTTGGTGCCGGTGCGCGACCAGCCCGCGTCGCCGGCCTCGAAGTCCTCGACCGACAGCAGCTCCTCGAGCACCTTCGCCGGCGCGCTGCCCTCGACGGTGTTGCCGTCCTCGAGCTGCGCCGCGTCGACCGCGCGCACCACGTAGTGGTAGTCGACCGTCGGGTCGAGCGCGGCGTCGACGAAGCCGATGTCGGTCGTCTCGGCGACGAGGTTCTCGGGCGCCGGCGCGAACCCGGGCGTCGTCGAGCGGTAGACGCGGTAGACCACCGGTGTCGAGCAGGTCTCGCGCGCCGCCTGCCACGAGAGCCGCACCTCGCCGCAGTTGTCGCCCTCGATCACCGAAGCGACGCCGTCGAACAGCGGCGCCTTGGTGTCCGGCGCGGTCGGCGCCGTCGCCGTGCGCCGCTCGAGATTGCCGTCCTCGCCGGAGCGCGAGTCGTACGCCCGCACGACGTAGTGGTAGTCGACCCCCGGCTCGAGCAGCGTGTCCTGGTACGAGAGTCCCGTGATCCCGCCGGCGATCCGCGTCGCGTCCGACGGCGTGAACGCGGGGTCGGTCGACCGGTAGACCTGGTAGCTGATCGTCGCGTTCTCGCAGTTGGAACTCGCCGGGCTCCACGCGAGCTGCGCCTCGGCGCAGTCCGGCCCCGGCGTCGCCGAGTCGAGCCCGGCGAACGTCGGCGGCACGAAGCACGGCGGCGTCGTGTCGCAGGTCGGCTCCGTGATGCGGAAGTCGTCGAAGCCGCCCTCGATCAGGTTGCCGTCGAGCGTCCCGTCCGACACGCGCACGCGGAAGCGGACCTGGTCGGTCAGCGGGCTCAGCGCGTCGAGGTCGACGGTGACCTTCGTCCAGTTCGCGGCCGACACGTTGGTGTCCAGCTTCTCGACCGTGACCCAGCTCGCCCCGCCGTCGCTGCTCGCCTCGACCCAGAAGAAGTCGTCCGGGTCCTCGCCGACGTCGCGGTTGCCGAACCAGCGCTGGTACGACAGGTCGGCCTCGGCCAGGCCCGACAGGTCGAACACCGGCGAGAGCAGCACGACCTCGCCGTCGTCGACGTCGTCGGTGCCGTCGCCGCCGCCGTTGGGGGCGGTGAACCAGCACGCGGTCCCGTCGTCGTCGGAGTCCGCCCCCGGCTGCCACGCGGTGCCGTCAGGCACGCCGCGCGTCCAGTCGCCGGTCGTCGCGGTCGACGACGCGGCGTCGAACGTCCAGCCGTTGTCGGCGTCGAACGTGTCCGCCGCGCGCAGCTCGTCGACGCCGACGCGCAGCGGCACGGGCTGCGCCGGGGCGGAGCAGCCGCTGGCGTCGGTCACCGTCAGCTCCAGGTCGATCGTCGAGCCGCACGGCACGGTCTCGTCGATCGCGATCCGGAACGATGCGCCGTTGACGACCTCGTCGAGTCCCGCCGAGTCGGGGAACGGCTGCGTGTCGATCTCGACCGTCACGCCCGGCGTGGCGGTGGCCAGAGTCCCGACGATCGCGCTCGCCGGCACGTCCGCGGCGTTCTCCAGCGTGAAGAACAGGTCGACCGACTCGCCCGGGTCGACCGTGCCGGAACGGTTGCCGCGCGGGGTGTCGTCGAAGCGGACGGCCTTGACGCTGAGCACCGGGCGCGCCGGGCCGTCGAGCGTCGTCACCGTCTCGACCGTCGACGTGCAGCCGGACGCGTCGACCGCCTGCACGAGGTAGTGGTAGGTGACGCCGGGCCGGACCTCGCCGTCGACCACGCTCGTCGCGCCGGTCTCGGCGAGCGGCAGGAACGCCCGCTCCGGACCGAGCCAGTTCTTCATCACGCGGTAGCTCGTCGCCCCGGGCACCGCGTCCCAGCTCAGCGTGATCCCGGCGCAGTCGGCGGTCGCCGAGACGGCCGGCTCGGCGGGGCGCGCGCAGTGGGGTGACGAGCCGACCGGGGCGCCGGCGATCCCGTGCAGGTCGAACGCGTCGAAGATCTCCTGTCCGTTCGGCGTGCCGTTGGCCAGGTTGCCGTCGTCGTCGTCGACCGCCAGGTACGCGTCGTAGATCGCGTTGGCGTCCTCGGGCAGGTAGCCGCCGGCCTGCGGCAGCGACTCGTAGAAGATCCGTTCGTAGGCGAGCCAGCCGGTCTGGAAGCCGTACTTGCCGACGAGCGCCTGGGCGAGGTCCCAGCCGGCCTGGCCGTAGATCTCGCCCTCGCAGTGGCACTCGTAGCCCAGCGGCCCGCCGCAGCCCGCGCCCGCCGGGCTGCACTTGCTGCCGACGTTGTCGCGCGTGAGCAGCCCGCGCGAGTTCGACAGCCGGTCGACGTTGCGCACGCCGGCGCCCGACGTGCGGAAGTAGGGGCCGATCACCGGGTCGCGCTGGAAGATGAACGCGACGTGGTCGCCGGTGCCCTCGCCGGTCGCCGAGTCGCCGCCGAGCGTGTTGTTGTCGATCCCGTGGCCCCACTCGTGCTGGACCACGTCGGCGATCTCGCCCGTGTTGTTGCAGCCGCCGCCCGAGCGGTAGAAGTTCACGCTGCCGTTGTAGAACGCGTTGCAGGTGTCCTGGATGTTGACGTTCGAGCGGATCGTCGTGTCGAGCCACGGCACGTCGAGCCACTTCTTCGCCAGCATCCGCACCAGGTTGAGGTGGAAGAACGACACGCGCTCGGCGCGGGTCGAGATGCCGTTGCCGGTGCCGTCGGACCCGCCGGTCCCGAACCGCAGCAGCCCGAGGCCGATGTCGGTCTCGGCGTGGGCTTGGGCCGGGTTCGTGCAGGCCTCGCAGCTCGTGCTGAACCAGCGCCCGTCGAGTCCGCTGGACACCGTGCCGCCGGAGAACGTGAACTGGCCGGCGGCGTCGGTCACGCCGGCGCCGTCGACCTGCACGAACGGCAGCGGCAGCTCGATCTCCGGGTCGATGACGGTCCGCGGGAACACCCCGCCGGTGACCGCGCCCTCGTAGGCGTTGGCGTCGAAGAACTCGAGCACCGCGCCGGACAGGGCGTCGACGCGGGCGGTCCATGTCTCGACGCCGCCGGCCCGGCGGAAGGCGAGTTCCCACGCCAGCCGGTAGCGCAGCGCGCCGCCCTCGTCGACCGGCAGGTAGACCAGCGTCGGCTCGCCGAACGGCCGGTCGAGTTCCGTGCGGCCGCCGACGTGGCGCCACAGCGCGCGCCACGCGTCGTCGCGGTCGAGTGCGGGCTCGAGCGCCTCGGCCTCGCCGCCCGCCAGGTGCGTGCCGAGCTGGATCACCCGCCCGTTGCGGATCCGCGCGAAGACCCGCGCGCCGCGCACGCGGCGCTCCCCGATCGCCAGGTCGAAGTCGACGTAGACCAGCCGCCCGCCGTCGAGCACCTGCGAGCGCCGCGGCGAGAGCACGAGCCGGCCCTGGCGCGGGCCGAGCAGCCGCGGGTGGCGGGCGACGAGCGCGCGCACCGCATCCTCGAGGCTCGCGCCGCTTCCCGCGGGCAGGGCCAGCCCGCTGCCCGACAGCAGCACCGCGCGTCCCGAGCCGGCCTCGAGCCGTCCCCACCACGTCCCGCCCTCGCGGGCGACGAACGCGGCGAACGCGTCGGCGGGCGCCCGCGGGTCGTCGGCGGGGACCGTCTCCACCGCCGCCGGCGGCAGACGGCGGACGCGCGCGTCGAGCGCGGAACCGGCTTCGTGCGGCGCGAGCGCGAGCACGAACCCCGGGCAACTCGCGATCAGCATCGCGACGAACGGAATGCGGACGGATGGCATCGGTTCTCCCTCGACGTGCCCCGGAGCAGCTTCGCTGGGCGATTCGCCTGCGTCGGCTTCGTCTTACGACGAAGCCGCGTGTCCGGCAGCGTTTTTACCGGTGTCGCCCATGGCGTCAGACGGGCCGGCGGGTCACGGGCGCGCCATCCGCGCGGCACGCACCCGCTCGAGCACCCACCCGGTGGCGGCGCCGATCAGCGCGCAGATCAGCATCCCGCCGAGATGCCAGACGAGCACGTGGTGCAGTCCCGACACGCCGCACTGCAGGTGCTGCACGCCGTCGGCGAACAGCCCCGCGCCGAGGCCGCCGAGCAGGCCGGCGTGCACCGGACGTACCGGATAGGCGCGTACCGCGAGCCACAGCGTGACGACCAGCGCCGGCAGGCCGAGCAGCGCCTCGCTGCGCGCACATGCGCTTCCATCGAGAAACGACGCCCCGGGCGGCGGCGTGACGCCGTGGCTGACCAGGTACGTGCCGAGCGCCGAGGCGAGCTGCGTGCCGACGGCGAGGATGGCGAGCGCGCCGATCCACGGCGAAGGCAGGCTCTGGCCCGGGACCGCCTCGCGCAGCGCGAGCGTGACGAGCACCAGGCCGAACAGCACCTGGACGAGCGGCGGACCCCACAGCCAGGCCATGCCCAGCGTCTCCGCATCCGGGCGCAGCCCGAGCAGGGTCGGCGCGGCGAGCAGGATGCCGACGAACCACACGGCGACGACCGTCGCGCGCTGCCATGGCGGGCGCAGCGGCCGCACCGGCGCGTGGTCGCGCTCGAGTTCCTCGCGCAGCCGCCGCGGCAGGCGCCCGGTGTCCTGGTTGCTGCTCATGATCCGGACGCTCCTTCGTGGCCGAGGATCCTGCGCATCGTGACGATCCCGCGGTGCGCGCGCACCTTCGCGGCGCCCTCGGTGATGCCGAGCACGCGGCCGACCTCGCGGAAGCTCAGGCCGAGGATGTGGTGCAGCACCAGCGCCTCCCGGTGGTCGTCGGACACCTGCGCGAGCGCCCGGCGGACCTGATCGCGGTCGCCCAGCGAGGCGACCTCCGGCGGAACCGGCGCGTCCGGCAGATCGACGACCGCCGTCGTCTCGTGGCGCGCGCGCCGGGTGCGCGACCGGCGCGACATCAGGAACACGTGGCGGGCGATGGCGTACGCCCAGGGCCGCACCGGCCGCGGGGGCGTGTAGCTCTGGCGCGCCCGGTGGAGCTGGAGGAACGTCTCCTGCAGCAGGTCGTCCGCCAGTGCCGCGTCCCGCGCCAGGCTGCGCAGGTAGCGGCCGAGCTGCGGGGCGAGGATCGCGTACAGCTCCTCGAAGGCCCGGGTGTCGCCGCCCTGGTAGCGCTCCATCAACTCTGTCAGCGCGCTCTCGTCGCCCGGAACGTCGTCCACTCGCTCCCCCGTTTGCCGCGCTCCCGGGCCGGGTCACCGGCTCGTCCGGCCGCCCGTCGGCGTCAGTCGCCGCGGACCCAGCTCCGGTTGTAGCCTTCGTCCTCGATCGACTGTGCCGTGCCGCTCGGTCGCAGCGGCTTGAACGTGTCGATCATCACCGCCAGCTCGTCGGTGCGATCGGTGCCGATCGACGCCTCGTACGTGCCGGGGTGGGGGCCGTGGGGCAGGCCCGTCGGGTGCAGCGTGATCGAGCCCGGGCCGATGCCCTTGCGGCTGGTGAAGTTCCCTTCGACGTAGAACAGGATCTCGTCACAGTCCGGCGACGAATGCGGGTACGGGCAGGGGATCGCCCGCTCGTGGAAGTCGACCCGCCGCGGCACGAACGAGCAGACGATGAACCCGCCGCCCGCGAACGTCATGTGCACCGTCGGCGGCAGGTGGACCTGACCGATCCGCGGCTGGAAGGCCCGGATCGGGAACGCGAACGGCCACACCTGGCCGTCCCAGCCGACGACCTCGAACGGATCGTGGGCGTACTCGAACGCGGTCAGCCGGCCGCCGCGCTGGGTGATCACGCGGCGCGGGGCGCCGAGCGTCGCCGGACCGCCGTCCGGCCAGTCCGGCGCCCGGAAGTCGCGGTGGGTGTAGGGCGCGTCCATCCGGAGCTGGCCCGACGGATTGCGGAAGTTGCGCGGTACGTCGATCCAGCTCAGCCCCTCGCAGGTCAGCAGCGAGCACGGCTCCTCGACGACGATCCGGTGCGGCACGCTGCGCGGCACGTGGACGTAGTCCTCGGGGCCGAACGCCAGCACGCCGAACGGGCTCTCGAGCCGGCCGCGGCCGCGGAACACGTAGTGCAGCTCGTCCGCATCGGCATTGGCGACCAGCGAGCCCTCGCTCTCGGTCGCGTGGACCATGTGCACGCGGAGGTCCGGATTGGACAGCAGCACCCGCCGGCCGAGGAACGGCGTCCCGCCGCGGGCGAGCCGGTCCGTCAGGTAGTGCCGGCGGGCGAGCGCCCCGTCGGGCGCCGGGTCGTCGAGGGCGGGGTGCGGGCCGAGGTCCTCCTCGGACGCGATCCAGTGCGGCGGCTGCCGGTGGTAGAGGATCGTGAACGCGCCGTCGAACCCCTGGCGCGTCAGGCAGTGCTCGAACGCGAGCCGGCCGTCCGGCTCGAACACGATGTGCGGCTTGGGCGGAACCTCGCCGCGCTGGAGGCGATGGATCATCTCGGCAAACTCCTCGATCCGGGACGCCGGGCGCCCCGATCAGCCTGCACGGATCGTCTCGACGGCGCGGGCGACCATCTCGAACGCCTCGCCGATCGAGTCGACCTCCCACAGGATCGGCTGGTAGTGCGTGATCGGGTAGTCGATCCAGCGCGCCTGCTCGGGGTCGAAGCGGCGGATCTCCGGCTCCTCGGCGCGGACCGCGCGGGCCATCTCGCCGTAGCTCGACAGGATGCCCGCGCCGTAGCAGCGCAGCTCGCCGTCCTGGCGCACGACGCCGAACTCGATCGTGTACCAGTAGAGCCGCGCGAGCTGCGCGATCTGGTCGTCGGTCGCGCCGTGCGCGCCCTCGCCGATCTTCTGGGTCAGGTCGGCGTACTCGCGGATCGCCAGCATCGGCACGTGGCCGATCTGGTCGTGGATCGTGTCCGGCTCCGGCGTGTAGTGCGGCACGCTGTGGTGGCGGATGTACTGGGTTGCCGGGAACACGCGCCGCGCGAGCGCGTCGAAGAAGTCGCGCGGCTCGACGAGCCCCTCGACCGGCCAGATCCGGAAGCCGGTCCGCTCGGCGAGGATCCGGTCGACCTCGGCGAGCTGCGGAATGCGGTCCTCGGAAAAGCCCATCAGCGCCAGCGCGTCGTTGTACTCGCGGCAGGCGTGCGTCGGGAACAGGCGGTTCAGCTCGCGGAACACCGTCGCCCAGGTGCGGGTCTCGGCCTCGGTGTACTCGACGACCGGGATCGGATCGCCCAGGTCGTGCTCGCGCGCGAGCAGCGCGATCTCGTCCCGGCGCCGCCGGTACTCGGGGTCGTTGAACCCGGGGTGATCCGCCTCGAGCTGCACGATTCCGGTGCGCATCGTCGGACCTCCGTCGCGCGTGGACTATTCCACGCGTGCCGACCCGCTTCAAACCGCCGCATGCCGCCGCGCGGCGAGCGGGGCTATTTCATCACCGCCCGGTCGCCGACCGCCGCGCCGCCGCCCTCGACGACCCGCGCGGTGCACAGCTTCGCGCCGAGCACCTTGGTCACCTCGACCACGCCGACCGTCGTCTCGTCGCCGCCGAGCACCTCGCCGGTGTCCGGGTCGCGGATCACCTCGCCGACCCGCCGCAGCTCGAAGCGGTCGCCCGGCTTGACGCCCATCGCCTCGCCGACGTTGAGGTAGACGACGTCGCCGGCGACCTTGGCGACCTTGCCCTCGATCCCGCCGCGCACCTGGCTCGGCTCGAGATCCGCGGCGGCGGCGGCGATCTGCCGCGCGACCTCGGTCGCGGCGCCCTTGAGTACCTTGCTCGTCGTCGTCGTGTCGAAGTTCTTGCCGAACGAGGCGCCCGAGAACTGGCCCTTGCCGAACTTGTGCTCGCCGGACCCCTCGTACGAGCCG
>RFIB01000127.1 GCA_003695625.1 Acidobacteriota bacterium | reverse complement strand
GGCCGGTGTCTGTTCCGCCTCCCCCCGCTTCGGGCGACGGCGATCCGGAGAAGTTGCCGCGGCTCAGCGCAGCCGGCGCCGGCGCGGCGGCGGCGTGCGCTGCTCGCGCATCCTCTCGACCGAACGCCGCAGGTCGGCGAGCATCCGACGCTGCGGCAGCTCGAGCACGCGGGCGACCGCCGCGCGACTCTCGAGTTCCGATCGCGCCAGCGCGCAGCGCGCCTCGACCACGCGGTCGATCGCGTCGGCGAGCGCCTTGTCGTCGATCTTCTCCGCCTCGAGCAGCCGCCCGAGCGCGAGATTGGCCCGGGCCAGCTCCGCGCGCAGCTCGAGAATGCGGTCCTGGTGCTCGTAGCTGATCCGCTCGATCTGCTGCACCTGGGACTCGCTCAGGCCGAGTCGCTCGACGACGCGCGGTCGCGTCCACCAGCGCCCGCCGAACGGATCGTCGGCAGCGAGCGCCGGCGCGAACGTTGCCGCGAGCAGCAACACCGCCGGCACGAACAGCAGCAGCCGGGTGCGAGTCATCGTCACGTCCCCCATCGGTCGCCCGTCTCGGGCGGCTCGTCGAAATCGTCCGCAGCGCCGGACCACGAAGCGTCGTCGATCGCCGCGGCGGGATCCGGCAGATCCACCGCGGCGAGGATGGCGGGCAGCTCGATCGGCGCCTCGTCCGACCAGTCGCCGAAGACGGCGAGCGGATCGCCGGCGGTCACGGCCAGCGGCGGGAGCGCGGCCGGATCGACCGCCGGCATCGGGGCGGCGTCGCGGGTGAGCGCGAACAGTCCGACCGCGGCGAGCACCGAGGCGGCCAGCGCCAGGCCCGCCCGGAGCGTTCCGCGGCGCCGCTCGACACGGGCGACCTGCTCGAGGATCTCCGCCCGCTGGCGGGCGAGGATCCGCTCGAGCAGCAGCTCGTCGGCCGGCAGCGCGAGGTCCGGTGCGCGTCGCGGTCGGGTCATCGTCCCAGCTCCAGTTCGCGGACCTCGCGCCGGAGGTCGCGGGTCAGCCGGTGCAGGTGGACCTTGATCGTACCGGTATGGACGCCGAGTCGGTGCGCGATCTCCTGGAGCGGCAGCCCTTCGACGTATCGCATCCTGAACACCTCACGCCGCCTGCCGTCGGGAAGCGACGCGAGCCGCCGCGCCACCGCCTCGCGGACCTCCCGCGCGAGCAGCGCGTCCTCCGGCCCGGGGCCGGGCGACGCGGCGGTCTCCGGCGGCGGCTCGTCGGTCAGCGGCTGGCGGACGAGACGCCTGCCGCGGTCCGCGGCGAGGTTCTCGAGCACGCGGAACAGCCACGGGCCGAAGCGGGCGTCGTCGCGCACGCCGTCGAGGCGCTTCCAGCCGCGCAGGAAGGTCTCCTGGACGAGGTCGTCGGCGTCCTCGATGCTGCCGGTCATGCGAAGCGCGCGCGCCATCAGCGGTCTCTGGAAGCGCCGCACCAGCTCGCCGAATGCGGCCCGGTCCCCGCGACGGGACCGCGCGACGAGAGCCTCGTCGGAGACCTGGTCCAGCGGGGGGGCCCGACGGCTCAACGGCTGCGCCTCCGTCTCTCACGACGCCCCGGATGGCGGGGGGTTGACACCACCGCCAACATAGTGCTTTTCGAGGCCGGTCCCCGGGGGAGCCCGGGCACCCGGTGCGGAGGTCCGATGGCCCGGCTGACGCGGATCTACACCCGGAAGGGGGACGACGGCTCGACCCGCCTCGGCAGCGGGGCGAAGGTCGACAAGGACGACCTGCAGGTCGAAGCCTACGGCACCGTCGACGAGCTGAACGCCGCGATCGGCACGGCGCGCGCGGCCGGCCTCGACGAGGCGACCGACCGCGTGCTGGCGCGCATCCAGAGCGAGCTGCTGAACCTCGGCGGGCTGCTCTCGATGCTGGCGCCCGAGCCGGCGGACGCCACGCCCCCCGGCCTGATCGAGTCGCGCCACGTCGAGGCGCTCGAGCGTGACTGCGACGCGTTCAACGCGGATCTCGGGCCGCTCGAGGAGTTCGTCCTGCCCGCGGGGACGCCGGGCGCGAGCCTGCTGCATCTCGCGCGGACGATCGCGCGCCGCGCCGAGCGGCGCATCGTGTCCCTGGCGCGGCGGCAGCCGGTCCCGGCGGACTGCGTGCGCTATGTCAACCGGCTGTCCGACCTGCTGTTCATCCTCGCGCGCCACGAGAACCACGTGCACGGCGGCGGCGACGTGCTGTGGGACCGCGATGCGTAGCGCGTGGCGTCGCCGACGGTCGTTCGCGCTCGCCCTGCTCGCGCTGCTCTCCGTGCTGCCGGCGCTGGCGGCGGCGGCGGCGCCGGCGCGGATCTGCTCGGTCAGCCTCGCCGGGGACGAGTTTCTCGCGCTGCTCGTGCCGACCGACCGCGTCGTGTGCGTCAGCGCGTGGGCGGACGACGAGGCGACCAGCAACGTGCGGGGGTTCTACCCCGAGCGCGTCCTGCGGGTGACGGCCCACGTCGAGCCGGTCCTCGGCCAGCGACCGGACCTCGTGCTGGCGGCCCCATGGAACAGCGGCGAGTTCCTCGCCCAGGTGCGCCGGTCCGGAATCCCCGTCCACGTGATGCGTCCGGTCGCCGATCTCGACGAGATGCGCGCCGAGATCCGCGATCTCGGGCGCCTGCTCGGCGTGCCTGACGAGGCCCGCGCGCTGATCGAGCGCCTCGATCGGCGCGTGGCAGCGCTCCGGGCCGTCGTGGCCCGGGCACGCGGCCCGAAGCCGCGCGTGCTGTCGTTCTCGCACCTGGTCGTCGCCGGCGAGAACACGTCCGTCGACACGCTGATCGGGCTTGCCGGCGGGATCAACGCGGCGCGCGAGATCGGCGTCTCGGGGCACCGCAAGGTGTCGCTCGAGGCGATCGTCGCGCTCGATCCGGACGTGCTGCTGCTCGGGTTCGAACCGGGGCGCGCCGCCGGCGACGTGCTGGCCGCCTACCCGCCGCTGGCGGCGACGCGTGCCGCCCGCGAGGGACGCGTCGTGCTGCTCGCCCCGCGCCTGCTGACGACCGTCACGCCTCACCTCGTCGAGGGCGCGCGGCGTCTGGCCGAGGCGCTGCACCCCGAACTGGCGCCGATCGCGCTCGACGACGGTCGCTGACGATGGCGCCGCGCCCCCGCGTCCTGCTCGTCGTGGCGGCGTTCGCGGGACTGCCGTTCGCCGCAGCGATGGTCGGACTCGCCGTCGGCGGCGCGGCCGGCATCACCCCTCTCGACGCCCTGCGCACGCTGGTCGGGCTCGACGCACGCACAGCCGATCCCGCGCTGGTCGAGACGATCGTGTGGCAGATCCGCGCGCCCCGGGTCGTGCTGCTGCTGCTCGCCGGGGCGGCGCTCGCCGGATCAGGCGCCGCGCTCCAGGCGTGCCTCGAGAATCCGCTCGCCGCGCCGAGCCTGCTCGGGCTGTCGTCGGGCGCGTCGCTCGGGGCGGTCACGGCCTACGTCAGCGGTCTGGCGCTCACCCGCCCGCTCACGGTGCCCGCGCTTGCCTTCGTCGGGGCGCTCGCGGCGCTGTGCGCCGTCTACGCGATCGCGTGGAGCGCCGGACGGCCGACGCCCGGAGCGCTGCTGCTGACCGGTGTCGCCGTCGGCAGCCTGTGCTCGTCGCTCGTCTCGGTGCTGCTGCTCGCGGCCGGCAGTCACCGGATCCACGAGATCTTCGCCTGGCTGCTCGGATCGGCGGAGGGGCGGACCTGGCAGCACGTGCGGCTGGCACTCGCGCCGGTCTGCCTCGGGCTGGCGCTGCTGTTCGTGGCGCGACGCGTGATCGATGCGCTGGCCCTCGGCGAGGAGCACGCGATCGGGTCGGGCGTCGACGTGCTGCGGGCGCGCGCCGGCGTGTTCGCGGCGATCGCACTCGCGTCGGGGGGCGCGGTCAGCGTCGTCGGACCGATCGCGTTCGTCGGCCTGATGGTGCCCCACGCGGTCCGCGGACTCGTCGGGGCGCCGGCCCGCGTCCTGCTGCCGGCCTCGGCGCTCGGGGGGGCAGGGTTCCTCGTCCTCTGCGACGCGCTGGCCCGGGTCGCGTCGCGTTCGGTCGACGTGCCGGTCGGCGTCGTCACCGCGCTGGCCGGCGTGCCGTTCTTCCTCGTGCTGCTGCACCGGAGCCGCCGCACCTGACTACGTGTAGCGCAGCTTGTGGGTGCCGCGGGTGTTCGCTCACCGGACGGCGGCGCGGTGTGCGCTCGTCGGGACGACGTCGTGATGTGCGGTTCCCCGGAGCTGGACGGATGGCGTCGGCGGGGCGATTCCCGACCCCGCCGGCACGGCCGACCTGGCCTGCCGGTCAGTCGGCGTGCCTGAGGTCGTGGATCGTGTTGCGTCCGACCATCGGGGTGAGTCGCGTCTTGCGGC
>RFIB01000126.1 GCA_003695625.1 Acidobacteriota bacterium | reverse complement strand
TGCGGAGCCTGGACCTCGCTCCACGACACGCCGTCCCAGTGCCAGTAGGGCGAGTCGTTCGTCGTCGAGACGACCCAGATGTCGTCGGGCGAGATGGCGGTGATCTCGTCGAGACGCGTCACCTGCGTGATGCCCGAGTCCACGAGTGACCACGCCGTGCCGTCCCAGTGCATGATCAGCGCGCTGCCGGGCTGTTCGCCCACGGCCCACACGTCGTCCGGCGCGACGACTTCGACGTCTCTGAGAAACGACTGGAAGATGGTCCTGGCCGGATGGTCGATCTCGGTCCAGCCGGTCCCGTCCCAGTGGTAGATCAGGCCCGTGAAGGCGCCGGACTTGGGTCTCCGCTCGCCGACCGCCCAGACGTCGTCGGGAGCCGCCGCCGAAACCGCGAAGAGCGCGCGGCTTCTCTCCGAGAACGGGACGGGGACATCCACGTCCGTCCAGCTCGAGCCGTTCCAGTGCAGGGCGATCGGAACGGCGGTCGCACCGCCATCGCCGAACCCGTCGCCACGGCCGACGGCCCACACGTCGCCGGGAGAGGTCCCGTCGATCGCGTACACGCGGCCACCGCGCCCCGCAAACGGATGGACGGTCTGCGGTCTGAGCTCGACCGCCTCGACATGGTCCCAGCCTGCTCCATCCCAGTGGGCCACGAGGGGGTCGACCCGGCCGCCCACGTCGATCGCGCCGCCTGCCCAGAAGCCTCCGCCGGGCTGCCCGCGCAGGTTGTCGAAGTCTCCGGCGCCGGGGTAGGCGGACGTGTCGGGACCGGCGACCTCGACCCAGCCCTGCCCCTCGCGCCGCATGAAGACGACGAAAGCGGGGTCCGGCAGGGAGCGGCTCGTCCCGACGACCCAGAGTTCGCCGTTGTCGAGCACGGTGACATCGTCGAAGACGTTGCTGTCGGCGCCCTTGTCCGGGCTGTCGACGCGCTGCCAGTCGCCACACTGCTGCGCGAGGGCCGTCGCTCCCCCGGCGCACGCCACCGAGAGCAGCCCCAGAAACAACGCCCCTTCAATCGTTCGCCCGACGGGCCGGGCCCTCTGCTCCCTCATTCCGATTCCTCCCGGCGAACTCCGCGACGTCGCCGTGCAGCCGTCACGGAACGGAAGAGGGGGCAAGAGGCCCGCTGATACAGGCGGATCCGACCACGCATCCGCCCGCTTGCAGCCGGAGGGGCCGGCCGGGCGATACCCGCGTGCCGTGCGGCGATGAACCGGGTTCGGTAGAGTCCCTCCGTGACTCCTCTCGACCTCGCGCACTACTTGCGTCTGAGCCCCTCGAACGGGGTGCGGCTCGCGCGTGCGGGCGAGGCCGGCGCCCCGGCGACCGGGGACGAGCCGCCCGCGACGCGCGCGCTGCTCGAGCTTGTCGACGGTTTTCCGCGCCGCGCGCTGGAGGCGCTGCGTACATGCTGGCCCGGTCCCGCGTTCGTGGTCGCCTTCGTTCGCGGCAGCCTGATCCAGAGCCGCGTCGGCGTGATCCGCTTCCGCTGGCAGCTCCTGCGCGAGCGCCTGGGGCTGCGGTCCGTGGAGCGCAAGCTGGCGCGCGAATTCGGCGAGGAGCGCGTCGCCGCGGTGATGCACGAGCTCGAGCGGCGCGTCGCGGCCAAGGTGCTGCGGCACGACGATCCGCTGGGCCCGTCCAAGTTCCTCGTGCGACTCGCCGTCCCCGACGAGCGCCTGTTCGATGAGGTGGAGCCGGCGGAGGTCGAGTCGCTGGTCGAAGGTCTCGCGCGGCAGGCGCAGGACTGCGGCCGCGTGGCCCGCGCGCTGTTCCGCGAGGCCGACCCCGGCGGCGCGCGGGAGAGGATCCGCGCCCGCGCGCGCCGGCTGCTCGCGCGCTGGCTCGCGGCGGTCCCGGCCGACGTTCTCGACGCCGGGATCGAGCTGCTCCTCGGCGCCGAGGCGTGCGGCACCGACCTTCACCCCTGCCTGCCGATCCGCGACGAGGCGGTTGCCGCCCTCGCGCGGAGGATGGCGATCCCCGAGGCCAGCGCGCGCACCGTGATCCGCGCGCTCCGGTTTGCCTGGCTGTCGGTCATGGACGGCCCCGAAGACCTCTCCGACCTGTCGCTCAAGTGCCTGGCCGTGCTTCCCGCCCCGGCTCGTGAGGACGCATGGCGCGTCGCGCGCGCTCTCTCGGACCGGATCCAGGAGACGGCCGAGTCGGACCCCGCGCTGCGCGAACTCCACGCGGCGCGGCCGGCGGTGCGCATCGGCGCGCTGACGCACGTCGTGTTCGTTCCGGAGGAGCTGCACCGACGGCTCGCCGACCGGGACCTTCCCGACGACGGGATCCTGCTGCCCATCCAGCACCGCCTCGGCGGGACGTTCCTCGAGGAATTTCTCGGCGAGCATGCCGCCCTCGCGGAATCGATCACCCAGCTCAAGATCAAGCGTCCCTGTTTCCGCGCCGGCGAGCCCGTCGAGCGCGACGTCGAGCCGCTCGACCTGTCGCCGAAGCGGGTGCGCAAGCTCGTCAGGAAGGCGATCCTCGACGACAGCGGTGAAGCGCTGCGCAAGTGCGCCCACCTGTTCGGGACCCTGGGGCGTGACGACTACACGCGCAATCTTCGCGGGCTCTGGGAGCTGCTCCCGTAAGGGCGATCACCGGGCCGGCGGCCCGACCCGGGCGCTCTCTTCGCGACCGGTGCCGATGACCGCGCCGGACTCGATCCTGTGGACCTCGAGCAGCCTCCGTCGCCCTGGTCGGGCGCCCTACCCCGGCGGGCACGCGCCCACGGCGGCTTCGATCCCGGTGTCTCTGCTCGCGGCCTGACCGGCGTCGCCCGCGTCGTACGACAGCGGACCGCTGCTGCTCTCGCCCCTCGTCAGGTACCAGTGAGCTTCGCCTGCTGCCACGGCGTCAACGATCGTCATCTCCGTTCCCGGGTGGTTGTCGGCGTGACACTCGGTCGTCGCCGCCGAGTAGTCCCCGGCCGCGCCGAGGAGAGTCCGCAGGTCTCCGGAGACGACGTCGTACGCCGGGATGCCGGGAAGCTCCGTCCAGGAGAGGTGGGTCTCGTCGGGGCCCGCCTCGCTGGCGGACCTGCCGACGGTCAACGCGGTGCCGACCATTCGGGCGACCAGGGTGTGGTGCGTCGTCCCGTCATGGTAGGAACCGGCGCTCCATACCTCGCAGTCGCCGGCGCGTGACAGGTCACGCCAGTTCACCGTCTGCGCGCCTGGCACCTCCACAACGGAGCCCTCGACCCACGACTCCCCGTCGAACCGGAAGAAGGGGGTTCCCGGTGTCTGGGAGTACGGCGATGCCCAGGCGTTGTCCGGAGCGGGCGCGGCGACATCCTCCAGAGGCTCCGGCCGGGCAAGGCCGGCGTGCCGCGACCACGAGGATCCGTCCCAGTGCAGCAGGAGATCCTCCACGTAGTTGACGTGGCCGGAGATCCAGATGTCGTCCGGACCGCTGCCATCGATCGACTCGAAGAAGATCAGATCCTGGCCGTCGACGGGGGTCGGGACTCTCTCCCAGGAGGTGCCGTTCCAGTGCTGGACGTAGCCCTCCCAGTGGTTCTTGCTTGCTCCGCCGAGGCCGACGATCCAGACGTCGTCCGGGCCCGCGGCGAAGATCCCCTGCGGATCGTTCCGATAGCCATACGGGGCCGGCAACTGCATCGTCTCCCAGTCCGTCCCGTTGAAACGGTTCGCGTATCCTCCCTGGTCGGTAGACCACATGCCGCCGCTCACGCCCCAGACGTTGTCCGCCGCCGAGGCGGAGACATCCACGGGGCCGCCGCCCTGGGTGAATGAATCCACGCGGTCGATGGCGCCGTCGCGTGCGCGCAGCCAGATGACCTCCACCTCGTAGACCGTGTGGGGGCGCGTGCCGACCATCCACACTTCGCCCTCCGGTGTGTTGCCGATGGCGCCGAACGAGATGCCCTCGGCTTCCGCGGGTATGTCCACCTCGCTCCAGCCGGCGCCGTCGTAATACAGGATCAGGCCGGTCGTCCCGTTCCCGGACTGTGAGCCGACCGCCCAGGCCGTCCCGTCCCCGACGGCGGCAACGCCGATCAGCGCGTTGCTCGACGAGCCCGGATCGGGCGTGGGCACGATCGCGAACGTGCCGCACGGACGCCCGGCAAGGGCTGCGGGCAACAGGGCCACGGCGGTTGCCAGAAAGAGGAACACGGGTACTACGTACCGAATCGGAGAGCACATTATCTACACCATCCTTTCCTATCGCCTCGACGCGTCGATCGTCGCCGAGGCAGAAAGAGCCTCGCACCGCCGGGAGCCCGGCTTCCGTTGCGGGTGCCCGCGGCAGCGTGAGGTCGACATCAGTCGCA
>RFIB01000125.1 GCA_003695625.1 Acidobacteriota bacterium | reverse complement strand
CCGCCGGCGCCGTCGTCGGCGCGGCCTGGCGGCGGCGTCGCGGGCTCCCGCGGCTCCAGCCGGGCGTGTTCGTCTCGGCGTTCGCGCTCGTCGCCGCCGCGGCGACCCTCGCGCTGGTGACGATCGGCGGGCTGGTGACCAGCCACGAGGCCGGGCTGGCCGTGGTCGACTGGCCCAACTCATACGGCTACAACATGTTCCTGTATCCGCTGTCGCGGATGACGGGGGGGATCTACTACGAGCACGCGCACCGGCTGTTCGGGGCGCTCGTCGGTCTGACGACCCTCGGGCTGGCCGGCCTGCTCGTGACGACCGACCGCCGACGCGGCGTGCGCGCGGCAGCGCTCGCCGCGGTCGTGCTGGTGATCGTCCAGGGGATCCTCGGCGGACTGCGGGTGACCGGCCGGTTCACGCTCAGCACCTCGCCCGAGCAGACCGACCCGAGCACGCTGCTCGCGGTCGTCCACGGCGTCACCGGGCAGGCGTTCTTCGCGCTGCTCGTCGGGCTCGCCGCGGTCGCCTCCGGCACCTGGCGCAGCCGCCTCGCGCCGCGCGCCTTTCCGCGCGCCGAGCGCGAAGGCCTGATCACCGGGCTGCTCGTCGCCGCGCTCGCCGTGCAGCTCGTGCTGGGAGCGGTCTATCGGCACACCGGCAGCGGTCTGGTGCTCCACCTGTGCTGGGCGGCGGTCGTCGCGCTGGCCGTGGTGATGGCCGGACTGCGGGCGTGGGGGCTGTTCGGCGTCGAGGAGAACGGCGGATTCGCCATCCTCCGTCGCATCGGCCACGGGCTGCTGCTGCTGCTCGGGCTGCAGGTCGTGCTCGGGATCGGAGCGCTGGCCGCGATCGTCGCCCGCGCCCCGGGGGCGGGGCCCTCGGCGCTCGAGATCGCCTTCGCGACCGCGCACCAGGTCACCGGCGCGCTGCTGCTGGCCGGCGCCGTGCTGCTTGCGCTGTGGACGCGCCGGCTCGTGCGGCCGGCGGGCACGACGGCCGGCGACGACGCCGCGCCCGGCGGGCTCGAGCAGCCGGGCGCCGGCTGACCGCCCGATCCGGGTTGTCGGCAGGGGTGCGGCGCGGTCTGTTCGGGCGACGGACCGCGGGCGAGGAGGCTGGGAACGGATGGGCGAGCAGAACACGGGCAGCGGGCAGCTCGACGGCGACGCCCGCCGGGCGTTCATGCGCGGCCTGCTCGACGACCTCGAGGCGCTCGGGCGGATGATCGACGCCGGCATGATCGAGAGCGGCGTGCGGCGGATCGGTGCCGAGCAGGAGCTGTTCCTCGTCGACCGGAGCTGGCGCCCGGCACCGCGCGCGCTCGAGCTGCTCGACGCGCTCGACGACCCGCATTTCACCACCGAGCTGGCGCTGTTCAACCTCGAGGCGAACCTCGATCCGCTCGAACTGACCGGCGACGCGCTGGCCCGGCTCGAGGCGTCGCTCGGCGGGCTCGTCGAGCGCGCCGGCCGCGCGGCGGAGCGGCTCGGCGTCCGCTGCCTGATGACCGGCATCCTGCCGACGCTGCGCAAGTCGGATCTCGGCTACGACAACATGACGCCGCGCCCGCGCTACCGGGCCCTCGACCGCGCGATCCGGCGGCTGCGCGGCGGGCAGCCGTTCGAGTTCCGGATCCGCGGCGTCGACGAGCTGATCGTCCGCCACGACTCGGTGATGGTCGAGGCCTGCAACTGCAGCTTCCAGGTCCATTTCCAGGTCGGTGCGCAGGAGTTCGCGCGGCTGTACAACTTCGCCCAGGCGGTCGCCGGACCGGTGCTCGCCGCGGCGACGAACTCGCCGCTGCTGTTCGGGCGCCGGCTGTGGCGCGAGACGCGGATCGCGACGTTCCAGCAGGCGGTCGACACGCGCAGCACGTCGCAGCACCTGCGCGATCTGCGCCCGCGGGTCTCGTTCGGCCGGGCGTGGGTCGAGCGCTCCGTGCTCGAGCTGTTCCAGGAGGACGTGGCGCGGTTCCGTGTGCTGTTCGGGATGCCCGACCGCCCGGCGCGTTCGACCGAGATCCTCGAGCGCGGCGGGATCCCGACGCTCGATGCGCTGCGCCTGCACAACGGGACGATCTATCGCTGGAACCGCGCCTGCTACGGCCTGACCGACGGGCGACCCCACCTGCGGATCGAGAATCGGCTGTTCCCGTCCGGTCCGTCGGTCGTCGACGAGGTCGCCAACGCGGCGTTCTGGTTCGGGCTGATCGGCGGGCTCGCCGAGACCGTCGAGGACATCCGCGAGCAGGTGTCCTTCGCCGATGCGACGCAGAACTTCGAGGCGGCCGCACGGTCCGGCCTGCACGCGCAGTTCGTCTGGCGCGGCGCGACGCGCCCCGCGCGCGAGGTGATCTGCGACGAGCTGCTGCCGCTGGCGCAGCGCGGGCTCGAGGCGCGGGGGCTCGACGCCGCGGACATCGACCGGCTGCTCGGGGTCATCGAGCGCCGGGTCTCGACAGGACGCACCGGCTCGCAGTGGCTGCTCGACTCGCTCGACGCGATGGGCAGCCACGGGACACTTGGCGAACGACTCAACGCGCTGACCGCGGCGTCGGTGGCACGTCAGGACACCGGCGAGCCGGTCGCCGAGTGGGAACTCGCGCAACTTGACGAGGCCGGCGGCTGGCAGCACAACTACCTGCGCGTCGAGCAGTACATGTCGACCGACATGTTCACCGTGCACGAGGAGGAGCCGATCGACCTTGTCGCGAACCTGATGCTGTGGGAGCGGATCCGGCACGTTCCGGTCGAGGACGACGAGCACCGCCTGGTCGGACTTGTCTCGTATCGCGCGCTGCTGCGTCACCTGGCGCGACACGGCGGGCGCGGCGACGGCGAACCGGTGGCGGTGCGCGAGATCATGGCGCGGGATCCGGTGACGGTCACGCCGGAGACGCGGACGCTCGACGCGATCCGGCTGATGCGCACGGCGAAGGTCGGCTGTCTGCCGGTGGTCAAGGACGACCGGCTGGTCGGCGTGGTGATCGAGCGGGACTTCATGGACATCGCGTCCGAGCTGCTCCACGAGCGGCTCGCCGGCGACGACTGACGGCACCGGACGCCGCGGCGGTCCGGCGCGTGGCCGGGCACGCCCGGGGGGCGGGTCGAGGAACGGAGACGATGGAGGCGCGACCGGTGCCGGCAGTGGACGACGGGCGGATCGTGGCCCGGCTCGGGGCCCCGGGCGCGGGTCCGCTGATGCTCGTCACCGTGGCCGTCCACGGCAACGAGCCGGCCGGCCCGCGTGCCGCGCAGCGGGTCGTCTCGCGGCTGCGCGAGGCGCGGATCGCGCTGCGCGGCGAGCTGTGCGTCGTCACCGGGAACGTCGCGGCGAGCCGGCGCGGCGTGCGCTACGTCGATCGCGACATGAACCGGATGTTCCTCGCCGGCCGGATCGCTGCGCTGCGTTCCGGCGCGGAGCCGGTCGCCTGCTCCGAGGACCGCGAGCTGCTCGCGCTGCTCGACGTCGTCGACCCGCTGATCGACGCCGCGCGGCGCGCCGGCCGGCCGGCGTACCTGGTCGACCTGCACACCAGCTCCGCCGACGGGCCGCCGTTCGTGACCACCGGCGACACGCTGCGCAACCGGCGGTTCGCGTTCGGGGTGCCGCTGCCGCTGATCCTCGGGCTCGAGGAGCAGATCGACGGCACCGCGACGGAGTACTTCGGCGAGCGCGGCCTGGTCACGCTGGCGGTCGAGGCCGGACGCCACGACGACCCGGCGTCGGTCGATCACCACGAGTCGGTGCTCTGGCACGCGCTGGTCCGGGCCGGTCTCGTCGCCGGGCGCGCGCTGCCGTGGCTCGCCTGGCACCGGGCGCGGCTCGAGGCGGCGACGGCCGGGCTGCCGTCGGTCAGCGAGGTGCGGCACCGGCACCGGATCCGGCCCGACGACCGGTTCGAGATGGTCCCCGGCTTCCGCAACTTCCAGCGCGTGCGGCGCGGCGAGGTCCTCGCCCGCGATGCCCGCGGCGAGATCCGCTCACCGGAGCGCGGGCTCGTGCTGCTGCCGCTCTACCAGGGGCTCGGGGACGACGGGTTCTTCTTCGGGCGCCGGGTCGGGCGCGTCGAGCGGATGTGGGCGGTCGTGCTGCGGCGGCTGCGGATGCTGTGGCTGCTGCGGCTGCTGCCCGGCGTCGAGCGGGTGCCCGACCCGGAGCGGCTCGTGGTCCGCGTCGCGCGTCGCCGCGCGCCGTTCGTGCCGCTCGCGCTGCTGCTCGCGTTCGGGTTCCGCAAGGTGCGCGAGGACGGTGACGCGCTGGTGTTCAGCCGCCGGGCCTGGGACTCGCGCAGCCCGTTCGAGCGCCCGGCGCGACGACCGCCGCGGCGCACGGGCGCGGTCGACGTATAAGTTCCGCGCAAGCCCCCGCTCCCTGTTCCGCTCCGCGCCGGCCCGGCAGGCGGCGCGCGGGGCGGAGCCCGAGGATCCGATGCTGGACGATCGCTTCACCGGCCCCCGTTCCGTCTGTGTTCTCCTGGTGGTCCTGGCGGCGAGCCTCGCCGTCTCCGCCGCCCCGCCGGTCCGCCTGCGGTCCGGTGCCGTGGGCGGTCCGGAGGACGGCGCCGGACTGCCGCCGGCGCTGCGGGCCGATCGCGCGCGCCCCGCGGCGGACGGCGGCACCGTGCTGGTCCGCTTCGGCGCGCCGTTCGGGACGCAGACCGCGCACCGCCTGCGGGGACTCGGCGCCCGCGTCGAGGCGCTGCTCGATCCCGGCGCAGCGATCGTCAGCGTTCCTGCGGGACGGCTTGCCGATCTCGAGCGGCTCGTCGCGCCGGAGGGGTTCGTCGCGCCGTACCACCCGGGGCTGCGCGCGGATCCGGTGCTGTTCGATCCGGCCGTGCCGGTGCCGGCCGGGGCCGGGGTGCCGCTGACCGCGCACCTGCTCGCCGGGGCCGACGTCGAGGCGCGCGCGGCGGAGCTGGCCGCGGCGGGCGGGCTCGTCACGGCGGTGGCCGGGGGCCGGCCGCCGCGGGGTGCAGGCACGCCGGTCCCCGCGCGGATCGTGTTCCTCGCCGAGCGCGGGCGGCTGGCCGCGCTGCGCGACCTCGTGATCCGCTGGCCCGACACGCTGTGGCTCGGCCCGCGGCCGGTGTGGCGGCTGCTCAACGACGACAGCGCGTGGGTCGGCCAGGCCGGTCTCGACCGGCCGCAGGAGACGCCGGTGTTCGATCGCGGCATCCGCGGCGAGGGGCAGGTCGTCGGCGTGCTCGACACCGGACTCGATGCGGACATGTGCTACTTCCGCGACGACGCGAACGGCCTGCCGCCCACCGTGCAGGGCCTCGACGCCGGCAGCCCCGATCCGGCCCAGCGCAAGGTGCTGATCGTCGACTTCCTGTGGGACCAGGAGAGCCCGAGCGATCCGACCGACTGGGACACCCAGGACCACGGCACGCACGTCGCCGGTTCGATCGCGGGCGACGACCCGGCGACGCCGGGCCGGCGGGATCACGGCGACGGGATGGCGCCGGCGGCCAGGCTGGTGATCCAGGACGGCGGCTACGGCGTCGACGACTGCGCCGACCTGCCGGCGATCGGCTGTCCCGCCGCGTCGCTCTACCCGTTCTTCGAGCAGGCGTTCGCCCAGGGGGCGCGGATCCACTCCAACTCGTACGGCGATCGCGAGAACTTCACGCCGTACAACATCTACTCGGACGGGTCGGCCGACGCCGACCGGTTCATGCGCGATCATCCGGACTTCCTGCTGGTGTTTGCCGCCGGGAACAACGGCCCCGGCGCGGCGACCGTGGCCAGCCCGGCGACGGCCAAGAACGTGCTCGCCGTCGGGGCCACCGGGCACGGCGCGTCGGCGGGGTCCGTCGCGAGCTTCTCGTCGTGGGGGCCGACCCACGACGGCCGGATCAAGCCCGACGTGATGGCGCCCGGCTCCGGCGTGATCTCCGCCGACAACGACGGCGACGTGGGCACGAACAACTGCTCGACGCGCTCGATGAGCGGCACGTCGATGGCCTGTCCGACCGCCGCAGGGCTCGCCGCGCTGGCCCGGCAGTACTTCACCGACGGCTACTGGCCGAGCGGGACCGCCGTGCCGGCCGACGGGTTCACGCCGAGCGCGGCGCTGGTCAAGGCGACGCTGATCGCCTCGGCCGCGCCGATGGAGAACGTCGCCACGCCGCCGCCGTCGGACGAGCAGGGATGGGGCCGGATCCAGCTCGACGACGCGCTGTACTTCCCCGACGACGCGCGCCGGCTGTTCGTCGCCGACGAGCGGACCGGGTTCGCCTCGGCCGGGGATCCGCCGTGGGAGACGTCGCTGCAGGTGATCGACGGGGCGCTGCCGCTGCGCGTCGTGCTCGCCTGGACCGACGAGGCCTCGACGCCGGCGGCGAGCGTCAACCTGGTCAACGATCTCGACCTCGAGGCGGTCTCGCCGTCGGGCACGGTCTACCGCGGCAACGTGTTCGACGCGGGCGCCAGCGTGCCCGGCGGGACGCCCGACCGTGTCAACAACGTCGAGGTGCTGCGCGTCGAGAATCCCGAATCGGGTACGTGGACCGTGCGCGTGCGGCCGTTCGCGGTGCCGGCGCCGCCGCAGGACTTCGCGCTGGTGGTCACCGGCCGGCTGCCGGCACCGGGCGTCGTGCTCGAGCGCACCGCGCTTGCCGTCGACGACAGCGTCGGCGGGGACGGCGACGGGATCCTCGAGCCCGGCGAGTGGGTCGACCTGCCGCTGACGCTGCTCGACAGCGGCGACACGCCGGCGACCGGCGTGCGTGCGCGCGTCGAGACCGCCTCGCCTCACGTTGACGTGGTGCAGGCCGTCGCGCCCGGTCCGGACCTGGCGCCGGGAGAGTCCGCGCCGGTCGGCCCGCCGCAGCTGCGCGTCCGGCTGCACCTCGACTACCCGTGCACCGAGCCGCTGGCGCTGACGTTCTTCTACGAGGCCGACGGCTACCAGCGCAGCGAGCCGACGACGCTGCCGACCGGCAGCGAGGCGGTGTTCCTCGTCGACGACCTCGAGGGAGCCACCGGCTGGCACCACGTCGCGGCCGAGAGCACCGCAAGCACCGGCGACTGGATCGTCGACGACCCGAACGGGACCGAGGCGCAGCCCGAGGACGACGTGACGCCCGACCCCGGCGTGCGCTGCCTGTTCACCGCGCAGAACACGTCGCTCGGAACCGACGACGTCGACGACGGGGTCGTCGTCGCACGCTCCGGCGCCTACGACCTGTCGGGCCATCCCGAGGCGCGGCTGCGGATCTGGCGCTGGTTCGCCAATCGCGACCGCGGCGAGGATCCGGGCGACTTCTTCCGGCTCGAGATCCGCCAGGACGCGGCGTCGCCCGACGTGCTGCTCGAGGAACTCGACAGCCAGCAGGACGCACCGAGCTGGCAGCCGCGGACGTTCCGCGTGGCGGACTTCGTCACGCCGGGCGCCGCGATCGAGCTGAAGGTCAGCGCGGCGGACGGTACGGCGGACGGCAACATCATCGAGGCGGCGATCGACGAGATCGCGTTCTGGGACCCGGCGTGCGACACCTGGAATCCGCCGCCGGCGCCGGTGGACACGCTGCGCGCCGAGCGCGCCGGCGACGACGTCGTGCTGCGCTGGCAGCGCCCCGCGCCGGAACCGCTGCGCGGCGAGGCGAGCGCGTACCGCGTCTACCGCTCGGAACGGGCCGACGGCGGCTTCGGCGAACGCGACCTGGTCGAGGACAGCGCCGCCGAGGTCACCTGGCCGGATCCCGGCGCCGCCGCGGCCCCGCCGCGCTTCCTCGCGTGGCTCGTCGTCGCCGAGAACGCCTCCGGCACCTCCGAGCCGCCGCCTCCGTAGCGGCGCCCCTTGGGGCGCCGACCGTTCATCCGCGACGCTTCCGTCTTGCGACGTCGTACGGATTGGTCTCGTCGCAACGCACCATCCGCGGGGCAAGCCCCGCCGATGCGGCGTGCGTGTGGGTTCGCGCGCGATGCACCGACGGCGCCTGTAGCGGCGCCCCTTGGGGCGCCGATTCCACAACCGCAACCCCTCCATCCTGGCGACGTCGTGCGCACGGGATCGCATGCGATGCACGTATGGCGCCTGTAGCGGCGCCCCTTGGCGCGCCGATTCTCCATCCGCAACCCCTCCATTCTCGCGACGTCGTGCGCACGGGTTCGCGCGCAGCGCACCATCGGCCGGGCAATCCCCGCCGATGCGGTACCCTTTCCCGCATGACCGGCAGCCTGTTTCCCGGAAACCCGCCGGGCCCGCCGCCCGGAGCGCCGCTGGCCGAGCGGATGCGGCCGCGGGCCCTCGGCGAGGTCGTCGGCCAGGAGCACCTGGTCGGCGCGGAGGGCTTCCTGCGCCGCGCGATCGCGGCGAGGGCGCTGCCGTCGCTGATCTTCTGGGGGCCTCCCGGGTCGGGCAAGACGACGCTGGCGCGGCTGCTGGCGCGCGAGACGGGTCGGGAGTTCTTCGCGCTGTCCGCGGTGACCTCGGGGGTCGCCGACGTGCGGCGGGTGGTCGAGCAGGCGCGACGCCTGCGCGGTGCCGGCCGCGAGGCGCTGCTGTTCATCGACGAGATCCATCGCTTCCACAAGGGCCAGCAGGACGCGCTGCTCCCGCACGTCGAGGACGGGACGATCACCCTCGTCGGCGCGACCACCGAGAACCCGGCCCACACCGTCGTCGCGCCGCTGGTCTCGCGTTGCCGCGTGCTCGTGCTCCATCCCCTCGGCCCGGGCGAGATCGAGACGATCCTGCGCCGGGCGCTGGCGGACGCCGAACGCGGGCTCGGCGACCTGCGGCTCGAGGTGCCCGACGACGTGCTGGCGACGATCGCGGACGAGGCCGACGGGGACGCGCGCCGCGCGCTGACGACGCTCGAGATCGCCGCGGCGATCGCCCGTGACAGGGCGGGCGAGGGCACGCCGGCGCGGGTGAGCCTCGAGGACGTGCGCCTCGCCGCCCAGCGCCGGCTGCTGCGCGCCGACCGGCAGGGCGATGCCCACTACGACCTCGCGTCGGCGTTCATCAAGTCGCTGCGCGGATCGGATCCCGACGCGGCGGTGTACTACCTGATGCGGATGGTCGAGTCGGGCGAGGATCCGCGCTTCGCGGCGCGGCGGATGATGATCTTCGCCGCCGAGGACGTGGGCCTCGCCGATCCGCGTGCGCTGCAGATCGCCGTCGCCACCGCCGAGGCGTTCGACCGCCTCGGTCTTCCCGAGGGGACGCTGCCGCTGGCCGAGGCGGCGCTCTACCTGGCCACCGCGCCGAAGTCGAACAGCGTGATCGTCGCCCGCGACGCCGCCGCGCGCGCGGCGCGCGAGCGCGGAACGCTGCCGATCCCGCCCGAGCTGCGCGACGCGTCCGCGGGAACGTCGCGCGCGGCCGGCCACGGGCGGGGCTACCGCTACCCGCACGACGAGCCCGGCCACCACGCGCCGGTGCCGTACCTGCCCGAGGCGCTGCGCGGCACGACGTTCTACGAGCCGTCGGACCAGGGAGAAGAGCAGGCGGTCGCCGAGCGCCTCCGCCGCTGGCGCGAGGCGGTGCGGCGCGGTCGGCACTGAGCCGCGCACTCCGCGCCCGTCGCCTGCGCCCCTTCGGTGCGATGCGCCCGTAGGGGAGGCCGATTCGCGCGGCGAATCGCCCTCCCGGCCATCAACCGCGACGCCTCCATTCCCGAAGATGGAATCGTCGCGAAGGCAGAATCGGCGCCCCAAGGGGCGCCGCTACGCCGCCGTAGGGGAGGCCGATCGCCGCAGGCGATCGCCCTCCCGGCCTCCAACCGCGACGCCTTCATTCCCGAAGTTCGCGTTTCCAACGCACCCAGCGATCCCGTCTGCCCTTGCTGTCGGATAAACCCGCTCGAACATGGACCAGCACAACGCCGACCGGACGGCGCGACGCGCCCGGAACCCGTTCACCATCAACCAGATCCGGTGTATGCTCAGCCGCGAGCAGGATCCGCCGGGGGGCGGCGCCGTGCCGTCTATCCCTCTACGCGGACCTGCCGAGTTCGGGTTAGCCCGCGCAACAATTCAGTAGGTGAGATCCATGCATATCAGATCAGTCGCTATCGCCCTTTGTTGCGTTCTCCTCGCCGGTGGATGCACCGGTGTAGATGTTCCTGATGACGTCACGCTCGCGATCACCAATGTCAGAAT
>RFIB01000124.1 GCA_003695625.1 Acidobacteriota bacterium | reverse complement strand
GTCGACGCCAAGGCGTCGGTCGCGGCGATGGCCGCGGCGGCCGCCGAGTGGACCCGGCGCGGCGGCCCGGCGCGCGGGCGGCTCGTCGTGCTGGCGACCTTCGGCGAGGAGACGCGGCACACCTCGATGCCGCGCGCGCTCGAGCGGCTCGGCGCACCGGTCGACGCGGCGCTGATCGGCGAGCCGACCGGGCTCGAGCCGTGCGTCGCCCAGCGCGGGCTGCTGGTGCTCACGCTGCGCTGGCGCGGCGCGCAGGTCCACGCCGGCTGGGCCGCGGATCTCGACACCGCGCCGGACAACGCGATCCTCGTCGCCGCCGACCAGCTCGCGCGGCTCGAGGGATTCGCGATGCCGCGCGTCCATCCGCGGCTCGGCCGCGTCGCGTTCACGCCGACGCGGATCGAGGCCGGCATCGCGCGCAACGTGACGCCGCCGGTCTGCGAGGCGCTGCTCGACGTGCGCACGACGCCGGCGCACAGCCACGAGGAGATCGTCGCCGCGCTGCGCGCCGCGCTGCCGCGCACCGAGGTCGAGGTCGTCTCGGACCGGCTGCGTCCGGTGGAGACGCCGGACGGCTCGCGGCTGCTCGAGGCGATCCGCCGCGTGCGTCCCGGCTGCCGGCCGTTCGCCTCGCCGACCTCGTCGGACTGGGTGTTCCTCGCCGACGTCGACGGCGTCAAGCTCGGTCCGGGCGACTCGCGGCTCTCGCACACGCCGGACGAGGCGATCGCGCTCGACGAGATCGACGAGGCGGCGCGGCTGTACGCCGCGATCGCCGGGGAGTACCTGTCGTGAAGCCGAAGGCGACGCTGTGGGGCGACGGGTCCGCCGCCGATCCGCTGGTCGACCGCTACACCGTGGGCGAGGACCGCGTCCTCGACCGGCGGCTGCTGCGCTGGGACGTGCTCGGCACGCTCGGGCACGTCGAGGGACTGCGCGCGGCGGGGCTGCTGAGCGCCGGCGAGCACCGGCGGCTGGTCGCGGCGCTGCGCCGCGCGCTGCGGGCGGCGGACGCGGGCGAGCTGACCGTCACCGACGCCGACGAGGACTGCCACTCGGCGCTGGAAAAGCACCTCGTGCGCGAACTGGGCGACCTCGGCGCGAAGGTGCACACGGGGCGCTCGCGCAACGACCAGGTCGTCTGCGCGCTGCGCCTGCTGATGCGCGACCGGCTGCTCGCGATCGAGGCGGCGCTGCTCGAGTGCGCGGGCGCGCTCGCCGCGTTCGGGGCGCGGCACGCGCGGACACTCTGGCCCGGCTGGACGCACCAGCGCCGCGCGATGCCGTCGACGGTCGGGCTGTGGGGCACGGGGTTCGCGGCATCGCTGCTCGACGATCTCGGACCGGTCGACGCGGTGCTGGCGCTCGCCGATCGCTCGCCGCTGGGCAGCGCCGCGGGCTACGGCGTGCCGCTGCCGCTCGACCGGCGCGCGGCGGCGCGCGCGCTCGGGTTCCGCGAGGTGCAGAACCCGGTGACCGCGGTGCAGATCTCGCGCGGCAAGCTCGAGGCGCAGGTGCTCGCCGCGCTGTGGGCCGTCGGGCACGACCTCGGCAAGCTGGCGTGGGACGTGATCCTGCTCTCGGCCGACGAATACGGCCTGCTGCGGCTGCCCGGCGAGCTGGCCACCGGGTCGAGCATCATGCCGCACAAGAAGAACCCCGACCTGTTCGAGCTGACCCGCGCCCGCGCCGGCCTGCTCGACGGCCTGCTCGTGCAGGCGATGGCGGTCTGCGGGCGCCTGCCGAGCGGCTACCACCGCGACCTGCAGCTCACCAAGGGCGCGCTGCTGCGCGGGCTCGACACGGTCGAGGAGATGCTGGCGATGACCGCGCGCGCCGTGCCGCAGCTCGAGATCGACGAGCAGGCATGCCGCGCGGCGCTCGGGGCCGACCTGCTGGCGACCGACGAGGTGTTCCGGCGCGTGCGCGAGGACGGCACGCCGTTCCGGACGGCCTATCGCGAGGTCGCCGCCGAGGTCGCGGCGGGGCGCGAGCCGCCGGTGCCCTCGGCGCGCGAGATCCTCTCCGCGCGCCGGCACGAGGGCGGCGCGGGGCGTCCGGGGATCGCGGCGCTGCAACGACGGATCGCCGCGGCGGCGCGCCGGGTCGAGGCGAAGCGGCGCGCGTTCGATGCGGCGATGGCGCGGCTCGCGGGGCGCGCGCGATGAGCCCGCACCGCGCGACCGAGGCCCGGCGCCGCGCGATCCTCGCCCTCGTCGCGCGCCGCAGGATCCGCACCCAGGACGAGCTGGTCGAGGCGCTCGCCGATCAGGGCTTCGAGGTCAGCCAGGCGTCGGTCTCGCGCGACATCGCCGCACTGGGGCTCGGCAAGCGCGACGGGCACTGGGTGCTGCCGCAGGACGGTGCCGCGGACGAGGACCCGCTGCTCGCGCGGATACGCGGGCGGGTGCTCGCCGTGCGCGAGTCGCCGCCGAACCTGCTCGTGCTCGTCACCCCGCCAGGCGAGGCGTCGGCGGCCGCGCTGGCGATCGACCGGCTCGGCATTGCGGACGTTGCCGGCACGATCGCCGGCGACGACACGATATTCGTCGCCACCGCCGCCGGCCGCGACCTGCGCCGCCTCGCGCGCCGCCTCCGCCGCCTCGCCGCCGGCCGCCCGTAACCGTACGGGAGGCCGATTCGCGCAGCGAATCGCCCTCCCGGGCATCGTACGGGAGGCCGATTGCCGCAGGCAATCGCCCTCCCGGCCATCAACCGCGACCCCTCCAGGCATCAAAGGGATAGAGGCGTTGCGGATGGAGGCCGGGCGCGGCAAACGCCTGCGGCGTTTGCGGCGCCCCTACGTCAGATCGCCGCAGGATCACCCCGCCCGCCCGTACGGGAGGCCGATTCGCGCAGCGAATCGCCCTCCCGGGCATCGTACGGGAGGCCGATTGCCGCAGGCAATCGCCCTC
>RFIB01000123.1 GCA_003695625.1 Acidobacteriota bacterium | reverse complement strand
GGGCGGGACCGGAAGATGGAGAAGATGGAATCGTCGCGGTTGAAGGATCGGCGGCCCAAGGGCCGCCGCTACGGCCGCCGATGGTGCGGAAAGCGCGATCGGAAGATGGAATCGTTGCGGTTGAAGGATCGGCGGCCCAAGGGCCGCCGCTACGGGGATCAGAACAGCCGGAACACGACGAGCAGGAACTCGGTGTCGCCCTCGGCCTCGGGCAGGTCGCTCCGGAGCGCGTAGCCGACGTCGAGGCGGATCAGGGTGCGCCACGGCCCCGGGAAGTTCGCCGCAATGCCGATGCCGGTGTGGCTCGTGGTGCGGTCGAGTCCGAGTTCCTGCACGCGGGCGTGGTCGACCGTCGCGTCGAAGCGCACCACGTTGCGCAGGTTGAACGAGTACTGGAGCTGGCTGAGCAGCCCCTCGTCGAACCGGATCCCGGTGCCGCCGAAGCCGCGCACCCGGTCGCCGCCGAGGAACCCGAACGTGAACGCCGAGAAGCGGTCGAGGTCCGAGCCACCCTCCCAGCGCGTCGAGAGCTGGATCCGCTGGAAGTAGGGCAGGAACCAGTCCTTCTGGACGCCCACCTGCCAGGTGCTGAAGCTCTTCGCCCGCTCGATCTCCTCGCCGGTGACCAGCGCGCCGTCGGGGCCCCACGGCTCCCAGTCGGAGCGCCGGTAGGCCCGCCCCTGGACCAGGAAGCCCCAGCCCTTGCGGTCCCAGGCCAGCTCGAGCAGCGCCGAGGTCTGCACGTGGTCGGCCGGGATCGTGAAGTTGCGGGTCTCGTCGGCGCGCTGGTAGTTGATGTACTGCGCGTTGACGCTGCCGCGCAGCTTGAGGAAGTCGCCGAGCGGGTAGCCGACGTCGACGGTCAGCGACTGCGGCGTGCGCTGGACGCGCTGGTCCTCGAGCTCGACGATCCGGTCGCCGGCCGGGTCGGGCACGAAGACGCGGTCGGTCAGCGGGAACGCGATCGCGTTGAGGGTCACGCCGAGGTCGGCCTTCGAGCCGAACAGCGACGGATTCGACAGGTTGACGTTGGCCAGCGCCCCGGCGAAGAACACGTTGAACAGCCAGCCCTTGCCGCGGAAATCGACGTTGGTGTAGTTGACACCGGCGAGCGGAATCACGCTGTCCGACGCGCCGTCGTCCTTGAGCAGTCCGGCGACGGCGAAGAACTGGGTCGGGTCGCCCTTCTCGAGCACGACGCGCCCGCCGTCCTCGGTCCGCTCGAGCCACTTGAAGCCCTCGGGCGTCTCGCGGAGCATCTGCTTGTCGGAGCGATAGATCGACGCCTGCAGCGCGGCGAAGTCGGGGCGGTTGATCTCCGGCGGGCCGAACGTCATCTCGCGCAGCACGACGAGATTGGTCCCCGACACGGTGTAGATCTGCTGGCCCTCGACGCGATCGAGGATCCACAGCACGGTGCCGTCGGGCGCCTCGTACGGCCGGAACGTCTGCGTCGTCTCGTCGCTGATCACCGGCGGCTTGAGGTTCGTCTGCACGGTGGTCACCCGGACCAGCGCCCCGGTGCGGCGATCGATCCACGCGCGCCCGCGGTAGAGCGACAGCCCGGCATCGATCGGCTCGAAGCGCACGACCCAGCAGTCGCGCCCCTCGACGGTCTCGCGGCCGTCGAGTTCGTAGCGGTAGCGCTTGTCGAGGTTCAGGTCGAGCGGCAGGGCGATGGCCCGCTCCCGGCTCAGGAACGGCAGCTCGGGGAACTTGTCCCAGTCGAGCCGCACGCCGTTGAAGAACGTCTCGCCGACGACCCACTCCGCTCCGGTCTCGGGGCTCCACAGGTAGTCGCCGCGGATCGTGATGTCGAGCGTCCCCGTGATCTGCCCGTAGCGCACGCGCAGGCTGAGCTGTCCCGTGCGGTGGATGCTGTGCAGTCGCTCGTCCTCGAACGCCTTGACGCGCTGGTAGGCCGCGATCACCTCGTCGGCGGTGACCAGCGCGGTCGAGGACACTTCCGTCTGCTCCGGCTCGGTCTCGAATCCCGGCGACGACGCCTGCCGGCGCACGACGAGCAGCCGCGGGGCGCGGGAGAGCGGAGCCTCGACGCGGACGTGGGTCTCGTCGACGCGCTCGGAGCGCAGCAGCCGCTCGCGGCCGGTCGCCGGATCGACGACCGCGTAGCCGCGGCGCAGGAACGTCTCGAACACGAACGGCGCCCGCGCGTCCTCGCCGACCGGGCGCTCGGCCCAGTAGACGACGACCTCGCGGAAGCCGACCGGGTCGAAGAACCGCTTCCAGCGCACCGGCACGGCCGCGTCCTCCGGCACGGCGAGCCCGGCGTCGCGGTCCGGCGAGAGGCCCATCGCCGGCGAGAGGACGCGCACGAGACCGCCGATCGCGGCGCCGCCGACGATCGGCGCGCCCGGCTCGCCGTCCGGCGGCAGCGCGACGATCGCCAGGTCGGCCCCCTCGGCGATCAGGCCTGCGACGTGCGCCGCCGCGGCGGCCTCGTCGCGCACCGAGGTCAGGTCCGCGTCGACCCACAGCGACGCGCCGGGATCGACGTCGCGCAGCAGGTCGCGCACCGCGCCGATCCCGCCCGGCAGGTCGTCGTCGGGCCGCAGCCCGATCGCGATGCCGTCGACGTACGGGGCCAGGTCCCCGGCGACCGCGTACGCGCGGGCCAGCAGCTCGACGCCGGGCGTCCCGTCGACGCGGAACGCGACGCCGGCGCCGGGGTGCTCCGCCCGCAGCGCCACCGCGGCGGACTTCATCTCGAACTGGGCCAGCCGCGCGTCGTCCGGCGAGCCGGGGGCCGGCAGGACGTCGTCGAGCAGGTACCACGCGACCCGGCCGGCGGCGACCCGCGCCACGTCGCGCAGGAAGTGCGAGAACGCACGCCGGTACGCGTCGAGGTCGGCTCCGGCGCGCGTGCCCGGCTCGAATCCGCCGGGGCCGAAGCGGCCCCACGCCGGGTGTCCGCCGGCGATCGCCAGCACGCCGGGTCCCTCGACCGCGTCGAGCCGCGCGAGACGGCGCTCGAGCGCCTCGCGGTCGAGGCCGGTCTCCGGGTCGTAGAGCGCGGCGAACCGCACCTCGACCACGCCCCACAGCCGGCCGCGGTCGGCCGTCCCGTCGCCTCCGTCCTCGGGCAGCGCCGGGGGCTGCCCGAGCGCCGGATCGTCGGGCGCGCCGAGGCGCAGCGCGACGGCGTGGACCGGACGCTCGACGCGGACGCCGAGGACCGCATCGCCTTGCTCGGCCTGCGCGGACAGCGCGACGGCGGCGGCGGGCAGCAGGACGGACGCGAGGGCGGTCGCGAATCGGACGATGTTCCTCGGCATGCTCGGGTCTCCGTGGGTGGCGTTCCGGCCGCGGCGGGCGCGGGCGGCCGGCGGATGCTCCCGGATCATAAGAGCGCGCTCGGAGCGCGTCCACGCTTGGCCGCGCGCGTCCGGGGGCCGACAATCCGGCCCGCCGGGACCGACCGGCCGGAGGACGCGCGATGGACCGCCCGGTGGTGACGCTGCTGACCGACTTCGGCACGGCCGACGGCTACGTCGCGGCGATGCGCGGCGTGCTGTGCCGGCTGTGCCCCGAGGCGCGCCAGGTGACGATCAGCCACGAGATCCCGCCGCAGGACGTGTGGCGCGGAGCGTGGGTGCTCGCCACCGCCGCGCCGTGGTTTCCGCCGGGGACGGTGCACCTGGCCGTCGTCGACCCCGGGGTCGGCACCGATCGCCAGCCGATCGTCGTGCGCGCCGGCGGGCAGACCTACGTCGGGCCGGACAACGGCCTGTTCACGCACGTGCTCGACGGCGATCCGGACGCGGCGGTCCACGTGATCGCCCGCCGCGATCTCGGCCCGCGCCGGATCGCGCCGACGTTCCACGGGCGCGACCTGTTCGCCCCCGCCGCCGCGCACCTCGTCCGCGGGCTCGCGCCCGGCGACCTCGGCCCGCGGATCGACGACCCGGTCCGCCTGCCGCTCGAACCGCCGCGCGTGACCGCGGACGCGCTCGAGCTGACCGTGCTCGACGTCGACCGGTTCGGCAACGTCACGACCAACCTGGCGCGCCACGCCCTGGTCCCGCCGCGCGCCGGGCTCGAGCCGCGGATCGGACTGCCCGGCCGTCCGCCGGGGCCGCTGGCGCGGACGTACGCCGAGGCCGAGCCCGGAGCGACGGTCGTGCTGTGGGGCTCGTCCGACCGGCTCGAGATCGCGCGCAACCGGGACAGCGCCGCCGCGGCGCTCGGGCTGGCACCCGGGGACCGGATCCGCCTCGCCCTGCGCTGGGAGCAGCCGGCCGGCTGATCAGGCGTCGCGGACAGCGACGGTGTGCTTGAGGCTGACCAGGGCGACCCGGTCGCCGGTGAGCACCGGGTAGAACCGGCGCGCCTGGTTGAGGTAGTCGACGATCCGCCCGTGCCCCTCGGGCATCACGTAGCGGATCGTCCCGCGCAGCCGCATCGCGTGGGCCGGCACCCCGCACAGGTCGATCTCGATCGCCGCCTCGTGCGTGCCCTCGCCCCGGGCCTCGTCGAGCTCGGCGTCGAACGGATCGGCGAAGGCGATCCGGACGATCCGCCGCTTGTTGACCAGGCACGCCCCGTCCGGGCCGGTCAGCGGCAGGAACGGCTCGTCGGCCAGCAGCAGGTCGATGATCCGCTCGCGGCCGAGGTGGCTGCCGGCGGCCGGCGCGAGATGGACCGTGCCCTCCACCTCGAGGCCGCCCTCGAGCATCACCGAGACCGGCTCGGCGACCTTGGGCACCCGGAACCGCGGGTCCCCCGCCCGGCTCTCCCGGGACTCCTGCGTCGTCGTCATCCGCGCCTCCCGGCGCCGCCGCGGCGCCTCCCCCGCAGACAACATAGGGCCCCGCCACGGTTCCGTCTTGCCCGCATTGCCGCGGGGCCCTAATGTCCGCCGGGGGGGCGTGCGGCGACCCGCGGCGGGACGAGGGATGAGCCTTTCGGGCACGCTGTCGACGATGGCCCTTGCAGATCTGCTGCAGTGGGCCGCGTCTGCCCAGAAGACCGGGCGATTCGACTTCCGCCGCAACGAGATCGTCAAGGAGGTCTACCTGCGCGACGGCGTCGTCGTCGGCGCCGCCTCGAACCAGCACACCGAGATGCTCGGCCACGTGCTGGTCGCGCGCGGGATGCTCAACGAGGAGCAGCTCCGCGCCAGCCTGCTCGCCCGCCGCGAGCAGGACGAGTTCCTCGGCAACGTCGTCGTCCGGCTCGGCTTCGTCACGCAGGACGCGCTGGTGCGGGCGCTGGCCGAGCGCACCGAGGAGATCATCTACTCGCTGTTCGAGTGGGAGGACGCCGAGTTCAAGTTCCATCCCGGCGCCAAGCCGGGGGTCAACGTCGTGCTGATCGCGCTGCCGGTCGACCACGTGCTGCTGCGCGGCGTGCACCGGCACGACGAGATGATGCGGATCCGCGAGGAGTTTCCCAACGGGCGCGTCGTGCTCGGCCGCACGGAGCGCGAGGTGCCGCAGGAGGTGCTCGCCCATCCGCTGGCGCGCCGCATCCTCGACGCGATCGACGAGCGCCGCACCATCGACGAGCTGGCGCTGCTGGTCCATGCCAGCCCGTTTCCGGTGCAGAAGTTCCTGTTCGAGGCCCTCAAGCTCGGACTGGTGCGGATCGTCTCGCTCGAGGGGCCGGCCCTGCCCCGGATCACGACCGAGTCGCCGGACGAGGAGCTGTCCGAGATGTCGGTCCCCGCGCGACTGCGCACGGCCCGGCAGAAGCTCGAGGCCGGCGACGCGGAGAGCGCCCTCGAGCTGCTGACCGGCGACGAGGTGCTCGCCGAGCCCGAGGCCAAGGAGCTGCTGGCCCGTGCCGAGCCGGCGTTCCTCGACAAGTTCTACCGCGACGAGTTCCCCGAGGACGCGATCCCCGAACTCACGCGCCCGATCGAGGACCTGACCTCCGAGACGCTGCGCCCCGAGGAGTTCTTCCTGCTCTCCCGCCTCGACGGCGCGTGGAGCGTGCGCGACATCGTCGAGGTCGCCCCGCTGCGCGAGGTCGAGACGGTCCGCGTGCTGCGGCGGCTGGTCCGGCGCGGCCTGGTACGGATTCCCCGGGCCGGCGACGCGCCGGCCCCGGCCGAAGCTTCCCTGGACTCACCGGTCGGCGTCGGCTGACGCCTGCTCCCGCTTCTCGTCACGGATCCTGAGCTGCACGAGCAGGGCGGGCAGCAGCGTGACCGCGGTGACCAGCGTCGCGCCGACGCCGAGGATCGCCAGCACGCCCGACGAACGCAGTCCGGGATAGTCGGCGAACATCATTGCGCCGAAGCCGACCATCGTCGTCAGCGAGGTCATCACGATCCCGCGCCCGGTGTGGCGGAACACGTCGGCCAGCGCCTCGGTGCGGTGGGAAAGCCACCGGTGCACGACGTGGATGCCGTTGTCGATGCCGATGCCGAGGATCAGCGGCAGCATCGACAGGCTGACCAGGTTGAAGTCGATGCCGAGCCACGCCATCAGCCCGACCGAGGCGACCAGGCCGACGACCAGCGGCACGAACGTCAGCGCGACGAGCACGACGCGGCGGAACGCGGCAAGCAGGATCAGCAGCACCCCCGCGGCCGCCAGCGCCATCGCGACGACGGCATCGCGCCGCATGATCGGGCGCAGCGCCTGGCCGAGCACCTGGCCGCCGACCAGCTCCGCGTCGACGCCGCTCGCCGCCACCGCGGCGCGCAGCGCGTCGACGAGCGGACGGCTCGCGATCCCCGGCGTCGGATAGGCGAACACGAGGGCGTTCGAGCCGCCGCGCGGGTCGGGGATGATCAGGTCGCCGAGCACCGGGCCGAGCGGTCCGCGGCGCGCCTCCGCAACGGTCAGCGGGGCGTCGCGCGCCAGGATCGCGCGCACGCGCGCCGCTGCCTGGCGCGCCCGGGCGTCGATGCGGAAGCCCTCGGCCTCCATCGCCGCGAGCAGCTCGCGCTCGACGCGGGCCGGATCGAGGCCCGCCGCGCGCAGCCGCCGCAGCGTCGCGAGCGCGCGCTGCTGCGCCGACGGCGGCGGGACGATGCGCGACGGTCCGAGCACGGCGGCGAGCGGGCCGCCCTCGTCGACCAGGTCGTCGAACGACGCCTCGAGCCGCGCGCTCTGCTCGAGCAGCGCGTCCTGGTCGTCGCCGCGGATCATCGCCAGCACCGGGCGCAGCGACGTCCCGGTGCGGACGACCAGCTCCTGCTGCAGGCGGATCGACGGCGAGCTGACCGGCCGGAAGCGGTTGAAGTCCTCGTCGAGATGCACCCGCAGCGCGGGGCCGACCAGCACGGCGGTGGCGACCAGCCCGAGCGCGATCGTCAGCCGCGAATGGCGGGTGACCAGCGTCAGCAGGGGCCCGAGCCCGAAGCTGGCCAGCCCGCGCGGCCGGTCGGCGCGCGGCCGCAGGCGGGCGACGATGGCGACGATCGCCGGCACGAGCAGCAGGCTGGCGAGCAGGGCCAGCAGCATCCCGACCGCGCAGATCACGCCGAGATGACTCAGCCCGCGGAAGCGCGAGAAGCCGGCGGCGAGGAACGCCCACGCCGTCGTCGCGGCGGCGGCCAGGATCCCCAGGCCGGTCTCTCCGTGCGCGGCGGCGAAGGCGGTCGCCATGTCGTGGCCGGCGTGGATCTCCTCGAGGTAGCGGTTGTAGAGGTGGATCGTGAAGTCGATCGCCAGGCCGCACAGGATCGCCACCGAACCGGCGGTGAACACCGAGATCTCGCCGATCGCCACGCCGGCGAAGCCGAGCGCCCACGCGACGCCGACGGCCAGCGGCACGCCGGCGACGAACAGCGCGGTCACCCGCCGGAACGCGAGCAGGAACAGCACCATCACCGCGACGAACGCGCCCCACGAGATGTCGCGGATGTCCGACGCGAGGATGCGCCGGTAGTCGGTCAGGATCGCCGGGGCCCCGGTCAGGCCGACGTGGAGCGTGCCTTCGGCACCCTCCGGCGGCGGGCCGATGCCGACGGTCCCCTCGATCCCGAGCGTCTCGAGCGCCTGCCGCGCGATGTTCTCGAGCTCGCCGAGCACGCCCTGCGCGAACGCGAAGTCGTCGGTGCGCCCTTCGGCGCGGACGAGCAGCATCACGTAGGCGCCGTCCTCGGTCATCAGCACGCCGTCGCGCGAGGCGATCCGCAGCCGGCCCTTGATCGCGCCGAGGTGCCGGATCGCGACGCCGACGAAGCCGAGCGGATCCTCGGCGACCAGCCGGCTGGCCACCGCGCCGATCGGCGAGCGCAGCCGTTCGCGGGCGCGGGCCACGCGGCGGCGGATCCCGTCGCGGTCGAGGCCCGAGGCGAGCTGCTCGATCTCCTCCGGCTCGAGGTAGAGCATCAGCGCGCTGGCCTGCGGACCCTCGAGCAGCGACCACGGATCCTCGCCGAACAGTCCCGTCACGCCGTGGAGCCGCGGGCGTGTCTCGAGCAGGTCGGAGATCGTCAGCGCAAGATCGATCCGGTCGTCGAGATCCTCCTCGCCGCGGCCCGAGATGGCGAGCACGATCGGCTCGGACGACCCGTAGCGCTCGAACAGGTCGCGCAGCCGCTCGGCCTCCGGCACGTCGTGGGGCATCAGCGAGTCGATGTCGGTCGACAGCCGCAGGTCGGAGGCGGACCACAGCGCCAGCGCCGTCGCGACGAGCGCGAGGAGCACCACCGTGCGCGGGTGGTGCACGGAGAACCAGGCCGTCAGCTCGAGCAGACGCCGCACGAGGCGTGCGAAACGTGGCGGACGGCCGTCCGGCTCGCTCACGGTTCGCGTTCCAGGACGACGACGGCGACGGCGGCGTCGCGGCCGTGGGTCAGCGTGAGCAGACCGCGGGTCGCGCGCCGCAGGTCGGCCATCCGCTGCGCACCGCGGTGAAAGCGCAGGCCCGGCTCGCCGGTCTCGGCGCGCACGACCTCGATGTCGCGGAACCACACGCCGCGGGCAAGACCGGTGCCGAGCGCCTTGGCCGCCGCCTCCTTGGCCGCGAACCGCGCGGCGAGGCTGGGCACCGGATCGCGCTTGCGCAGGCAGTACGCGCGCTCGTCGTCGGTCAGCACGCGCCGCAGGAACCGGTCGCCGTGGCGCTCGAGGACGGCGCGGATGCGGGAGAGCTCGACGAGGTCGACGCCGAGTCCGACGATCATGCGTCCTCCGCAGGCAGGCCGGTCCGCGGCGGGGCGCGCCGGTCGAGGGGGCGCCATGTTTGACCCGGCACGGCAGAGCGTCAACCGCGCGACCGCGGCAAAGCCCCGCCTCCCGGGCGCGGGACGGCACAAGTTGTTGCACGATAGCCACTTGCGCCGCACGGCGCGGGACGCCCCCCCCGGCAGGGTGCTATCATCGCGGCGGGTGCGACCCGTCGGAGATCGCCCGTGAAGGCCGCCTGGACCACGTATCTCGACCGGCTCGGGCCGCAGGGTCTGCGGGTCGTGCTCGAGCGGATGATCGAGCCGTCCGAACTCGAGTCGCTCGTCGGTCGACGGATGGAGACCGGCGAGGGTCCGGCCGATCCCGCGCTGTTCGTCGTCGACGCGGTCGCCGAACGCCCGGACCTCGGCGGGACGCTGCTCGAGCGGCTCGACGAACTCGCCGACGGCCGCGGCGCGCTGCCCGAGGGAGAGGGCCCGCTGCGCCAGCTCATCGCCGACCAGCTCCGCGCACCGGACGATGCGTCCCCGGCGCTGCTGCATCGGCTGGCGCGCGCGGACGAGGCGCCGCTGCCGGTCGCCGAGCTGCGCACCGCCGCCGAGCTGATCGCCGCCGCGCTGGAGGCCGACGGACGTCCGGCGCGGCGCGAGTTCGTCGCCAAGGTCGCCTCCGACCGGGCAAGCCTCAAGGAACTCGAGCAGGAGCGGCGCGAGCTCGAGGCGCGCGTGCGCAAGCTCGAGACGCAGCTCGCCCGGGCCGTCGAGCGCACGGCGGCGCTCGAGGAGCGGCTCGCGCGGCGGCTCAACGAACTGCACGCCGCACGCCAGTCCGAGCGCTCCGAGCGCGAGGAACGCACCCGCCTCGCGCGCGAGGTCGAGCGGCTCCGGCGCCGGATCGAACAGCTCAACGAGCGGCGTGCCCAGGAGCGCACCGGCGAGGTGAGCACGGCGCTGAGGCGGCTGACGCGCGAACACCGGCGCGCGGCGGCGGCGCTCGAGAAGCTGCGCGAGGCCGAACGCGAGCGGCGCGAGGTCGTGCGCGAGAACAGCCGGCAGGTCGTGCGGCTCGCCGGTCTCGTCGAGCAGCTCGTCGCGCTGCGCGAGGCCGAATCACGTCAGGTGGCGGCGGCGCAGCAGGAGATCCTGCGCCAGTTCGGCGACCTGCGCCGCGAGCTGGTCGGCGACGGCGAGGGCGAGCGGCCGGCCGCGCGGACGCGGCGCAGGGCCGGCGAGGTGCAGCGCGTCGGGCTGTTCGTCGACGTGCAGAACATGTTCTACGGCGCCAGGGAACGCGGCGCGCGGGTCGACTTCGAGGCGCTGCTCGCCACGGCCAGCGAGGGGCGCCAGCTCGTGCGCGCGGTGGCCTACGTGGTCGAGGCGAAGGAGATCGACCAGAGCGCGTTCATCCACCTGCTGCAGATGAAGGCCTACGAGGTCAAGCGCAAGCCGCTGCGCGTGCGGGCCGACCGCACCGCGAAGGGCAACTGGGACCTCGAGATGGCCCTCGACGCGATGTCCAGCGCCGACAACCTCGACGTCGTCGTGCTGGCCACCGGCGACGGCGACTTCGTCCCGCTGGTGCGCCAGCTCAAGATGCGCGGCGTGCGCGTCGAGGTCTACGGCTTCCGCCGCTCGACCGCCCCCGACCTGCGCGAGGCCGCCGACCGCTTCGTCGCCATCGGCCGCAAGCTGCTGCGCGACGCCGGCCCGCGGAAGACCGCCAGCCGCTGAGCGTCCCTCCTTCGCCGATCCGCAGGCAGGCCCGTGGCGCGGCGGGAACGCGCAGCGAACATGGGGCGGAGCCTGCCCGCGGATTCACCGACTGCCGCCCCCTATGGCGTCGGGTCCGGCACGCAGTCCAGGAACCAGCACCCTCCTGTCGGCGGCCCGTCCGGACTCGTGCCCAGCCCCACGCGTCCGTTGCCGTATGGATCGTAGAGCATGATGCCTGCTCCACCGGTATCACGCCTGAGTACGAAATACGTGTTTGCGGCATTCGCCAGGTGCTTTGATGGCCCGTAGAGCTGGATTCCGACCAGCTTGTCGTCGGCGAAGATCCGCACGCCCTTCTCCCCGGAAGGCGTGTAGAGGATGATCTCGCGCGCCTCGATCGTCTGCTGCCGGGGCTGCTCGCCCGCATCGGCGACGGGGGCGATGACCGCGCCCGCAAGGAGCGCGAGCCCAGCCCCGAGCAGGATCCACGGCACGGGCTTCCATGAGAACTTCCGCAGCATCGTCGAATCCTCCTTGTCGACCGGGAATCGGCCGGGACGGCGAGTCGAGTCCTCCGCCGCCCCGGTCGATGTCTTTTGCGGAACTCAGTTCACGGCCACACGCAGCGTGTTGTCTTCGGGTGTCCGCTCGGCCACGTCACCGAGCGCCGACACGGTGTACACGAACAGATCGCCGGGAAGCGCGCTCACCAGGCCGCTGCCGCCCTTGATCTCGCAGCCGCACTCCCGGTTTCCATCGACGGTCCCGCAGTTCTCGACCATCACCGCACACGAACCCTTCGTCGCGCCGACCCAGCAGGTCCCGGTGCAGGACTGGGACTTGCAGCCGGAATCGCACGCCGACTGCGAGCTGATCAGGCCGTCGATCGTCCGATCAACAACCGTGGCGATCGGAATACCGTTCCGCTGCTGGACGACCTCGATGTGAATCCGGTACGGGCCACTGTCGGGCGCGTGCCAGACCCGGAGGTACGGCTCCACCAGCAGGGCACCCGAAGGATCCGTCGAGAGCGCCAGCGCCTTCGCCTTGAGATCAACCGGTTCCGTCGCAGAAGCCAGCGAGATCGAGACGAGAGCGCCCGCCGTGATCGTCACCCACCTTCGCCACATGGCGTCCCCTCCTACTCCAGCACGAAGGACAGCACGTCGTCTTCCGGAGCCCAGTCCACGAACCCGGGACCCGGCTCGACGGAGAAGACGACCGTGTCACCGATCTGAAGATCGAGGTACTTCGAGCCGCCACCGTCGGAGCGCTTGCAGGTGCAGACAGCAGCGTCGGAACCTGGGCAGGTTACGGAACCAGCATCACATTTGCCCTCGAACCACGGCCCCTTGCCCGGGGTCAGCCGATAGTGGCAGTTGGACTTGCTGCAAGTCACGCCTGACTGATCACAGCTCGGGCAGACGGCATCCGGATGCGGCTCGACGTCCACGTCCTCATCGACGAGCACCGCCTCGAGCTGTCCGTTCCGCCAGTGCTCGAGCCGGACGTGGTAGCCGAACAGCCCCTGGTCTGCGTCCCACTCCGCGCCGTGGCGGTAGACGATCTCGTACTGTCCGTTGCCCAGCACGCTGACCATCAGCGTCGCAGCGCGGACATTCCCGTCCGCCCATGTCGGCACCGCCGCCAGCACCAGCATGGCGAACACGCACAGGAAATGTCTCATGGTCCTCTCCCCCTTTCGGTCACGCGCGGGCGACCCGCGCCGCACTCCGCCGCCCGCGCGGGGCCGCGCGCCTCGAGTCGATCTCTGTCCGGCGTGAATCCGGCACCCGGTCACGGCAAGCGGTACCGGCGGGGGAGACCGGGGAACGGGAGGTGTCCGGGAGCCCGCACCCTGCCGCGCCGGTGCGCCCCTGGCGGGCACGAGCCGCCACGCGCGCCGGCGGAAGCCGTTTGCCGGGCCCACCAGCCGGCGACGCAAGCCGACGGCCTTCCGCAACAAGGAAGGAAGGAAGGAAGCAGGACTCGCGCCACAGCCTTGCCTCCTCTCCCGGCGGGGTCTGTATATCACCCTGTCCGTGATCAAGCAACCATGCCTGCGCATTCCCAGCTTGCTGCACTGTCTTCGCAGTCAGGCACGAAAGGACGTCCCCGATGCGGACCGGTCCCTGCAACGCGACCCGGCGCAGGACCAGCCACGCAGCAGGCCATTCCCGCCGCGCGAATCGGCAGCTCCTAGGGCGTGCAGCTCCCGGAGGACGGGTTGCGTTCGCCGCCGGCGCTGCCGCGCCCCCAGCTTCCGGGACCGGCCGCCTGGCCCTCGCTGCCGCGATGGAGATAGAAGAACGCCTGGCCCGGCGACGGTGCGATCGGGTCCTCGAATCCGCGGGTGTCGGCGTCCGGCGAGTCGTCCTCGAGGCAGATCACCGCGCCGAGGTCGACGCCGGCGGCGTCACCGGCAAGCTCGGCGACGTCTCCGCGGATCGCGTCGTAGCGCACCGGACCGCTCCCGACGGTCCAGCTCACCAGCGTCGGCGTCGCCTTCGAGACGTCGATCCGCGGCGGCGTGCGGAGATCGGCGAGGAACACCTCGGGCAGCGCGTCGGGATTCTCGCGGGCGGGATCCCCGCCCGCGGCGAGCGCGGCGCGGCGCCCGTCGCGCGCCGGCGAGACGTCGCCGCCCCCGCCGAGACCCAGCGCACCGAGCGGCCCTTCGATCCCGCCGCGCAGCGCGGAGGCGCGGTGGATCTCGCCCGTGGTGACGTCGATGCGGAACAGCTCGACCGGGCGATCGGGATCGTCGTCGAACACCGGCGCATTCGAGAAGAACCACACCGTCGCCCCGTCGCCGGAGATCCGCGGCGCGAACGCCTCGCCCGCGGCGAAGTCCGTGAGCTGCCGCGTCGACCCGCCGCTCGCGTCCCACAGGAAGACTTCCCGACCCCCGTCCGCGTTGGTCCCGAACGGGTCGGCGGTGGACTCCCAGACGACGAACCGCCCGCCGTGGTCGATGTCCGGCGCGCGCGAGGGGGCCGCCGGATCGGCGGTCAGCGCGGCGAGCGACGTGCCGTCGGCGCGCGCGCGGTACACCTCGAAGCTGCCGTCCGGGTTGCTGCCGTCGAGATCGGCGGTCGACTCGAAGACGACCCACTGCGCGACGGCGTCGACCCGCGGTGCGCGCGACTCGCCGGCCGCCGCCGAGGTGAGCTGGACGAGTCCCGTGCCGTCGTCGCCGACGAGGAAGATCTCCCGCGTGCCGTCGGCATTGCCTCCCGCAAGATCGTCGACCGAATCGAACACGACCTTTCGCGCATCGACCGCGATCGCCGGTCGCGCCGAGCCGCCCGCGCCGAAGGTGAGCTGGCGCAGGTCGCCGCCGTCGGCCTGCACGGCCCAGATCTCCCCTCCCCGCGCGAAGGCGATCGTCGTCTCGTCCGCGGCGACCGACGGCGCCTGCGGATCGTCCGTGCCGGCCGGCACGAGCGTCGTGCGCGCCCCGGTGCCGACCTCGACCCGCTCCAGGCTCGCCCCGCCGCCGACCGGATCCGTGTCGGCGACGTAGACGACCTGCGTCCCCGCCGGCGAGAGCGCGACGTCGCCGGCAAAGACCCACGAGCCGTCGGTGAGCTGCCGCTTGCCCGAGCCGTCGGCCCGCATCGCGACCAGCTCGAGGCTGCCGTCGCCGTTGGGCCCGCCCCCGAACTCGGCGAGCGTCAGGTAAGCGATGCGGGTGCCGCCGCCCGAGACGACCGGAAGAAAGCTTCCCGCGCTCAGCGCGCTCGAGGTGAGCGCCTGCAGTCCCGTTCCGTCGCGGTTGATGCGCCAGATCTCGAAGTTCGAGTCGAGGTTGGTGAACGGGAACACGTAGTGGTTCGAGAAGAACACGAGCCACTGGCCGTCGTCGACGATCGACGGCGCGAAGGCGCCGGGCTGGCCGAAGTCGAGCAGCGCGTTGGTCTCGGTGAGCTGCGCCAGGCCAATCCCGTCGGGCCGCACGACGAAGATCTCCGTCTGCCGCGACGGATTGGCCCCTACCAGGTCGCCGTCGGACTGGAACGCGATCCAGCTCCCGTCTCCCGACAGCGCAGGCGCGCCGGAATCGCCGTCGCTCGCGGTGAGCTGCGCCAGGCCGCTGCCGTCGGCGAGGATCGTGAAGATCTCGTCGGTGCGGTCCGCGTTGAGTCCGAGCGGGTCGGCATCCGACGTGAACACGATCCGCGATCCGTCGTCGCTGATCGACACCGCGCCGAAACCGGCCGCGCCGAACGTCGTGAGCTGGGTGAGCCCGGTGCCGTCGGTGCCGATCACGAACAGTTGCCGCTCGTGCTGCGGGTTGAGGCCCAGCGGATCGGTGTCGGCGACGAACGCGACACGGCTGCCGTCGCCGGACAGCGCGAGGCCGAGCACCGAGCCGGCCGTCGGCGAATCGTCGCGGGTGAGCTGCGTGACGGAACTCCCGTCGGCGGCGGCGACGTACAGCTCGACCGACCGGTCGTGATTGAGGCCGACGAGGTCGGCCGGCGAGGCGAAGGCGAGCAGGCTGCCGTCGTCGCTCACCGCGGCGGACGTCGTCACGCCGTCGCGGGCCGAGAGCAGCGTCGTCGTCGCACCCGTGTCCGGGTCGAACCGCCGCACGAGAAACGCGTGCCGCGGGTTGTCACCGAGCGGATCGGTGCTCGTCGCCGCGAACACGAAGGCGCCGGCGTCATCGAGGGCGGCGGGGCCCGGCACGCCGGTCGCCTCCCGCGTGAGCTGTCGGAACACCTGCGCCGCGGCCGGCGGGCCGGACGCGACGAACAGCAGCGATGCCGCGAGCCATGCCGGTGCGAACCGCATCCTCGGCACCTCCCTTGACGGCCGAGGAGCTACGGCGACCGGGCCGCCCCGGCAAGCCCGGCCCGCCGGTCCGCATCTCTTTCCCAGCGGTCCGCCTGGCCCTCCCGGCGGGTTTGGACGACGCGGACGCCGGCCGGATGATCGGGCGGCACACGGCGTCGGCCCGCCGGTCGAGCCGCTGGAGGACGATCATGAGAACGAGATCGAGGGAGATTCTCGCCTGGGCGCTGGCGGCCTGCCTGCTGCTCGCGCTGGCCCCGGCGACCGTGACGGCCGCGGAAGGCGAAGGCGACCAGGCCGCCGCGGCCGATGCCGCGCCGATGTACCGCTACATCGTGTATTCCAGGGTCGATCCGGCGATGGCCGACGAGTTCGAGCAGCAGCAGAAGCGGTGGGTCGCCGCGTTCCGCGAGGCCGGCTTCGGCCCGGAGTGGCAGTGGTGGGTCCTGCAGGGCCCGAACTTCGAGTACGTGACGGTCTGGGCGTTCCACAAGTGGGCCGAGTTCGACGACGAGGCGAAGTGGAACGAGGAGATGCTCGAGCGGCTCGGCAAGGACAGGCTCGGCGAGCTGATGAAGCCCGCCGGACTCGTGCTGTCCCAGAAGACGGCGATCGTCCGGTACCTGCCCGAGATGAGCATGCCCGGCGGCGACGGCAGCATGCCCGGGTTCCTCAACGTCGAGACGCACTACCTGCGCTCCGGGATGGAAAAGCCGTTCCGCGAGCTCGCCGCGAAGGTCCGCGAGGCGTACGCCAAGGCGGAGAAGAAGCTGCCGTTCCAGGCGTGGCAGGTCAAGGTCGGCGAGGGCACGTTCGTGTTCACCACCGCGGCGTCGAGCGCCGCCGAGTTCCACGGCATGCCCCAGGCGGGCGAGGTGCTGATGGCGGCGTTCGGCGAGGAGACGACGAAGAAGCTCTACGAGGAGTGGCGCGACTGCATCTCCGGGTACGAGACCGTCGACTACCAGCCGCGCCCCGACCTGAGCTACGTGATCGAGCCCGAAGGCGGAAAGGCGGCAGACAAGAAGTCCGAGTAGCCGAAGCGCCGTGCGGGGACGCCGGATGGCGTCCCCGCACCGCCCTTTCAGCCCCGCACCACCTGCTCGATGACCTCCCACGTCGCGCGTGCCGTCTCCCACCACGGGAAGCGCGCCGCCCGCCGGGGCCCCGCGTCAGCGAGCTGCCGCCGTGTCCTCTCGTCGCGCAGCAGTTCGTCGAGCCGCGCAGCGATGTGCCCGGGGTCGGGCTCGTCGACCCAGAGCGCGGCCTCCCCGGCGACCTCCGGCAGGCTCGCCCGGCGCAGCGCGAGCACCGGCGCCCCCGCCGCGAGCGCCTCGAGCAGCGGCAGGCCGAACCCCTCGTACTCGGACAGGTAGCACACCGCCTCTGCCCCGCCGAGCAGCGCCGGCAGGTGCTCTTCGGGCACCCAGGTGCGGCGCACGACGCGGTCCTCGATTTCCAGTTCACGCGCCAGCAAGGCCAGATCCGGCCGCGGATCGAGATCGGGCCCCGCGATCACCAGCCGCAGGTCCGGATGCCGCGGCGCGAGGTCCGCGAACGCCCGCACCAGCACGTCGGGAAGCCGCCGCGCATGGACCGCACCGAGGTGCAGCAGGTACGGGCCTTCGAAGCCGAGCCACGCGCGCAGGGCGCTCCGCGCGGCCGCGTCGACGGTCGCGAAGCGCTCCGTGTCGACCCCCAGCGGCGTCACATGGACCTTTGCCGGCGGCACGCCGAACCGGCGGACGATCTCGCCGGCGGAGAAGCGGCTCGGCGTCAGCACGGCGGCGGCGCGGCGCGCCGACGGCCCGGCGAGCCGGAACGCCCAGCGCCCCCGGCGATCGAACCACGCCGGATGCGCGGCGAACGCGACGTCGTGGAGCGTGACCACGAATCGTCCCGGCGCGGCGAGCGGCACCGTGTAGAACGGGCAGAACAGCGCGTCGAAGCGCGGCGGCCGCCACAGCCGGGCGGCCAGGCGCACCTGGCGCCAGGCCGGATCGCCGCCGGGTAGGGGCCAGCGCAGCGTCTCGACGCGCGTCGCGGATGCGCGCCAGCGCGCGTCGAGCGGCCGGTCGGCGAGCAGCACGCGCTCGGCGCCGCCCGGCATCAGCGCCGGCAGGTGCGCGAGCAGCGCGCCGAGGTAGCGCGCCACGCCGGTAGGCCGGTGCGCGAGCACCCGCGCGTCGATCCCGAGCCTCACGCGAGCACCTCGTCCCAGACGGCGAGCAGCTCGCGCGCGATGCGGTCCGGAGCGAAGCGGCGCGCGTGCCGGCGTCGCGCGGCGGCCTCCGGGCCTTCGGGACCGCCCGCATCGAGCGCGCGGGCGATCGCCACCGCCAGCGCCCGCGGCGTCGGCGCGAGGGCGAGCTGGCCGTGCTCGCCGACCGCCTCGCGCGTCGCCTCCGCCGGGCCGACCGCCACCGGCACGCCGCAGGCCAGCGCCTCGATCGCCGGGATGCCGAAGCCCTCCTCGTGCGACGCGACCACCACCGCGGCCGCGCGCGCGATCAGCGCAACCCGCCGGGCATCGGGCACGACGCCGGGAAACGCGACGCGTGCGGCGACCCTCAGCTCGTCGGCGGCGCGCCGCGCGGCATCGCGACCGGGGCCGGGCGGTCCGGTCAGCACGAGGTTCATCGCGCTGCCGGCACGGACGAGTTCGGCAAACGCCGGCAGCAGCAGGTCACAGACCCCCTTGAGCGGGTCGAATCCTCCGAGGTGCAGCACGAAGGGCTCCTCGACGCCCGCGGGCAGCGCCGCGCGCCGGGCGGCGGCCAGCGCATCGTCGCCGATGCCCGCCAGCTCCACCGGCGGCGGGACCACGCGCAGCCGGTCGGCCGGCACACCGAACCGCGCGGCGACGCGGCGCGCGGTCACCTCGCTGACGGCAACGACCCGCGCGGCCCGCGCGCAGGCGGCCAGGGACGCGCGGAACACCGCGCGCTGGCGCCAGGTAAACCGCCGCGGATGCTCGAGCGGAATCACGTCGTGGATCGTCGCCGTGAACGCGATGCCAGCGGGCACGGCCAGCGGCGCGAGGAACGTCGCGTGATAGAGCGCCGCTCCCGCGCCGCGCAGCGCGCGCGGGCCGAGCAGCCGCGACCACGCCAGCGCGGGACCCGGAGGCTGGCGCCAGGCGAGACGCTCGATCCCCGCCGGCAGGTCGTCCGCACCTCCGGCGGACGCCTCGAGCAGCGCGCCGACGCGCACGCGCCGGTCCGGCACCGCCGCGAGCCCGCAGAGCAGGTCGCGCACGTAGCGTCCGACGCCGCGCCGCCCGGTCGGCCCGGACAGCGCGCGCGCGTCGAGCACGGCGAGCCGCGCACTGGGTTCGGATCGATCC
>RFIB01000122.1 GCA_003695625.1 Acidobacteriota bacterium | reverse complement strand
GTCGCGGATGGAGAATCGGCCGGGCAAGCCCGGCCGCTACGGCGTTCGGGTGCGGTTCCCGCGCAGCGCACCATCGGCCGGGCAAGCCCGCTCCGCGTACGGGCAGGGTTCCCGCGCAGCGCACCATCGGCGGGGCAAGCCCCGCCGCTACAGGAGTCGTTCGACGCGGGAGACGAGGATGCGCAGGCAGTTCTCGGCGCTGCATTCGCCGACGACGTCTCGCAGCTCGTGGACCAGCCGGTCGATCTGCTCGACGGTCAGGCCGGGGACGACGAACAGCGTCGCCTCCCACGAGATCGTGCGCGGTATCACGCCCTCCGGCTCGAACATCGTCCCCACCGCCTCGGGGATGCGAAGGAAGTGGTGCGCCCCCGCGTGGTCCAGGGCCGAGATCACGCGATCCGTCAGGTCACTGTTGCACAGGATCTTCACCAGGTTTCTTTTCATCGGTCGTTCTCCGCCCGGCCCTGCCAGGCATCCGGCAGCGCCCGCTCGTGGTTGCGCGCCTCGACCATGTAGTGCACCAGCGGCACCACCACCAGCGTCAGCACCGTCGACGCGAACGCGCCGAACATCAGCGAGACCGCCAGCCCCTCGAAGATCGGGTCGAACAGGATCACGAACGCGCCGACGACCACCGTCCCGGCGGTCAGCAGGATCGGCCGGAACCGCACCGCGCCGGCTTCGACCACCGCCTCGGCCAGCGACTTGTCTCCCTCGAGCGCCAGGTTGACGAAGTCGATCAGCAGCACCGAGTTGCGCACCATGATCCCGGCCAGCGCGATGAATCCGATCATCGACGTGGCGGTGAAGAACTTCCCGAACAGCCAGTGACCGGGCAGGATCCCCACCAGGCTCAGCGGGATCGCGATCATCATCACCAGCGGCACCTTGAACGAGCGGAACCAGCCGATGATCAGCATGTAGATCAGGATCAGCACCGCCCCGAACGCCGCGCCGAGGTCGCGGAACACCTCGTAGGTGATGTGCCACTCGCCGTCCCACTTCATCGCGACGTGCTCCTGGAGCGGCGGCTCGTCGGTGTACCACTGCTCGACGTGCGTCCCGTCGGGCAGCTCGATCTGCTCGATCCGTTCGGCCATGTCGAGGATCGCGTAGACCGGACTCTCCTCGACCCCGGCCACGTCGCCGACGACGTAGGTCACCGGCAGCAGGTTCTTGCGGTAGCGCGCGCGCTCGCGGGTGACCTGCTCGACGCGCACCAGCTCGCTCAGCGGCACCAGCGCGCCGTTCATGCTCGCGAGCCGGATCGCCGAGAGGTCGGCCACCGTCGAGCGCTCGCTGCGCGGCAGCCGCAGCTCGATCTCGACCGGCTCGAGCTGCCGCGTGTCGTGCAGCCGCCCGGCGCTCTCGCCGGAGATCGCCAGCCGCAGCGTCCGCGCCACCATCGCCGCCGGCACGCCGTGCAGCGCCGCCTTCTCGCGGTCGACCCGGAACACCAGCTTCGGCTGCGGCGCCTCGACGAACCAGTCGGTGTCGACGACGCCGTCGGTGCTGTTGAAGATGTCGAGGATCTTCCGCGCCACCTCGAGCCGGGCCTCCTCGGTCGGCCCGTAGACCTCGGCGACCAGCGTCGAGAGCACCGGCGGGCCCGGCGGCACCTCGGCCACCTTGACCGCCGCGCCGTGCCGCGCGGCGATCTGCTGGATCGGCCCGCGGATCCGCTTGGCGAACGCGTGCGACTTGTCGTCGCGCTTGTGCTTGTCGACCAGGTTGACCTGGATGTCCGCGACGTTGGACCCGCGCCGCAGGTCGTAGTGCCGCACGAGCCCGTTGAAGTTCACCGGCGCGGCGGTGCCGGCGTAGATCTCGACGTCGGTCACCTCCGGCACGCCGCCGAGGTACGCGGCGATCTCGCGCGCCACGCGCGCCGTGCCCTCGAGGGTCGTCCCCTCGGGCATGTCGACGATCACCTGCACCTCGCTCTTGTTGTCGAACGGCAGCATCTTGACGGTGACCAGCCCGAGCGGGACCAGCGCGATCGAGACCAGCAGCAGCACGACGACGAAGCCGAGGAACAGCCAGCGGCGCAGCGGCGAGGCCAGCAGCGGAGTCATGATCCGGCGGTAGGCCCGCCAGGTCAGGCTCTTCTCGAGCTCGAACGCCTCGTCCTCCTCGTGCACGGCCCCGCGCACCAGCCGGTAGCCGAACCACGGCGCGACGACGAACGCCACCGCCAGCGAGAACAGCATCGCCAGCGTCGCGCCGACCGGCATCGGCCGCATGTACGGGCCCATCAGCCCGCGCACGAACGCCATCGGCAGCACCGCGGCGATCACCGTGAACGTGGCGAGGATCGTCGGGTTGCCGACCTCGTTGACCGCCGAGATCGCCGCCTGCAGCGGCGGCAGCTTCTTCATCGAGAAGTGCCGCACCATGTTCTCGACGACGATGATCGAGTCGTCGACCACGATGCCGGTGACGAAGATCAGCGCGAACAGCGTCACGCGATTGAGCGTGTATCCGAACACGTAGTACACGAACAGCGTCAGCGCGAACGTCACCGGGACCGAGATGAACACGACCAGCCCGCCGCGCCAGCCGAGGAAGATCGTGATCACGATCGTCACCGAGATGATCGCGCCGATCAGGTGCTTGAGCAGTTCGCTGGCCTTCTCGCTCGAGGTGGCGCCGTAGTCGCGGGTGACCGTCACGTGGACGTCGGGCGGCACGAGCCGGCCCTGCAGCGCGTCGACCAGCGCCATCGCGCGCGAGACGACCCGCTCGGCGTCCGCCCCCTTGCGCTTGGCCAGCGCCAGGGTCACGGCGGGGGCGATCCCGCCGCCGGCGCGCGCCTCGGGCACGCCCTTGTCGGCCGCCGCCGGGCCGGGCAGGAACATGACGTAGTCCGCCGGCTCCTCCGGCCCGTCGGACACGTCGGCGACGTCCGAGAGATACACCGGCCGGCCGTCGAACACGCCGACGACCAGCCCGGCGACGTCCTCCGCCGACTCGAGAAACGCGCCCGTCTCCACCAGCACCTCGCGGTCGGCCTGCTCGACCGCCCCCGCCGGCGCGGTGGCGTTCTGCATTCTCAGCGCGTCGGCGATCCGGCCCGGATCGAGATGGAACGCGGCGAGCCGCGCCGGGTCGAGCAGCACGCGCACGCGGCGCCGCTGGCCGCCGATCACGTCGACCACCGAGACGTCGTCGAGCTTGGCCAGCTCGCGCCGCAGCTCGAGCGCGATGTTGCGCAGCTCGTAGTGGTCGTAGCGGTCGCTCCACAGCGTCAGCCCGAGCACCGGCACGTCGTCGATGGTGCGCACCTTGACCAGCGGCGGCGTGGCGCCGGGGGGCATCCGGTCGAGACCCGAGGCGAGCTTGTCGTAGACCCGGACCAGGCTGCGCTCGTGGTCCTCGCCGACGTAGAACCGCACGGTGACCATCGCCACGCCGGGCATCGAGGTCGAGTAGACGTACTCGACGCCGGGGATCTCCCACATGCGCTTTTCGAGCGGGATCGTGACGCGGTCCTCGACCTCCTGCGGCGTCGCGCCCGGCAGCCCGACGAACAGGTCGACGATCGGCACGACGATCTGCGGCTCCTCCTCGCGCGGCGTGAGGTACACGGCGAATGCGCCGAGCACCAGCGCCGCGATCACCAGCAGCGGCACGAGGTTCGAGCCGATCGACGCCTCGCCGATGCGGCCGGCCGGACCGATGCCCTTCATCGCCATCGTCTCAGCCCTCGGTGACCGGGTCGCCGTCGGTCAGGCCCGGCGGCACCTCGGCGACGTAGCGCTCGCCCTCGGCGAGCCCGGAGAGCACCTCGACGCGCTCGTCGCCGACCGGCTTGCCGACGCGCACCCAGCGCAGCCGCGCGCGGCCGTCGTCGCCGACGACGTACAGCCCGACGAGCTGGCCGCGCTCGACCAGCGCGCCGCGCGGGACGGCGATCCCGTCGCGGGCGCCGCGCTCGAACTCGGCGCGGGCGAACATCCCGGACTTGATCCGCCCGTCGGGATTGTCGAGCACGATCTCGACGTCGAACGTGCGGCTCATCCGGTCGCCCGAGGGCACCAGCCGCGTGATCGCCGCCTCGGTGGACAGGTCGAGCACGTCGATGCGCACGTGCACCGGATGGCCCGGCGCGAGCCCGACGATGTCGTTCTCCGGCACGCGGGCGACGATCTTGACCTTCGAGACGTCCTCGACCGTGAACAGCGGCATTCCCGGCGTCGCCATGTCGCCCGGCTCGACGCGCTTGTCGACGACCCAGCCGGCGACCGGCGAGACGATCTTCGCGTAGCCCGCCGTCACCTTCGCCGCCTGCAGGTTGGCCTCGGCCTGGCGCACGGCGGCCTTCGCCGTCCGGAACGCCGCCTGCACGTCCTCGAGGTCCTTGTCGGTCGCCGAGCCGCGCTCGTGCAGGCGCACGATGCGGTCGTGCTGGGCGCGGACGTTCTCGAGCTGCGCCTCGGCCATCACCAGCGCCGCCTCGGCCTGGGCGACGGCCGCCTCGAGATCGCGGTTCTCGAGCTTCGCGAGCAGCTGGCCGCGGGCGACGCGCTGGCCCTCGTGGACCGGGACCGCGTCGACGCGGCCGAGGATCTTGGTGCCCGGCATCACGCGGCGGATCGGCTCGACCGACGCGGTGACGACCAGCCGGTCGGCCAGCGGCTCGAGCCGGGCGGTCGCAAGGCGCACCGCGCGCGGGGCGCGCTCGTCGCGGGCGGCGGGCGCGTGGTCGTCGCCGCCGCCGCATGCGGCCAGGGCCAGCGCGGCGAGGGCCAGCACGGCGGGCAGCGCGCGCAGGGCCGGGCGCGGGAGTCGGTGGGTGCGGTTCGCGTTCATCGTCGTCCCCGTTCAGAGGCGCCCGACCGCCAGGTCGAGCGCGGCGCGTCCGAGCAGCACGTCGCGGCGCGCGGCGACCTCGCGCGTGCGCGCGCCGGTCAGCGCCGTCTCGGCGTCCTGGAGTTCCACGAGCCGGACCAGCCCCTCGCGGTAGCGGTCCTCCATCACGCGCAGGCTCTCCTCGGCCATGCGCACCGCCTCGCGCGCCGTGGCCAGCCGCTGGCGCGCCGCGCGCAGCGCGTGCCACGCCTGGCGGATCTCGAGCGCGACGCGGTCCCGCTGGGCGGCGAGCCCGGCGTTCGCCTCGCGCACGTCGGCCTGCGCCTGCCTGATCTTCGCGCGCGTGCGGCCGCCGTCGAACAGGCGGAAGCGCGCGCTGAGCATCACGGTCCAGTTGGTGCCGTCGGTGCCGGGCGCGTCCTCGGCGTTGGCCTCCCACACGCCGCCGGCGCCGATCGTCGGCCACAGCCCGCCGCGGGCGACGCGGACCATCGCCGAGGCGGCCTCGACGCGGTGGGCGAGCGCGCGCAGGTCGGGCCGGCGCTCGAGGGCCTCGCGCTCGAGGTCCTCGAGCGGCTCGTCCTCGGCGGGCGGCTCGGCGACGTCGGCCGGAAGCCGCAGCGCAGTGTCGGCCGGCAGGCCCATCGCCAGCGCCAGCGCGGCGCGGGCGACGGCGCGGCCGGCCTCGGCCTGGATCACCATCTCGCGCACCTCGCTCTCGCGGACGCGGGCGCGCAGCAGGTCGGCCTCGACGACGAGCCCCGCCTCGCGCAGATCCTCGACCAGCTTGACGTGGCCGCGGGCGGTGGCCAGCGCCTCGCGGGCGACGGCGAGGAAGTGCTCGGCGAGCACCGCGCCGCTGTAGGCGTCGACGACCTGGTGGATCACCTGCTGGCGCGTGCGCTCGCGGCCCTCGCGCGCCGCGGCCCGCCCGGCCTTCGCCGCGCCGACCGCGCCCGCGATCCGGCCGCCGGTCCACAGCGGCTGCTCGAGCGAGAGCCGGGTGGCGAAGTTGTTCAGCGCGTCGGGCTGGTTGAGGAAGTTGACGTCGAAGTGCTGGACGGTGAACGCCTCCTGCCCGAGGAGCTGGCCGAAGACGAACACCGGGTTGGTCGTGCGGCTCACGTCCTCGGAGACCGACAGCCCCGGCAGCCGGCTGCCCCGCGCCTCGTCGAGCTGCGCCTCCGCCCGGTCCACCCCCGCCCCGGCGATGTCCATCATCGGGTTGCGCTCGAGCGCGACCGCGATCGCCCGCTCGAGGGTCAGT
>RFIB01000121.1 GCA_003695625.1 Acidobacteriota bacterium | reverse complement strand
GGCCAGACCCGCGAGACCCGGCGCGACGACGGCCACGGCCGTCGCGGCGACGACCGCGCGCCCGCGGCGCAGGCGCCATCCGGCCAGGTTGACCGCGGCGGCGAGCGCCCACGGCAGCGCGTGCAGCACGGCGGACGCCGACCCGCCTGCCGGCGGCGGCACGCTCCACGCCGCGAGCGTCAGCGGTGGCGCGACGAGCAGCGCGGCAAGACTGCGCCGCGTCACGATCCCGGCCCCGTGCCGGCGTGCCTTGACAACGCCGGCCCGCGGTAGCACGAAATCCGCGGTCGACGCGGGGCCCGCGCCCGGCGCCGCCGGCGTCCGGGCGCCCGTCCGCCCCGGGAGCCGAGCCGATGTCCGGATCGCCGCGCATCGCGATGCTCTCGCCGATCGCCTGGCGCACGCCCCCGCGGCACTACGGGCCGTGGGAGGCGGTCGTCTCGCTGCTCACCGAGGGTCTCGTCCGGCGCGGCTGGGACGTCACGCTGTTCGCCACGGCCGACTCGCGGACCGCGGCCCGGCTCGCGGCGGTCTGTCCGCGGGGCTACGAGGAGGACGACACGCTCGACCCGAAGGTCTGGGAGTGCCTGCACATCGCCCACCTGTTCGAGCAGGCGGACCGCTTCGACCTGGTCCACAACCACTTCGACTTCCTGCCGCTGACGTACTCCGCGATGACCCGCCGGCCGATCCTGACCACGATCCACGGGTTCTCCTCGCCGAGGATCCTGCCGGTCTACGAACGATACGACGCACGCGTGCACTACGTCTCGATCAGCGATGCCGACCGCGCTCCGCAGCTGCACTACATCGAGACCGTGCATCACGGGATCGACCTCGACCAGTTCACGTTCCGGGACACGCCGGGAAACTATCTGCTGTTCTTCGGCAGGATCCACCACGACAAGGGCACGCGCGAGGCGATCGAGATCGCGCGCCGCGCCGGCCGCCGCCTCGTCATCGCCGGGATCATCCAGGACCGGGACTACTTCGAGCGCCACGTCGCGCCCGCGATCGACGGGGACCGCGTGCGCTTCGTCGGTCCCGCGGGACCGGCCGAGCGCGACCGGCTGCTCGGCGGCGCGCTGGCCCTGCTCCATCCGATCCGGTTCGACGAGCCGTTCGGCCTGTCGGTGGTCGAGGCGCAGGCCTGCGGCACGCCGGTGATCGCCTTCCGGCGCGGCAGCATGGCCGAGGTCGTCGAGGACGGCGCGACCGGCATGCTGGTCGACTCGATCGACGAGGCGGTCGAGGCGTGCCGGACGATCGACCGCCTCGACCGTCGCCGCTGCCGCGCGTGGGTCGCGTCGCGCTTCACGGTCGACCGGATGCTCGACGGATACGAGCGAGTCTACCGCCGGATCCTCGCCGGCGAGCCGCCGGTACCGGCCTCCGGGAGGGAACGATGCGATCGAGCGAGCGCGGACTGATCACGCGCCACCCGGGCAACCCGATCCTGACGCCGGACGACGTGCCGTACCCGGTGGAGACCGTCCACAACGCCGGCGCGGTCCGGCATGGCGACGAGATCGTCCTGCTGTTCCGGGCGCACCGGCGCTCCGGGCGCTCGGTGCTCGGACTGGCCCGCAGCCGCGACGGCATCTCGTTCACCGTCGACCCGGCGCCGCTGCTCGAGCCGGCACGGGAGTCCCCGTTCCGCGAATACGAGGAGTTCGGCGTCGAGGACCCGCGGATCACCGCGCTCGAGGGGCGGTACTGGATCACCTACAGCGCGTACTCGCGGCACGGCGTGCGGATCGCGCTGGCGCGCACGACGGACTTCCGCAGGGTCGAGCGCGTCGCGCTGATCAGCCAGGCCGACATGCGCAACGTCGCGCTGTTCCCCGAGCGGATCGGCGGGCGCTACGCGCGGCTCGACCGGCCGCACTCCGAGATCGCGCCGTGGTCGATCTGGATCTCGTTCTCGCCCGACCTGGTCCACTGGGGCGACGCGCGCCGGATCATTGCACCCGCCCCGTACCACTGGGACGAGATGAAGGTCGGTCCGGGCGCCCCCCCGGTGCGGACCGACCAGGGCTGGCTCGTGATCTACCACGGCGTGTTCCGCACCATGGACGGCGCGGTCTACCGGCTCGGCGCCGCGCTGCTCGACCTCGAGGATCCGACGAAGGTGATCGGCGTCGCCGACGACTGGATCCTCGCGCCCGAGGATCCGTGGGAGCTGACCGGCTACGTCCACAACGTCGTGTTCACCTGCGGCGCCGTCGAGGAGCCGGGCGGGATCCTGCGCCTGTACTGGGGCGGGGCCGACCAGGTGATCTGCACCGGCACCGCGCGGATCGACGATCTGGTCGGACTGTGCGTCGCGCGGCCGCGTCCGGCGCTGGGAGGGGCGTGATGGACCGCGCGCCCCGCACGGACGTCGATCTGCGCCACGTCGCCGCGCTGACCGACGACACGGGGATCTTTCAGCACGCGTACTTCGGCGTGCCGGACCCGCACCACGGCTACTGCACCGACGACAACGCGCGGGCGCTGATCGTCGCCGTCCGCGCCCGCGCCTGCGGGCTCGCCCTGCCCGACCGCGTCGACCCGATGCGCTATCTCGCGTTCCTGCGGGCGGCGTTCGACCCGGCGCGCGGCGTGCTGCGCAACTTCCTCGGCTGGGACCGACGCTGGCGCGAGGACGAGGGCAGCGAGGACGCGCAGGCTCGCGGCGTGTGGGCGCTGGCCGAGGCCGCCGCGCAGCGCGACGACCCGGTGCTCGCCGAGGCGGCCGGCGCGCTGTTCGACGCCGCGCTGCCGCGGATCGCCCGGCTCGAGGCGCTGCGCGCGCGGGCGTTCGCGATCCTGGCGCTGGCCCGCCGCACGGACGAGCGGCCCGATGGGCACGCCGCCGGGATCCTCCGTCGCCACGCCGCGGCCCTCGAGGATGCATTCCGCGTCGCGTCGGGCCCGGGCTGGGCGTGGTTCGAGGATGCGGTCACGTACGACAACGGCCGGCTGCCGCAGGCGCTGCTCGCGGCCTCGGCGGCCCTCGACGCGCGGCGCTGGCGCGACGTCGGGCTCGAGGCGCTGCGCTTCCTGCTCGACGGGCAGACCGGTCCCGGCGGCGTGCTCAAGCTCGTCGGCAACCGCGGCTGGTGGCGCCGCGGCAGCCGCCCGGCGCCGTTCGACGAGCAGCCGCTCGAGCCGGCGGCACTGGTCGAGGCGTGCCTGCTCGCGGCCCGGATCACCGGCGACCGCGCGTGGCGCGCGGAGGCCGAGCGCTGCCATCGCTGGTACCACGGCGGCAACGTGCTCGGGCTGTCCCTGTACGATCCGCACACGGGAGGCTGCTTCGACGGCCTCGAGCCCGACGGCGTCAACCGCAATCGCGGCGCCGAGGCGACGCTGAGTCTCGCGCTGTCGGCGCTGGCGCTCCGCGCCGGCGTGCGGGAGCCGGCACGATGAGACGGCTCGCCGACCGCCCGCTGATCACCCCCGCCGACGTGCCGCCGTCGGCGCCGGACCGCCGCGTCGTCGGCGCGTTCAATCCGGGCGCCGCGCGGATCGGCGACGAGATCGTCCTGCTGCTGCGGGTCGCCGAGACGGTCGGGCACGCGGACGACGTGGTCGTCTCGCCGGCCTGGGACCCCGAGCGCGGCGCGCTGGTCGTCGACGAGTACTCCCGTGACGATCCGGACCTCGAGACGATCGACGCGCGGCTGCTGCGGTACCGCGGCCGGCTGCGGCTGACCTCGCTGTCCCACCTCCGCGTCGCACGCTCGCGCGACGGCGTGTCGTTCGCGGTCGACGAGCGTCCCGCCCTGTGGCCGAAGACCGCGCTCGAGAGCTGGGGGCTCGAAGACCCGCGCATCACGCCGCTCGACGACCGGTTCCTGGTCACGGTCAAGGCGGTCAGCGCGTGGGGCGTCGCGACCGAGCTGTTCTCGACGCGCGACTTCGTCCGCTTCGAGCGCCACGGCGTGATCGTCCCGCCGGAGAACCTCGACGTCGTGCTGTTCCCCGGCCGACCTGCCGGGCGGTTCGCGGCGCTGACGCGGCCCGTGCCGCGCGCGCTCGGTGACCCGGCGGTATGGTTCGCCGACAGCGGCGACCTGTCCGCGTGGGGCGGCCACCGGCCGGTGTTCGGGCCGCGGCCCGGCGCCTGGGATGCGGTGCGGGTCGGGGCCGGCTGTCCGCCGCTGGCGACCGACGCCGGCTGGCTGCTGCTCTACCACGGTGTCGACGAAACCGACCGCTACCGCGCCGGGGCGGCGCTGCTCGCCCGCGACGAGCCGTGGCGGGTGCTCGCCCGCAGCGCGCGTGCACTGCTCGCCCCGGAGGCACCATGGGAGCGCGAGGGGTTCTACGGCGGGGTCGTGTTCCCGACCGGGTGGGTCCGCGGTGCACGCGAGGGCGAACTGCTGGTCTACTACGGGGCGGCCGACGAGGTGACCGCCGGCCTGCAGGTCGGCGTCGGCGAACTGCTCGCCGCGCTGGAGGACGGGGCGTGACGATGAGCAGGATCGAGGTCGAGCGTCTCGACGAGCGGTTCGCCTCGGACGAGGGGCGGGTGATCACCCGGTTCTGGGCCCCGGCCACGCCGCGGCACGAGCGGGAGGTGATCGGCCGCCTGCTCGACATGTCCGAGCACGACGTCCGCGAGGGGGCCCGCCGCACGATCGAGGACTTCCGCGACCGGCACCGCGACATCGAGCGCGTGCTGCTCGCCCACGAGCGCCTCGTTCACGACCGCCTGCGCACACGTGCCGACGAGGCCGACCTCGCCCTGCTCGCCCGCCTGGAGACATCCGCGCTGTCGCACGAGCGGCGCCTGCTGCTCGGCGCGACGTTCACGCAGGAGTACGCCGTCGAGGCCGCCGCATACTTCAATCCCTCGATCGTGCCCCATCCCGACCAGTCCGGGGTGCCGGCCGGCGGCCTGCGCTACGTGCTGAGCTTCCGCGCGGTCGGCGAGGGGCACCTGTCCTCGATCGTGTTCCGCAGCGGGCTGATCGAGCCGGACGGGACGATCGAGGAGGACCCGGTCGGGCGGTTCGCCGAGCGCCCCGAGGTGATCGCCGACCCGAGCTACGACCGGCACACGTTCGCGCTCAAGCTGCGCGAACTCGACGCCTGGAACGTCACCTCCGCGGTGATCCTGCAGGGCCTGCCGGAGCAGTTCGAACTCAGCGAGCTCGAGCGAATCATCGCCGCACACCGCCAGGAATTCGGCGACGCCGTCGACGAGCGGACGCTGCGTACCATGCTGTGGCTCGCCGAGTCGAACTACGCGATCCGGTTCGACGAGGCGTGCGACCTGTCCGAGCGGGTGCTGTTCCCGGTCTCGCGCAACGAGACCCGCGGCATGGAGGACGCCCGCTTCGTGCGCGTCGTCGACGACGGCGACGTGGTCTACTACGCGACGTACACCGCCAACAACGGATTCACCGCCGTCCCGCAGCTGATCGAGACGCGCGACTTCCTGCAGTTCAAGATCATCACGCTCAACGGACGCAGCGCGCGCGGCAAGGGTCTGGCGCTGTTCCCGCGCCGGATCGGCGGGCGGTGGGCGATGCTCGGCCGCCAGGACGGCGAGAACCTGACGCTGATGTTCTCCGACAACCTGCACTTCTGGCACGAGCACCGGATCCTGCTCCGTCCCCGCGAGCCGTGGGAGTCGGTCCTGATCGGCAACTGCGGCTCGCCGCTGGAGACCGACGCCGGCTGGCTGGTGCTGACCCACGGCGTCGGCCCGATGCGGCGCTACGTGATCGGCGCCGCGCTGCTCGACCGGGACGATCCGTCCCGCGTGCTCGGCCGGCTGCGCGAGCCGCTGCTCACGCCGGCCGAGCACGAGCGCGAGGGCTACGTGCCGAACGTCGTCTACAGTTGCGGAGGCCTGATCCACGGCGAACGGCTCTACCTGCCCTACGCGATGTCGGACACCAGCTCGGCGATGGCGGTGATCCGGCTCGAGCCGCTGCTCGACGCGCTGCTCGCCGCCGGGCCATGAGACGACCGGAGGACGACCCGATGACGCGCCGCATGACGATCGACGAGCTGATGGAGCGCAGCGGCGTGCGCTTCGGCACCAGCGGAGCGCGGGGCCCGGTCGACGCGATGACCGACGCGGTCTGCTGGGCCTACACCGCCGCGTTCATCGACCACCTCGCCAGCGAGGGCCGCCTCGGTCCGGACCGGCGCGTGCTGGTCGCCGGCGATCTGCGCCCGAGCACCCCGCGGATCCTCGCCGCGGTGTGCCGGGCGATCACCGACCGCGGGCTGGTCCCGGTCGACTGCGGCCGGATCCCGACGCCGGCGCTGGTGCTGGCGGGAATCACCGGTCGCGTCCCGTCGGTGATGGTCACCGGCAGCCACATCCCCGAGGACCGCAACGGCATCAAGTTCCACGCGCCGGACGGCGAGATCCTCAAGCGCGACGAGCAGGCGATCCGCGCCCGCCACGTCGAGCTGCCGCCGATCTTCGATCGCGACGGGATGCTCCGCGAGCCGCCGCCGGCCCGCGAGACGTCGGCCGCGGCGCTCGAGGACTACCGGCGCCGCTACCTCGGCGGCCTGCCGCCCGACGCTCTCGCCGGCCTGCGGGTCGGCGTGTACCAGCACTCCGCCGTGGCCCGCGACCTGCTCGTCGAGGTGCTCGAGGCGCTCGGTGCGCAGGTGGTCGCGTTCGGCCGCTCCGAGACGTTCGTGCCGGTCGACACCGAGGCGGTGCGGCCCGAGGACCTCGCGCTGGCCCGGCGGCGCTGCGCCGAGGACCGCCTCGACGCGGTCGTGTCGACCGACGGCGACAGCGACCGTCCGCTGGTGTTCGACGAGCACGGCGAGCAGGTGCGCGGCGACGTCGCCGGCATCCTCGTCGCCCGGGCGCTGGGTGCCCGGATCGCCGTCACGCCGATCAGCTCGACCACCGCCGCGGAACGGTGCGGCGCGTTCGACGAGGTGCGCCGGACGCGGATCGGCTCGCCGTACGTCATCGCCGAGATGCTCGCCGCGGCCGGCACCGGCGCGGGACCCGTCGTCGGCTGGGAGGCCAACGGCGGCTTCCTGACGGCGAGTCCGGTGCGCCTCGGGGACGCATCGCTCGCCCCCCTGCCGACGCGCGACGCACTGATCGTGATTCTCGTCCTGCTGCTCGAGTGCCGGCGGCGCGGCGAGCCGCTCTCGGCGCTGGTCGACGCGCTGCCGCCGCGGTTCACCGCCAGCAACCGGCTGCGCGACGTCCCGCGCGAGATCGCCGTCGCGCGGCTCGAGGCGCTGCTCGCCGGCGGACCGCGGGCGATCGAGCGCGAACTGCCGTTCGTCGGCACGGTGCGCTCGATCGACACCACCGACGGTCTGCGGCTCGTCCTCGACGGAGACGAGATCGTCCATCTGCGCCCGTCGGGCAACGCACCCGAGCTGCGGGCATACGCCGAGGCGGACTCGCGGGAGCGCGCCGTCGAGCTCGTCCGCCTCGCGCTCGACGCCGCCGCGCGCTGGACGCGGCCGGAGGACCCCGGCGATGCCGACTGACGCCCGCCGTCCCGGCCTGCGCGTCGCGATCGTCAGCACGGCGCCGCCGCGCCGCTGCGGGATCGCGACGTTCGCCGCCGACCTGGCCGGCGCGATGGCGCCGTCCTGCGGCGACGGCGGCCGTGTCGACCTCGTCGCCCTCGACGACGTGCGCGAGGGCTATCCCTACGGCCCGCAGGTGCGGTTCCAGATCCAGGCCGACCGCCTCGCCGACTACGCGCGCGCGGCGGAGTTCCTCGAGATCAACCGCTACGACGCCGTCATCGTGCAGTTCGAGTACGGCATCTTCGGCGGCCGGGACGGCGCCCACCTGCTGCGGCTGCTGCGCGACCTGCGGATGCCCGTGATCACGACCGTGCACACGGCGCTGCTCGAGCCGAGTCCCGGTCAGCGCGAGGTGCTCGAGCGGGTCGCCGACCTCTCGGCGCGGCTGGTGGTGATCAGCCGCCGCGCGGGCGAGATCATCCGCGAGCGCTACGCGGTGGCCCCGGGCAGGATCGTCCACATCCCGCACGGGATCCACGACGTCCCGTTCACCGATCCGGCGTTCTACAAGGACCGCTTCGACGTCGAGCGGCACCGCGTCATCCTGACCTTCGGCCTGCTGAGCCCCAACAAGGGGATCGAGACGATGCTCGAGGCGATGCCGCGGATCGTCGCCCGGCATCCGGACGTCGTCTACATCGTGCTCGGCGCCACGCACCCGGCGATCCGCCGCCAGTTCGGCGAGGCGTACCGGCAGGCGCTCTATCGCCAGGTCGAGGAACTGGGCATCGCGGATCACGTGAGGTTCCACGACCGGTTCGTCGATCTCGACACGCTGCTCGAGTACCTCGGCTCGGCGGACATCTACGTCACGCCGTACCCGAACCGGGAGCAGGTCTCGTCGGGCACGCTGGCCTACGCGCTCGGCTCGGGCAAGGCGATCGTCTCGACCCCGTACTGGTACGCCGAGGAGCTGCTCGCCGACGACCGCGGCGTGCTGGTGCCGTTCCGGGATCCCGGCGCGCTGGCCGACGCGATCATCGAGCTGCTCGACGACGAGCCGCGCCGCAACGAGATCCGCCGCCGCGCCTACCAGTACGGACGCGAGATGATCTGGCCGCGCGTGGGCGCGCGCTACGTCGAGCTGGTGCGCGAGGCGGTCGACGAGCAGGCGCGCCGGCCACGTCCGCGCGGTGCCGCGCGGACCGCACGCGCCGATCGCCTGCCGGAACCGGAATTCGAGCACCTGACGCGGCTCAGCGACGACACCGGCCTGCTGAGCCACGCCACGCTGACGGTGCAGGACCGGTCGGGGGGCTATCGCACGGCGCTCAACGCGTGGGCGTGGGCGGCCGCGTGCCGCGAGATGAGCCGCAGCGGGCGGCTCGACCAGCTCGACCAGGCGACGCGCTGGTCGGCGTTCGTCGCCCACGCGCTCGACCGGCGCGACGGCACGCTGCGCACCGAGATGAACTACGAGCGGCGCTTTGTCGCCGCAGCCGACCCCGTCGAGCTGGCCCGCACGCTGTGGGGCCTCGGCGTCGCGGTCCGCGAGGCGCCGACGGAGTCGATGCGCACGCTGGCCACACGGCTGTTCGTCGACCTGCTGCCGCGGGCCGAGCGCCTCGACGACCCGACTGCGCTCGGCCATGCGATCGTCGGCCTGCAGGAGTTCCTGGCCCACTTCGGCGGCAACACCGAGGCCCGTCGCGTGCGGGCGCTGCTGGCCGGCCGGCTCGCGGCGCGCTTCGACGAGCACGCCGACGAGGACTGGCCGTGGTGCGCCCCGGAGGTCGGTCCGGCCAGTGCGCGCATCGCCCAGGCGCTGGTGATGGCGGGCAGCTGGATTCCCGACGGCGCGATGTGCGCCCGCGGGCTGGACCTGCTCGCCTGGCTCTGGGAGCGGCAGCACGAGGACTTCGGCTTCTCGCCCGCCGGCAGCCGCGCCGCGTGGCGTCGCGGAGGCACGCCCGCCCGCTTCGACCAGCTCCCCGCCGAGACCGCGTTCATGGTCGAGGCGGCACGGATCGCCTGGGAGACGACCGGCGACGAGAGCTGGCGCCGGCGCGCATGGACCGCGTTCGAGTGGTTCCTCGGGGCGAACATCCTGCGCGAGCCGCTGGTCGACTTCCGGTCCGGCGGCTGCCGCGACGCGCTGAGCCCCCAGGGCCCGAACGAGAACCAGGGCGCCGAGGCAAGCCTCGCGTGGCTCTCCGCGCTCTACCATGCCCACGAGCTGGCGGCCCGCAGCGGGCTGGCCGCCTCGGAGAAGGCGCCGGCCGGCGAGACGGCGGGCACGCAGCGGACCGCCGACGGCGGATCCGGACGGTGAGGTGAACCGATGGCGACGATCGACTGCGCCCCGATCGTGTCCCTCGACGAGCTGGCGAGCCGCCGCGAGTCTCTCGGCCGGCTGGTCTGCACGTCGGGCGGCTACGACCCGATCCATCCCGGGCACATCAGCTGCCTGATCGAATCGACCCGCCACGGCGACACGCTGGCGGTGATCGTCAACGGCGACGCGTTCCTGCGGGCCAAGAAGGGACGGCCGTTCCAGGATCTCGACACGCGCTGCCGGATCGTCTCGGCGATCCGCGGCGTGGACTTCGTCGTCCCGTTCGAGATCGAGGGCGACGACACCGTGCGCGAGGCGCTGCGCGCGCTGCGGCCGGCGGTGTTCACCAAGGGCGGCGACCGCACCGATCCGTCGAACATCCCCGAGTGGGACGTCTGCGAGGAACTGGGCATCGAGGTGGTCACCGGCGTCGGTCTCGACAAGCAGTGGTCGAGTTCGGACTTCCTGCGCGAGTGGGGCGAGTTCTGGGCCGCGCGCGAGAGGTCGCGAGCGGAGGGACGCGGCTCGTGAGCCGGCCCGACGCGCCGCTGGCGTTCGTCCCGCAGCTCAAGCCGCGCGTCTGGGGCGGCGAGCGGCTCAAGGCGCGGGTCGCCGACCCGCCCGCCGAGCCGGTCGGCGAGAGCTGGGAACTGTCCGACGTCGACGGTTCGGTGTCGGCGACGCCGGACGGCGTGCCGCTGCGCGAGCTGCTGGCCCGGCACGGGGACGCCATCGTCGGCGACGGCTGGGACCCGGCGCGCCCGGGGCGCTTTCCGCTGCTCGTCAAGCTGCTCGAGACGCGGCAGGACCTGTCGGTCCAGGTCCACCCGGACGACGAGACCGCGGCACGGTGCGGTCTCGGTCCGGCCGGCAAGACCGAGGCGTGGTACGTGCTCGACGCGGCGCCCGGGGCGCGGATCTGGGCCGGCCTCGAGCCGGGGACCGACCGCGGCGCGCTCGAGCGGGCGCTCGCGCGCGGCGAGGTGGCGCGCGTGCTGCACGCGATCGAGCCGCGGGCGGGCGACGCGATCCCGGTCCCCGGCGGCACGGTGCACGCCCTCGGCGCCGGACTCGAGCTGGTCGAGATCCAGCAGACGAGCGACGTGACGTTCCGGCTGTGGGACTGGGGACGCGTCGGTCTCGACGGGCGCCCCCGCGAGCTTCACGTGCGCGAGGCGCTCGAGGTGATCCGCTGGGACGCGCCGCCGCCGGCGCCGGCGCCCCCGCGTCCCGTCGCGCAGGACGGCGCGGCGCGGCGCCGGCTGATCGACGGCGCGCCGTTCGTGATCGACGAGCTGGCGGAGTTCGACGAGGGCGGCGCGCCGCTCGACACCGGCGGGCGGTTCCGGATCGTGATCCCGGTCGCCGGCCGCGTGCTGGTCGTCACGTCCGGCGGCCGGCTCGAGCGCACCGCGCCGGATCTCGCGCTGGTCCCGGCGGCCGCGGGCCGCTGGCGGCTCCACGGCAGCCGGGACGCGCGCGTGCTGCTGGTCCAGCGTCCGCCGGCGTGAGCGTCAGAAGCTCCAGCCGGTGAAGACCCACAGCTTGGTCGTATCGGAGGAGAACGCGTCGGCGTCGTACAGCGCCGCCTTGACGGCGAACGTCTGCCCCCACGAGGCCTTCCAGCTCGCGACCAGGTCGAGTTCCGTGCCGTAGTCGATCGATGCGCTGTCCGACGAGAAGTCGTGCCAGACCGCCTTGACGGACACGTCACCGAGCTTTCCGCCGACGTGCACGAACAGGTCGACCAGTCCGTTCGGCGGCGTGGCGAGGAACTTGTCCGCCCAGCCGTTCCACGCATGGAGCGTGGCCAGCGGCGTGCGGAACGCCCCGCTGCCGGGTGCGCCCTCGAGGACCTCCCAGCCGGCGCCCGCGCTCCAGCGCGACGCCTTCCAGGTCAGCGCCGCGCGCCGGTAGCCGGCATCGACCGGACCCGGGTTGTCGCCGCTGTCCTGCTGGTCGGCCAGCTCGAGGTCCCACTGCAGGCGACCGCTGTCCGTGACCGCCGCGCCGCCGGTGTAGCGCAGCCCCAGCGTGCGCGTCGACAGGGCGACCAGCGTGTCGTAGTCCAGATCGTAGAGATAGGCCGTCACCGCGTGTCCCTCGGCGAGGGTGACCGACGCGTTGGCCAGCAGCGAGCCCATGTCGACGCGGCGGCCGGTGATCTGGTTGACGTTGCGCACCCAGGCGAGAGTCAGCCGCGTGCGCGGGATCGCGTCGGTCGTCAGCCGCGCGGCGTCGAAGCTCTGGTGGTTCTGCCGCCAGCCGACGTTGCCGACGAAGCGCACGTTGTCGAGCAGGATCTCCTGGCGGCCGACGCGCAGCTCGGTCCCGCCGCGCCGGAACGCGAGGAACCCCTGGTTGAGCTGGGTCACCGCCGGATCGGCGATCGTGGGGCGGTCGGTCACGCCGTTGGACAGGTCCTGCCAGCCGGCGTTGGCATGCTCGTCGCTCCAGCCGACGTCGGTCACGTCCTCGAACTCGACGAACAGCCCGACGCCCCGGAACGGCTTCGTCCGGAACGACAGCGTCGAGCGCAGCGTCGAGGCCTGGCCGCTGCGCGGGACGGCGTCGTCGTCGACGTTCTCGAACCGCCAGCGGAAGCTGCCGTGGACCTCGCCTCCGGTGAACGCCTCGGCGAGGCTGGCCGCCTCTTCGTCCTTCGCCGCCTCCTCGGCGGCCGGGACCACGCTCCAGGCCAGTCCCAGTCCGGCCAGGGCGACGCACACGGAGATCACGGAACGCGTCATCGGATCGTTCTCCATCGCAGGGGCACGGCGCGCGGCGGGACGGTCCCGCCGCGCGCACGGCCGTCAGTTGCCGGTCTTCGCGGCCTGCTCGCCGAACAGCTTCTCGTACGCCTTCTGGAGTTCGCCCGAGCGGATCTCCTGCTTGAGCGTCTCCGTGTTGCGCTGCAGCCAGGAGTGCATCGGATCGTTCTTCAGCAGGTCGTCGATGTAGGCGTCGACCTCGGGAATCCCGTACTCACGGGCGGCAGGCAGGAACTTGAAGTAGAAGTGCTTGGCGACCTCGTACAGCCCGTGCCACCACGCGTAGTCCGGTCCCATCATCGCGGCGCCGTGGCGGGCGCGGCGCCCCTCGTGGTGCCACAGCTCCCAGTAGATCCACTCGACGTCGTTGGAGAACGCCGCCGGATTCTCGAGCTTCCCCGACTTGCGGATCAGGGTCATGATCTCGGTCGCCGGCCGGGCGAACTTCTCGTCGTAGAGCCGGACGGTCGCATCGAACTGCTCGAAGAAACCGTCGGTGAACGTGCCGCCATGGCACGCCGAGCAGACCTCGGCCATCGCCTTGCGCCGCTCGGGCCAGTTCTCCTTGCGCTTCGAGATCGGCGCGCGGAGGTTCCAGGCGATCCGCCGTCCGACGTCGTGGGACACCTTCTGCCGGCGCGTGGCCGACATGTGGCACGTGGCGCACGTCGGCGCGACCCAGTAGTCCTCGCCGACGACCCAGCGCCCCGAATCGAGGTTCATCTCGTCGACGTTCGTGTAGTACGTGTTGCCGTGCTTGGACTCCTCGTAGACCTCCTTCTGCGGATGGTCCGGTCCGAGGTGGCACTTCGAGCACGACTCGGGCTGCCGGGCCTGCGCCTTGGTGAAGCCGTGGCGGGTGTGGCACGCGGTGCACGAGCCGAGCGAGCCGTCGGGATTGATCCGGCCGATGCCGGAGTTGGGCCAGCTCTTGCGCGAGAGGCGGTTCGGCGAGTCGGGGTCGATCTCGACCTTCGCGCCGTGGCAGCTCTCGCAGCCGGTGATCGCCACCGGCTCGCCCGCGGCGACGTGGGCGAGGTAGGCGTCCTTCGAGTCGAGAATCTGCCCCGCCCTGGCGTGATACGAACGGCTGGTCTGCTCGGCCTCCTCGGCGTGGCACGCGCCGCAGTCCTTCGGCGTGACCAGCGTGGCGACCAGGGCGCCGTGGTGCTCGAAGGCGTCGGCGTCGCCCTGCTCCGCGCCGTGGCAGTCGATGCAGGAGACGCCGGACTCGCCGTGGCGCGAGGCGCTCCACTGGCGGTAGAGCCCCGGTGAGAGCTTCTTGTGACAGGTCAGGCAGCGATCGCCCGGCGAGGCCGTCTCCGCGGCTCCGGCCATCGCCAGCGATCCGATCGCGACCGCGATCAGCGTCAGGATGCGCATGCTCGGTCTCCTCCGCGCCCGGGTGGGCTTCCCGCGAGGAGACTTATAGACCAGTAAGAGGCCCGCGGTCTTGATCTGCGGCAAGACCGCGGCGCGCGGTCACGCGGACGCCGCGGCCAGGTCCCCCTCGACGGAACGGGCGAACGCCTCGAGCTGCCGGATCCCGCTCTGCCGGGCCTCGCGGAGCCAGCGCTCGAGGGCCTGGCGTCCCGCGTCCGGGTCGACGGACAGCCCCCGGCAGGCCTCGACGAGCCGGGTCCACGAAGCGAGCAGCACCTCGGCGGCGCCGCGCCGGCAGCCGCACGTCTCGAGGATCCGCGCCGCCTGCTCCGGCGAGTCGGCCGCGCCGCGCAGGCGCTTCCGGCAGGCACGCAGCCGGCGCCGCAGCGCGCCGTCCGCCCGGGCGGCCTCGCTGCCCAGCCATGGGGCGAGCACGTCGCGGGCGAAGCGGCGCGAGGTCCGCTCGGGACTCAGCGCTGCCGCATCCTCGGATGCGGCTTCCTCGCGGGCCTGGCCGGGGCCGAGCGCCTTCGGCCGCGCCAGCCCGGCGGCGGCGAGCAGCCGCAGGTACATCCAGGAGACGTCGAACTCCCACCAGCGGTGCGAGAGCTTCGGCGAGCCTGGCCGCGCGTGGTGGTTGTTGTGCAGTTCCTCGCCTCCGAGCAGCAGTCCGATCGGCACGATGTTGGTCGACGCGTCGCGGGTCTCGTGGTTGCGGTAGCCGAGCGCATGGCCGATCCCGTTGACCACGCCGGCGGCCCAGAGCGGGATCCACACGACCTGGACGCCCCAGACCAGCGCACCGGCCAGACCGAACAGCACGAGGTCGATCGCCAGCATCAGCAGCAGGCCCGCGAGCGGATGTCTCGTGTACAGCCGGCGCTCGATCGCGTCGTCGGGGGTGCCGCGCCCGTAGCGCTCCACCGTCTCGGGGTCGCCGGCGGCGCGCCGGTAGAGCCCGACGCCGCCGAAGACGACGCGCCAGAGTCCCTCGACCTTGGGACTGTGCGGATCGTCGGGTGTCTCGGTGCGCGCGTGGTGCTTGCGATGCACCGCCACCCACTCGCGGGTGACCATCCCGGTGGTCAGCCACAGCCAGAAGCGCATCGGGTGCGAGACCAGCGGATGGAGCTCGACCGCGCGGTGGGCCTGGCTGCGGTGCAGGAAGATCGTCACGGAGACGACCGTCAGGTGGGTCATGACGAGGGTCACGGCGACGTAGCCCCAGAGGGGGAGCTGGAGGGCGCCGAAAAGAAGCAGGTCGGTCATCGGGTATGTCTCTCCGCGGCGGAGGGCCGTCCGCGCCGTGCGGCGGCCTCGCCGGGCCGGGCCGTCACGTCGCGACGGGCCGCGGCTTGCATGGAGGATCGTGCCCGCGACCTGTCACCGATCGAACACGGGAGCTGAACTTCCGTCCGCAGCCGTTCGCGACCAGCCGCAGGCACCGCCCCGAGGCCGGATCAGCGCTCCTCGAGTTCGACGAGCGCCTCGAAGTAGCGGTTGAGCTCGATCCGCCTCGGCCGCCTGCCCTTCGGGAGCCCGATCTCGACCTGCGCCCGCCGGCCCTCGAACTCCAGCATCCGCCGGGTGACGCCTCCCCCCCTGATGTCGACGTAGACCGGCACGAG
>RFIB01000120.1 GCA_003695625.1 Acidobacteriota bacterium | reverse complement strand
GGGATCCCGCGGGAGGCCTTCGGCCCTTCCCCCGGCGCTGACGAGAGGCTGAGCCCGCGAGAGGGTACCCGGTGGTCCACGTCGCTTCACTGATGCGAACGGTTCGCATGACGGCCTGCGCCGCGGCGGTCCTGATGGCGGCAGGCGCGCCGGCCTCGACGCCGCCTCCCGACGCCCCGGACACACCGGGCGTCGCGGAGCTGGGCCGTGCCCGCTTCCTGATGGGCACCGTGCTGACGATCCGGATCCCCGATCCGCCCCGCGGGGCGGACGAGGCGATCGAGCGCGCGTTCGACCGCGTCGGCGAACTCGAGACCGCGATGACGACGTGGCGCGCGGACGGCGAGCTCTATCGGCTCAACGTGCGCCTCGCCCGCGGTGAGGCGGCAGAGCGCCCCGTTCCGGTGGGCGTCGACCTCGGGCGCGCGCTCGCGGTGTCGCTCGACTGGGCGGCGCGGACCGGCGGCCTGTTCGATCCCGCGCTGGCCCCGCTGCTCGACGCCGTCGCCGCGGCCCGCCCCGGACTGCGCCCCGCGGAGACCGGCGACGTCGACCGGCGCGCCACCGCGTTGCGGGCGGCGAGCGTGCATCTCGAGCGGCGGCCGGACGGCGGGCTCGCGGTCCGGGCGCCGCGCGGACTGCGATTCGACCTCGGCGGGATCGGCAAGGGGATCGCGCTGGACGAAGCGGCGCGCATCCTGCGCCGGCACGGCGTGCAACGCGCCGTGCTCGATTTCGGCGGGCAGGTGCTGGTCCTCGACGCGCAGGCGGCCGGGCCCCCGCTGCCCGTGGCGATCGCCGATCCGCGCGACCGTTCGCGTCCGGCCGTCGTCGTCGCGGTCGCCGCGGGCAGCGTCGCCACGTCCGGCAACGCGGAGCGGGGCGAGGCGGCCGCCGGCGCGCTCCGCGGGCACATCGTCGATCCGCGAACGGGGACGCCGGTCGCCTCGCGCGCCTCGTTCACGGTGCTCGCGCCTTCGGCGACCGCGGCCGATGCGCTGGCCACCGCCCTCGCGGCCGGCGGCCCCGCCGCGGGTCCGCTGGTCGAACGCGCCGGCGGTGCGTGGCTCGTGCTCGAGCCCGCGGACGACGGCGAGCTGCGCTGTCTCGCCTCGGCCGCGCTCGTTCCCTCGATCACGGCGCTTGTGCCTGACGCAAGCAACGGCGCGCGCACGACGCGCGACGCCTTCTGTTCGCCGGGCCCGGCGCCCGGCCAAGGAGTGGACGAACGATGAACGGCACGACGTGCAGACTCTGCGGTCTCGCCCTGCTCGTCCTTCTGGGCGCGGGGCTGGTCGCCGGCCCGGCGGCGGCCGACGAACGCGACGACCGGATCTCCAGGCTCGAGCAGCAGGTTCAACAATTGACACAGGAACTCGAGGCGCTGCGCCGCGGCGGCGACGGCGGCGCCGACGTCGAGGAGCTGGCGCGCAAGCTCGACGTCCTCGCCGAGGAGCTCGAGCGGCTCCGTGGCCGGGAGGTCGCGGCGACCGTCCCGGGCGGCGACGACCCGGAGGCACGCCGGCGCGGGCTCGCCCCGTCGGCGGCGAAGGTCTACCGCATCGAGCGCGGCATCTCGATCGGCGGCTACGGCGAACTGCTCTACGAGAACTTCGACGACACGACCGACGCCGGCGCTCCGTCCGGCAAGACCGACCGGTTCGACCTCAAGCGGCTGATCGTCTACCTCGGCTACAAGTTCAACGACCGCGTGCTGTTCAACTCGGAGATCGAGTACGAGCACGCGCTGGCCGGCGACGGCGAGCCCGGCGAGGTCGCGATCGAGCTGGCGTACCTCGACTTCCTGATCGATCCGCGCGCGAACGTGCGCGCGGGCATGGTGCTCGTGCCGGTCGGTTTCATCAACGAGCTGCACGAGCCGCCGACGTTCTTCAGCGCCGACCGGCCCCAGGTCGAGCGGAACATCATCCCGACGACCTGGCGCGAACTCGGCGTCGGCGTCTTCGGCGAGTCGGGCCGGGTCAGCTACCGCGCCTATCTGACGACCAGCCTCGATGCTGCCGGCTTCTCGTCGTCGAGCGGCATCCGCGGCGGCCGGCAGAGCGGCGCCAAGGCCCGCGCCGAGGACCTGGCGCTCAGCGGCCGGCTCGATGTCGACGTGGCGCCGGGCCTGCTCGTCGGTGTCTCCGCGTTCACCGGCAAGACCGGACAGGGGCGGACGACGATGGGCGGAACGCCGATCGACGGCGACCTGACGCTGTGGGACGTGCACGCGGAGTGGCGCTGGAAGGGCCTGCGCGCGCGCGGCCTGTGGGCCTCGATCGATCTCGACGACGCGGACCTGATCTCGGACCTGGTCGGCGAGCCGGTCGGCTCGGAGATGAGCGGCTGGTATCTCGAGGCCGGCTGGGACGTCCTGTGGAGGCGGGGCGGCGAGCAGGAGCTGATTCCGTTCGTCCGGCGCGAGTCCTTCGACACCCTCGACGAGGTGCCCGCAGCGTTCGCGGGGATGGGCCTCGACGGACAGCGCGACGTGACGACGATCGGTGTGGTCTACAAGCCGATCCCCCAGGTGGCCGTCAAGCTCGACTTCCAGAACTTCGACACGGCGAGCGGATCGTCGGTGGACCAGTGGAATGCGGCGCTCGGCTTCATGTTCTGACGGACGTGGTGTCCACCACGCGCTGACGGCGGCGGCGATCGCGGGTGCGGTCGCCGTCGCCCCCTGCGTGGCCGCCGTGCTCGCACCGGTCGAGGATGCGCTGGCGCGCGCGTTTCCGGCGGCGACGCGGATCGAGAAGAAGACGCTGTATCTCGACGTCGACCGCGCGGCACGCATCGAACGCGAAGCCGGCAGCGAGCTTCCGTCCCGGATCGTGACCTGCTACGAGGCGCGCGGGGCCGGCGACGGCGGAGACCCGCTGCTCGGATGGGCCTGCCTCGACACGCACGTCGTGCGCACGCTGCCCGAGACCGTCCTCGTCGTGGTCGGACCGGACCTCCGGGTCCGGCGCGTCGAGGTGCTCGCGTTCAAGG
>RFIB01000119.1 GCA_003695625.1 Acidobacteriota bacterium | reverse complement strand
GGCCGGGCAAGCCCGGCCGCTACCCCGGCCGATCCGTGCATTGCACGCGATCCCGTGCGTATTACGGGCGCAGGACGCGGACGCGGGCGACGGGCTTGGGGGCGAGGCGCTTGCCGCGCGCGGCGAGCCCGACGAACGGAATCTCCGCCAGGCTGACCCGGCAGTCACGCACCCGCTGGCGCTTTTTCGGCACGAACGCGAGGTGCAGCTCGGAGCCGTCGTCCCCTAGCGCGAAGTGGTCGACCTTCCCCTCGCGCCCGCGGATCAGCTCGTACTCCTTGTCGTGGATGAACGAGCGGATGTGTACCTTCTTCGCCCACGCGAACCGCTCGCGATCGCGGTAGACGATCGTGAGCCTGAGTCCTTCCTTCTGGTCGAACAGGCCGATGTGCACCGGCCTGCCCGGCACGAGCAGCTTCTGCGGCGGTGCGCCGATCCGATAGCTGCCGTCGTCCGAGATCACGATCACCTTGTCGAACTCGCTCGCCTGCAGGACGACCTCGCCCTTGCGGACATCCGTGCCGAGGAATCCCGTCTCCGGATCCCAGACGAGCTTCAGGTTGGCGACCGCCACCTCGCGGACGTCGACCTCCTCGAACCCGGTGATCTCGGTCCGGCGCGGCCACCGCTCGCCGTAGCGGTCGATCAGGTCGTCGAGAAACGCGATCGTCGTCGCCTTCATGTTGCGCAGCTTGCGCCGGACCGCCTTGAGCTTCTGCTCGATCTCGCCGAGTTCCCGGCGGTTCTTCTCGATGTCGTACGCGGAGATCCGCCGGATGCGGATGTCGAGCAGCCGCGTGATGTCGTCGTCGGTCAGCTCGCGGACCATCTGCTCGCGGAACGGCTCCATGCCGCGGCGCACCGCGTCGCGCACGCCCTTCTCGGTCGTCGCGCGCTCGATCTTCTTGTAGACCCGGTTCTCGATGAAGATCTGCTCGAGCGTCAGATAGTGCCGCCGGTCCTCGAGGTCGGCCTCCTCGAGCCGCAGCTCCGCGCGCAGCAGCTCGACCAGGCGGTCCGTCGTCCGCGCGACGATCTCCGAGACGGTCATCTCGACCGGACGCCGCTCGTCGATCACGACGATGTTCGAGCTGACCGACACCTCGCAGTTCGTGTGGGCCCAGAGCTGCGGGATCACCTCGTCCGAGTAGACGCCCCGGCGCAGGTGCAGGACGATCTCGACCTGCTCCGCCGTGCGGTCCTCGATCTGCGCCACCTTGAGCTTGCCCTTCTGGACGGCAGCCTCGATCGAGGCGATCAGCGACTCGGTCGTCTGCCCGTAGGGCAGCTCGCGGATCGTGACCGTCTTGCGGTCCTTCGCGGCCTCGAGTCGCGCACGGCAGCGCACGCGACCACGGCCGTCGTCGTAGTCCGCCACGTCGAGCAGGCCGCCCTGCGGGAAGTCCGGGTACAGCGTGAACGGACGCTGCTCGAGGTAGTCGACCTGCGCCCGCAGCAGTTCGCCGAGGTTGTGCGGCAGGATCCGCGTCGACATCCCGACCGCGATCCCCTCGGTGCCGAGCAGCAGCACGACCGGCAGCTTGGCGGGCAGCGCGACCGGCTCCCGCCGGCGGCCGTCGTAGCTCGGCTGCCATTCGGTCAGCCGCGGGTTGAACAGCGTCTCCCGCGCCAGGTCGGTCAGCCGGCACTCGATGTAGCGTGCCGCCGCCGCCGGATGGCCCGTCAGCACGTTGCCGAAGTTGCCCTGCTTCTCGATGAAGTAGTCCTTGTTGGCCAGCACGACCAGCGCATCGCCGATCGACGCGTCTCCATGCGGATGGAGCTTCATCGTCTCGCCGATCACGTTGGCGACCTTGTGGAACCGGCCGTCGTCCATCGTGTGCAGCGTGTGCAGCAGTCTGCGCTGCACCGGCTTGAGCCCGTCGCGCAGGTCGGGGATCGCGCGATCGACGATCACGTAGCTGGCGTACTCGAGGAAGTTCCGCCGCATCAGCGGCTCGACGAAGCTCATCTCCGCCTCACGCGATGTCGGGAATCAGGTTGTCCTCGATGAACCGGCGCCGCTCCGGGGTGTTCTTGCCCATGTAGAACTCGAGCGACTTCTGGACCTCGCTCATCGAGCGCGGCGAGACCTGCACCAGCCGCATGTCGTCGCCGATGAACTGCTTGAGCTCGGCGGGCGAGATCTCGCCGAGCCCCTTGAAGCGGGTGATCTCGACCTTGCCGTCGAGCTGCCCGAGCGCCGCGTCGCGCTCGGCCTCGCTGTAGCAGTAGATCGTCCGCTGGCGGTTGCGGACCCGGAACAGCGGGGTCTCGAGAATGTGCAGGTGTCCGCGCGTGACCAGCTCCTCGAAGTAGCGCAGGAAGTACGTCAGCAGCAGGTTGCGGATGTGCATGCCGTCGACGTCGGCGTCGGTGGCGATGATCACCCGTTCGTAGCGCAGGTTGTCGATCGAATCCTCGATGCCCAGCGCGCGCATGATGTTGTACAGCTCGTCGTTGCGGTAGATCGCGTCGCGCTTGAGACCGAAGCAGTTGAGCGGCTTGCCCTTGAGCGTGAACACCGCCTGCGTGTCGACGTCCCGGGCCTGGATCATCGACCCGCCCGCCGAATCGCCCTCGGTCAGGAAGATGCTCGTCTCCTCGGCCCGCCGGTGGCGATCCTGGCGGTGGATCTTGCAGTCGGTCAGCTTGGGGATGCGGATCGCGGTCTTCTTCTCGCGCGCCTTGGCTTCCTTGCGGATCGCCGACAGCTCCTTGCGCAGCCGTTCGTTGGCCTGGATCTTCTCGACCAGCGTGCGCGCCTGCTGCTCGTGCTTGTGCAGCCAGATCAGCACCGCGTCCTTGACCGCCGGCACGATCCAGCCGCGGACCTCGGTCGAGCCGAGCTTGTTCTTGGTCTGGCTCTCGAACACCGGATCCTTGAGCTTGATCGCGATCGCGCCGACGATGCCGTCGCGCACGTCGGCCGGGGCGTAGCTCCGGCCGGCATACTCGTTGATTCCCTTGAGCAGTCCCTCGCGGAAGGCGCTCTGGTGCGTGCCGCCGTCGTTGGTGTACTGGCCGTTGACGAACGAGTAGTAGTTCTCGCCGTAGTTCCGCGTGTGGGTGAACGCGAACTCCAGCCGCTCGAGCGAGCAGTGGACGATGTCGTACAGCGGATCGAGCTCGCCGATCTCCTCGCGCAGCAGATCGGCAAGGCCCTCCTGGCTGCGGAACTTCTCGCCGTTGCAGATCAGCGTCAGTCCGCGGTTGAGGTACGCGTAGTAGCGCAGCCGCCGGGCGATGAACTCGTCGCGCCACGCGTAGTCCCCGAAGATCTCGGGGTCGGGCTCGAACGCGACCAGCGTGCCGGTGCGGGCTCCGGCATCGCGGCCCTTCTTCTGCTCGACCAGCTCGCCGCGGACGAACCGTGCGCGGACATAGCGCCCGTCGCGCCACGAGCAGACCTCGAACTCGGACGACAGCGCGTTGACCGCCTTGGTGCCGATGCCGTTGAGCCCGACCGAGAACTGGAACACGTCGTCGTTGTACTTGCCGCCGGTGTTGATCCGGGAGACGCAGTCGATCACCTTGCCGAGCGGGATCCCGCGGCCGTAGTCGCGGACCGTGACGCGCCGCCCGTCGCGGGTGATCTCGATCTTGCGGCCGGCTCCCATGATGAACTCGTCGACCGCGTTGTCGATCACCTCCTTGAGCAGCACGTAGATGCCGTCGCTCGGATTCGAGCCGTCTCCGACGCGCCCGATGTACATGCCGGGACGCAGCCGGATGTGCTCGAGCGCCTCGAGCGTCTGGATCGCGCTCTCGTCGTAGACGGCGGTCTTCTTCGCCACGGAGTCTCCCCTGTCCTGTCGCGCGGAGCGCCGGCGGGCCCGGCCGGCGGCCCATTATCGGGGCCCGGCGGCGCGGATTCCAGTACGCCGTCCCCCGGGCCCGGCCCCCTGCGGGGACGGTTCCGTGCCCCGGCGGCGGCCCGCTGCTATCCTCCGGCGACTCGATGCTGCGAGTCGGAAGGAGTTCCCGTGCGAAGAGTGCTGCTGACCGCCCTCGCGCTGGCGCTGGCCGCCGGTCCGGCCGTGATGGCCGATGCGAAGGTCCCCACCACCGACGACGAGAAGATCGTCTACGCCATCGGCCTCGTGCTGGCCAAGAACCTCGCCCCGCTCGGGCTGTCCGCGGACGACCTGGCGCTGATCGAGGCCGGACTGACCGACGGCGTCATGGGCCGCAAGCCGAAGGTCGACCTCGCGATCTGGGGCCCGAAGATCCAGGAGTTCGCCCAGCAGCGCGCCGCCGCGGCTGCCGAGCGCGAGAAGACCGCCGGCGCCGAGTTCCTCGCCGAGGAGGCGGCCAAGCCCGGCGCGCAGAAGACCGAGTCCGGGCTGATCTACTTCGAGGTCGAGCCGGGCACCGGGCCGAGCCCGAAGCCGACCGATCGCGTGCGCGTCAACTACAAGGGGACGCTCCGCGACGGGACGGTGTTCGACAGCTCGTACGATCGCGGCGAGCCCGCCGAGTTCCCGCTCGACCGCGTGATCCGCTGCTGGACCGAAGGGCTGCAGAAGATGAAGGTCGGCGGCAAGGCGCGCCTCGTCTGCCCGGCCGACATCGCCTACGGGGAGCGCGGCGCGCCGCCGACGATCGGGCCGAACGCCACGCTCGTGTTCGAGGTCGAGCTGCTCGACATCCTGCCCGAGGAGAAGCCGGCGGCAGCCAAGGCGCCCTCCGGGACGAACACCCCCTGACGGGTCCCGCGGCGCTCAGCCGTCCCGGCCGCGCCGCTCCCTGCCGAACTCGCGCACCAGGGCCGCCAGCTCGCGCAGCGTCGCGGGCCGGTGGCCCTGCGCGCGCTGCGCGGCGCCGATCTCGAACGCCAGCGCCCACTGGCGGCGCAGCGTGCGCCAGGCCTCGCGCAGACCGATCCGCGGGTCGTAGACGTGCGTCGCCTCGCTGGTGACGCCGTTGAGCTCGATCACCACGAACTCGCCGCGCGCCGCGAGCGCCTCGCGGCTCGGGGCGCGCACGTCGTAGCGCCCGAAGAAGAAGCCGGGAAGGCGGCGACCGATCTCGTCGAGGGTCTGCTCGAGCACCGGCGTGACCAGCTCCCGCCCGTCGAGGAAGACCGCGCCGCGGCAGTGCGTGCCCAGCTCGGCGAGCTGCACCCGCTCTCCCGGCGCCGGGACGTCGGCCGCCCTCGCGCCGGCGAGGCCGACATACAGGCGCCAGATCGCGACCGCGCGCTCGTCGTCGAGGATCAGCTCCTCGAGCGTCCGGCGACCGTCGCCGACCACCTCGGGCAGACGCTTTTCGGTCAGCGAGAAGATCTCGCCGCGCTCCGCCCCCGGACGCCGGATCCAGAAGATGCCGAACTCGACGCCGGGCACGAACTGCTGCACGAGCAGGTCGCGCCGCGCCGCGCCGACCAGCTCGCGCAGCGTCCGCTCGTCGCGCACGATCCGCACGCCGTCGCCGCGCTGGCCCGCATCCGGCTTGAGCACGACCGGCAGTCCTCCCCAGCGGCCGGCCGCCGCGAGGGCGCGCCCGATCCGCTGCGCCGCGGGCTCGGTGACACGCAGCAGCACCCACGGCGCGACCGGGGCGCCGGCACGCGCGAGGGCCGCGAGAATCTCGTGCTTGCGCTCGCCGACGAAGCCGCCCGCGGGCCACCCCGGATTGGCCAGCGTGAAGACCGTCAGGCCGCAATGCCGTACGCCGAGGCGCAGCACATGGAGCACGATCGGCGGATAGAACAGCCACGGCGGCCAGAACTCCCAGCGCGTCCAGCGCCGCCACGCGCCGACCAGCCGCCGGCGGCCGCGATGCGTCGCCGCGAGCAGCGCGACGCGCAGCGCGAGGGCGAGCGCGACGACGGCCGCCCCGAGGCCCGCGATGCCGGCCGGGCCGGCGAGGCGCAGCACCGGCCGCCCGACGATCGCCGCGACGCCGACCAGCATGGGTGTCCAGGCCAGCGCCGCGACGAGAAACCACCCCGCGAACCGCACCACCGACGTGCCGACGACGCCGGCGGCAAGATAGGTCGGCAGGCGCATGCCGGGCATGAAGCGGCTGGCCAGGATCAGCCACGGCCCGCGCCGCTCGAACCAGCGGCAGGCGCGGGCCAGCCGGTCGGCATCGACCACACGGCGCAGCGGCCAGCGGGCCAGCGCGGCGCGCCCGGCGCTGCGACCGACGAGAAACAGCCCGACGTCCCCGGCGAAGATCCCGACCAGGCACGCCGCCGTCGCCGGCACGAAGGGCAGTCGTCCCGCCGCGACGAGCAGGCCGGCGGCCACGCACGTCATGTCCTCGCTCGCCAGCGTCGCCGCGGCAAGCAGCAGCAGCACGAGGGCGAGGCCCGGCCCCGCCAGCGGCGGCACGGTTGCGGGGTCGAACGGCCGGGCCGCCGCCGCCAGCGCCGCGGGCGCCGCGTCGGCCCGTCGCGGGGCACGACCGTGCTCGACGTCCGCGAGAAACGCCTCGATCGGGACGGCGACCCGCGCAGGATCGGTGAACACGGTGAAGTGCCCCTCGTCGGGCAGCACGACGAGCCGGCTCTGCGGGACGATCCGGTGATGCTCGCGCGCCGCGGCGACGGGCACGAGAAAGTCGCGCGCTCCGTGGACGATCAGCGCCGGGACGTCCAGGCGTGCGAGCAGCGGGCGCAGCCGGCGCTGGTCGCTCTCGACGAAGTTGCGCGCGTAGCCGACGTCGACCGGGCCGTGGTCGAGCAGACCGAAGTGCGGCACGAGCCAGCGTGCGGCCCGGATCACCGCCAGCTGCAGCGCATGCACCGCGTGATTGACGCGATGCTCGCCGAACAGCTCGAGTTCCTCGACCCCGATCGCGGACAGCATCGTCAGCGACGCGACCCGCTGCGGCACGAGGTCGGTCAGCTCCAGCGCGACGCCGCCGCCCATGCTGAATCCGACGACGTGGACCCGCCCGACGTCGAGCCGGTCGAGCAGCGCGACCACCGCGCGTGCCTGCGCGCGCCACGACAGGTCCGCGGGGTCGCGCTCGCTCGCACCGAACCCGGGCAGGTCGACGAGCAGCACCGGGTGGCGCGCGGCGAGCTGCCGGCCGAGCGGCTCGAGATCGCGTCCCCGCCCCGGCGCTCCGTGAAGCAGCAGCACGGGCAGCCGCCCGGGCGCGGGATCGGCCGCGGGAATGCGCCGCCACGCGAGGCCGAGTCGGCCGTGCGGCCGTCCGTCGCGGTCGTACGCCGGCACCGGAGAACGGCTCCAGCCGTCCGGCAGCGGTGGCGACGCGGGGCGCGTCCGGGTGGTCGCGTGCGAGAGCGCGAGCAGCGCGAGCCACGCGACGAGCAGCACGCGCCCCGGGCGGAAGCGGCGCCGGGCGGACACCGGGCGCACCTCAGCGCGTCGCGCGGTCGATGCGCACGATCTCGCGCGCGGATGCCCGGCACGGCGCGTCGCCGGCGTACGCCATCGTCACGCCGTCGCCGTCGACCGTCACGCGCGTGAAGCTGACCGTCCTCGCGTCGTCACGGTGCATGCAGACCGACCGCGGTCCGCGCTCCGGCTCGTGCGACCGGTGGAAGCGTTCGAGGGTCTGCGCGTCCGGCTCGCGCGCACCGACGATCCGCGCCCAGACCCGGCGGCGCGCGGCGCGCACGCCCTCGGGGTCGACGGTCGACGAGACGACCGGCCGGTCCCCGTCGGTCAGCGCCCGGAGCGCGAGCGACGTCCCGTCCCAGCTCGCCAGACGCGACGGTTCGGGTGGTGGAGGAATCAGCGCGAGGTGGAACGGCGCGTAGGGAGTCGGATCGAGCCGCTCGAGCCGGGCCAGTGCGGCGTCCGCCGTAGGAGCCGGCGCCAGCGCCTCGACGAGGTGCCCCCGGCTCGGCGCGCCGGGCGGCCGCGGCTCGGGCGCCGGCCGGTCCCCGTTGAGCAGCGCGAGCACCAGCCCGTGCGCGTTGGCCGCGATCCACGTCCCGCCGCGGTCCCCGTCGACCGGGCGCACGACGAGGACGCCCTCGCGCCGCTCGACGATCGGCGGCCGGGCGGGCCGGCGCGCGCGCCGCTCGTCGCGGTTCATGCAGACGACGACCGCATCATCGCGCCGCGTCCAGCTCAGCGTGCACATCGATCCCGGCTCGCGCGATGGGCGAGCGTCGACGGCGCGACGCCGAAGGCGTCGGGAACCGTGATGCCGCGGGCGCGCAGCAGCACCGCGACGAGTGCGAGGTGATGGATCGTGTGGCTGGCGAGGAACGCCAGCTCGCGGCCGAGCGTGCTCTGCACGCCCGGACCCGCATCGTCCGGCCCGGCGTCCTGGCGCACGGCCAGCGGGGTGCGCGCGATGACCGGCGCGAGCGCGTCGAGGCCCTCGACGAGTCGGGCGATGCGCGCCCGGGCCGCGCCCGGATCGGTCTCCAGCTCGCGTTCGCGCGGACGCGCGTCGTAGTCGATGCGGCCTTCCGGCCATTGTGCGAGCAGGCAGCCGTAGAACTCGAGCACGTGACGGATCTGGCTGCCGACGCCGTGGTCCGCGTCCCCCGCCCCGGGGGCGGGCGCGGCGTACGCGTCCGGTTCGAGCCCGGCGATCAGCCGGTCGGCGTCCCGGAGCAGGGCCACGTTGCGCCCGACCAGCACCGCGAGATCGTCCATGCCCTCTCCTTCGCGCGATCCGCCCGGCACGGCCCATGAGGCGAGCACCGCGCCGCGCAGCCGCTCGGCCAGCTCCTTGCGGTCGTCCCCCGCGACCGGCTCGGCCGCGAACGCCACCCGGGCCTCGATCTCCGGCAGCGCGAGCAGACGCCACACGTGGTCGACGAGCGTCATGTCGGCCCACCAGGCGACCGCCTCCTCGGCGGGCGGACAGCCCGGAGGCGTCGCGTAGCTTAGCGCGGCGGCGTGGACCGCGCGCCCCGTGCGCGCGGCCACCTCGAGCAGCCCGGGGCGGAACGGCAGGATCCGCCGCCCGTCGGTCGTCGTCCCTTCGGGGAACAAGACGATCCCGTGGCCGGCGGCGGCCAGGCCGGCGAGCTGGTCGAGCATCGCCGGCAGCGCGCGGATCCGGCCGCGGTCGACGAACAGCGTGCCGACCAGTCGCGCCAGGTGCCCGATCACCGGCCAGCGGGCGATCTCGGACTTGGCGACGAACACCGGGCGCGCCGTCGCGGCCAGGACGAGGATGTCGAGGTAGCTGACGTGATTCGAGACGAGCAGGAACCCTCCGCCCGGCGGCTCGCCGTCGACCTCGAGCCGGACGCCGAGCAGCGCGAGGCAGGCCCGCGCGTAGGCCCGGAACTGCTCGAGCGCCGCCTCGCGGCGCCGGACCGGGTCCCGTCCGGCGCGCCGGCACGCCCGGCGCGCCGCGAGGTAGTGGCGCGCGGTGAGCACCGCCAGGCGCGCAAGGCGCACGACCGCACGGCGAAGGCGCGGACGACCGGCCTGTTCGCCCGGCACCGGCACCGTCAGCGACCTGCGAGGTCGGCGAAGAACGCGGCGTAGGCGGCGCGGTCCATCGTCTCGACATCGAACAGCATCAGGAAATCGATCGTGCCGAACTGGCGGTCGATCGCCGGCTCGCTGCAGACCCGGGCGCCCACGCGCAGATACGACCGGAACAGCCGCGGGATGCGCGTCCCGGCAGGCGCCCGGTCGATGCCGGGCACGATCTCGCAGCGCCAGCCCGGTCGGGCCGGCACGCGCAGCGCGGGGTGCATCACGCCGAGCTGCTCGAGATGGCGCAGCATGCGCGTCCCCTCGGCCGGATCCTGGCTCGTCAGCGAGCTGCAGCCGAACAGGTAGCGCTTGCGCGTGTGCGCCAGATAGCGCGCCATCCCGCGCCAGAGCAGGAAGAGCACCGCCTTGTTGCGGTACGCGCGGGCGACGCAGGCCCGCCCGGCCTCGACCGCGTTCTCGAGCACCTCGATCGGCAGGGCATCGAGCTCGAACTCCCCCGTCGAGTAGAACCCGCGCCCGGCGGCGGCCATCTCCGACGTCTGCAGGCGGTACGTCCCGGCGATCCTCCCCGTCGCCACGTCGCGGACGAGCAGGTGATGGCAATGGGCATCGTACGGATCGAGATCGCGTCCCGTCTCGTGTGACGCGGCGAGGCCCTCGCCGAGCTCGAGGTTGAATACCTCGTAGCGCAGGCGCAGCACCTCGTCGAGTTCGGCCAGCGTGCGCGCGAAGCCGAGCGCGAACCGGCCCATCGCGAGTTCCCCCGCCGGGATCAGCTCCGCGAACGGCGGATAGCCGGACGGCGGAGCGAGACGGTCGGTGGTCTCCATGGGCTCCTCGAGGGCGGTCGGTACCCCGGGTCACCGGAGGCCGGCCGGGACATAATGCCGCAGCACAGGACGCGCCGTGTCACGGGAAGGTGACCGTGCCGGGCGCGCCGGGAGGCCGGAGCATGGGCGGAACCGGAGCCCCCGCCGGGCACGGGGGCGCGGACGGACTGGCCGGGCGTCTCGTCGTCGTCGGAGGCGGCGCCGGCGCGCTCGGGCGCGCGGTCGTCGAGCGGCTGCTCGCCGACGGGGCGCGGGTCGTCGTCCCGACGATCGAACCGGAGGGGGAATCGCCGCTGGCGACGATCGCCGCTCACCCCGGCCTCGAGATCGTCCCCTCGGTCGACCTCGCCCGCGAGGACGACGTCGCCCGCGTCTACGACGGACGCGACGACCTGTGGGCCTCGATCCAGGTCGCCGGCGGGTTCGAGATGGCGCCGATCACGGAGACCGGGCTCGACGCGTGGCGCCGGATGTGGGAGATCAACGCGACGAGCTGCTTCCTGTGCTGCCGCGAGGCGGTGCGCGCGATGCTCCGCGGCCCGCGTGACGCGAGCGGCGAGGGACGCGGGCGGCTGGTCAACGTCGCCGCACAGACCGCCCTCGACCCGCGGCGGGGAGCCGGCATGGTCGCCTACACCGCGGCCAAGTCCGCCGTCGCCGCACTGAGCGTCGCGCTCGGCGAGGAGCTGGCGGCCGAGGGGATCTGGGTCAATGCCGTCGCGCCGTCGATCATCGACACGCCGGCCAATCGCGCGGCGATGCCCGACGCCGATCACGATCGGTGGCCCGCGCCGGAGCAGATCGCGACCGTGGTCGCGTTTCTCGTCTCGCCGGCGAACCGCGTCGCGCGCTCCGGCGTGATCCCGGTCTACGGCCGCGGCTGACCGCGCATCAGAAGCGGTAGGCCGCCCCCAGGTTGACGATGTAGGGATCGATGTTGAACGTGTCGTCCTCGAATCCCGGAATCTCCGAGCGGGCCAGCGTCTTGATGTAGCGCACGTTGAAGTACGCGTTCCAGCGCCGGGACTCGCCGAAGCCCCACGCGGCGGCGATCGTCCAGCCGAACGCCGGCACGTCGTCGTCGACGGTCAGCGCCTGGCCATTGAGCTCGAGATCGCTGTAGCGCACGATGCCGACCTGCGGGCCGAGGTGGAACTCGAAGCGGCCGAACCGGTTGTGGACGTTGAGCGAGAGCATCGCGTACTGGACCGACAGGCTGCCGCGCTGCTCGGTGACGGTGGACGTCTCCGAGATGATCACGCCCGGCGGACGCCTGACGTCGAGGACCGTGACGTCGTCCTGGCGCCTGCCGTCGACGTCGATGTCGACCGAACCGAGGGCCAGCTCGAGACCGAGCAGGTCGGTGAACTCCCACTCGCCGGACAGGAAGAACGACGTCGCGTTGTCGCCCGCCAGCTCGAGCCGGGACTCGGTGATCGTCTGGCGCAGCGTGGCCTGGTCGACGACGTCGCTCGACTCGCGCGTGCTGTACTCCCCGCTCGGCCGGAAGCTGCTCGCGCCGAAGCGGATCGTCTTGTCCCCCTTGTCCGCGGCGGCCGGCGCGCTCCCCAGCGCAACCGCGAGCAGAACTCCCCATGCCCAGGTCCGGGTCCGCATGACCTCTCTCCTTCGTTGGCGCGTCGCGGCACGCCGCGGCGCGGCAGCCGGACGCGCCGGCAGACGGGCGGGGAGCATACTGCAAGCCTCCGCGGCTGACCATGCGCGCTGCGCGACTTTCCGCGGGCCGCGCCCCGCGCGGGTCAGTCGCCGAGTTCCTCCCACGCGACGGCCAGGTTCGCCCGCAGGCTGAGCCGTTCGGAGACCGCGACGTGGTCCGGAAACCCGGGCAGGTGCTCGACGGCCGCCGCCTCGTCGAGGCTGCGGCCGGCCGCGCGGGCACGGCGGGCGTGCTCGAGCAGCGCCTCGAGGAAGTTCCGCTGGGTGCGCACGTCCTCGACCGAGCCGGTGATCCCGAACTCCGGCTTGCCGTGCCCGAACACGAACAGCGTGCCCTTGCCGGCCCCGGCGATCACGGTGTCGAGCACCTTGATCCAGCCGCGGATCGACGCCCCTCCCGGGCGATCGATGAACGGATACCAGCGATTGAACACGAGATCGCCGAGATGAACGACGTCGGCGGCCTCGAAGCGGACGACCGCGTCGCCGCCGGTGTGCGCCGGACCGTGGTGGGCCAGCGCGATCGTCTCGCCGCCGGCATCGAGCCGGAAGCTCGTGCTGAACGTCGTGTCGGCGTAGACCTGCTCCCGCGGCGGGTCAAGGGTCGCCGCCTGGCGTTCCTGCAGCTTCGGGACGTTCTCGTGGGCGATGATCCGCTCGGTGACCGGGCGGAACACGCCGTTGCCCGCGACGTGGTCCTGGTGATGATGCGTGTTGATCAGCGCGTCGAGCCGCGGCCGCCCGGCCCGCGTCGTCACCGCCTCGAGGCACGGCCTGGCCGTCTGGGGGAACTGGCTGTCGACGACGACGAGGGCGTCGGCGCGCGCCAGCCAGCCGATCGTCCCGCCACGGCCGACGAACACGCCGACGTCGCGGCGCAGCGGGTGGAACGGTCGCGGGGCGCCTTCGGTGCCGAGCGCCGATCCGGCGAACAGGGCCCCGGTGGCGGCCGCGGCGGTCTCGAGCAGGAACTCGCGGCGTGTGCGCTTCATCGTCGTCCTCCGGCGGGCGGTCACCGGTCCGGCTCACCGGCCCGTTCGTCCCAGTTTGCCACGTCGCGCGCGATCGCGTCGCGCCGCAGCCACGCCGGCGCGTGGCAGGCGATCGAGACGGCCAGCGCCGGGAAGATCGGCTCGATGCCGAGCACCGGCCCCCCGCCGCGCACCGCCCCGGCCAGCACGAACGCCGCGGCCAGCCCCGCCGAGGCGATCATCGAGACCAGCGTCGCCCGGGGCCCGGCCCGGAGCCGCGGCAGGAATCCGCCGGCAAGCGGCAGCAGCAGCGCCGGCGTGACGATCGACCCGACCGCCTTCCACAGGCCGATCACCGTCGGCGCGACGATCGCCAGGCCGACCGCCGCCGCGGTGACCAGGGCGAGGCCGATCCGGGTCGCCCGGCGCGCCGGCGCCTCGCGCCGGAAGCGGGCGATCGCCTGCTGTCCCGACCAGCCGCGCCGCCAGGCCCGGGCGAGCAGCGGCAGATCGAAGCCGAGCGTGGTCGCGCCGACGAACAGGTACGACTCGACCGTGGACATCACGGTGGCGAGCATTCCGACGTAGAACGCACCGCGCGCCACCGGAGGCAGGACCTGGTCGGCCAGCGCGGGATAGGCCTCGACCGGGTGCTCGAGACCGGGGACGAGCACGCGCGCGAACATGCCGGTGAGCGTGGTCAGGCCGTCGAACACGACCCAGAACGCGACCGAGACGAGCACGCCGCGCCGTGCGACCGCCGGCGTGCGGGCCGCAAAGCAGCGCTGGTAGAACGTCGGCTCGACCAGCGTCTGCAGCGCGATCACGTACCACACCAGCACCGCCTGGACGCCGAGCCCGCCGTCCCAGCTCAGGCACTCCGGCGGCAGTGTGGCCAGCGCACCGAGTCCCCCCGCCTCGCGCCAGGCGAACGGCAGCACGAGCAGGAAGCCGCCATACATCAGCGCGAACTGGAGCGCGTTGGTCCTGACGACGGCGCGGAAGCCGCTGCCGAGCACGACCAGCATCGAGAACCCGCCGGCCAGCAGCACGCCCGCCGCGAGCGACATGCCGAAGCTGCGCCGCAGCAGCACGCCGAGCATCAGCAGGTAGGCCGCGGGCAGCGTGTTGACCAGCACGACCGCCGCGCCGAGCGTGGCGACCGCCGGGCCGTGGTCGCGCAGCAGACGCTCGGGCACGGTGACAAGGTCGGCCCGGCGGGCACGCGAGGCGAACAGCAGCGCGAACAGCAGGCCGGCGACGTAGTACGGCCCGCCGAGCGCGATCCAGTTCGACAGCCCGTAGCGGTACGAATACTCGCCGACGCCGAGGACGCCGCCGTACCAGGTGCTGACCAGCGTGGCGACGAATCCGGGCAGGGTCAGCGTGCGGCCGGCGAGCAGGAACTCGGTCGCGGCGGCCTCCCCCCGCCCGCGGCGCGCGCGCATCCAGCCGAGCAGGACGAGGGCGGCGAGGTAGCCGACGACGAGCGCGCCGTCGAGGACGCCGAGCCGCCTGGCCGCCTCCGCCGCCGCGTCCGTCACGGCGCTACGGCCGCCACGAGAGCATCAGGAACGCGTGCCGCCCCGCCGCCGGGATGAACGTCGGTTCCACGCCCCAGAAGTAGCCGAACGACTCGTACTCCTCGTCGAGCAGGTTGTTGATCCGCAGCCGCAGCGTCGCGCCGCGCCGGGCAAGCGTCCAGGCGGCATCGAGGTGCAGCACCGTCGACGGGTCGACCGACCGCTCGCGGGTCTCGCTGTTGTCGACGTAGATCCGGCCGGTATGCAGCGCACCGAGCTCGACCCGTCCCCACGGCGGCGTCCATGCGACGGCGATCCGCCCGAGGCGCTCGGGGAAGCCCGCCACGCGATTGCCCGACCGGTCGACCGGAACCAGCGCCCCCGAAGAGTCGAACACGTTCTCGACGAACCGGTCGTGCACGTCCCGCGAGACGGTCAGGTGCCCGCTGAGCTCCCACGACCGGGTCGGCCGCGCCGCGAACTCGAGCTCGATCCCGCGGTGCGTCGAACGCTCCGAGTTGCCGGTCACGGGAAGACCGACGTCGTTCAGCGCGCCGAGAATCACCAGCTCGTCGCGGAAGCGCATCTCGTAGACCGTCGCGGCGAGCATCGCCCGCGGCGTCCGCCAGCGCAGCCCGGCCTCGTAGTCGCGGAGCTTCTCTTCTCGCGGAATCGGGTCCGCGAGCCGCCCGGTCGCGGGGTCGATCGTCCGGAACGCGGGCGACTCGTACCACTCCTGGATGTTGTACAGGTCGAACGCCGTCGGCTCGCGCCGCGACTCGGCGACCGAGACGAACCCGGACAGGGCGTCCCCGAACCGGCGATGGACGCCGATCCGCGGCGCCCACCACGCGTACTCCACGTCGTAGCCGAACCGGACGTAGGCCGGATCCGCGACGAGCGGATCCGACAGCTCGTCCTCGAGGCTCCAGCGGTGGGACACGCGCTGCAGCCCGGCCAGGATCGTCGTGTCGGCGTCCGGCTTCCATTCCTCCTGCGCGTAGAGCGTGACGCTGGTCTTCGGGATCCGGTAGTCGTAGTAGCGGAACCGCGGCGGCGCGCCCGCCGGCGGCGTCTCCGCCTCGACGTCGCCCCACTGGTGCCCACGATGGATCCGCAGCTCGGCGCCGGCGGTCAGCGTCCCGCGCCCGTGGCGCCAGGTGACCTTGGGCAGCCAGCCGTAGTCCCATTCCCCGATCCAGCGCTCCCGCCGGACGCCCTCGAACACGGCGCCCGACAGCGCCGGATCGCCGATCTTGAACTCGAAGCCGGCCGCCTGGTCCTGGTTCTGGTCGAACTTGCCCCGGCCGTAGAACGCGAACCAGGTGTTCTCCACCGTCAGGCCGTCGCGCGGCTGCCACTCGTGGATCACCTGGAAGTGCGGCTGGTAGAACGTGTCGAGGTCGCGCAGCGGATTCTGCCGCCGGTCGGCCGCCAGTTCGGCCCGCGTCAGCCCGAGGTAGGCCAGCTCGGTCTTCTCCTTGCCGCCGAACACGTTGATCCGCAGGACGCTGCGTTCCCCCAGCTTCTGCGCGGTCAGAAAGACCATCGCCATCCGCGCGCCGGAGTGCTCGCGCCATCCGTCCGTGGCCAGCCGCGAGGCGGACAGGCCGAGCACCCAGCCGTCGCCGAGCAGGTCCGACTTCCACGAGGCGTGCACCTTGCTGGTGCTCCACGAGCCCCAGCCGGCGCTGGCCGACCACGCCTCGCCCGGCGCGAGCCGGACGGTCTCGACGTTCACCCGCCCGCCGATCGCGCCGGCCCCGTAGAGCGACTTGCCGACGCCGCGCTGGACCTGGATGTCCTCGACCATGTCGGCGAACCCGGGCAGGTCGACCCAGTACACCTGGTGCGACTCGGCCCCGTTGAGCGGCACGCCGTTGATCGTCACCGCGACGCGGCGCTGGTCGAATCCGCGCACCGAGAGGTACGAGTACCCGAGATCGATCCCCGCGTCGGCGTAGTGGTGAACCGACGGGGCGAGGCGCAGCAGCGAGGGCATGTCCTGCGCCCAGAACTCGCGCGCGATCGCCTGGCGGGGGATGTTCGTGTGCGTCGCGGGCTCGTCCTCGCCCGCACGCGTCGCGGTGACGACGACGGTCTCCTCGAGGGTCGGCAGCGCGGACTGCTGCGCGGTGTCGTCACCGCTCGCGTCGCCCTGCGGCTGCGGATCGTCGGCAGGCGCGGCGAGCGCGAGCGTGAACGGGACGAGCAGGAAGCACGCGATCGTGTGCCGAAGCGTCATGGCGGTGTCTCCCGGGACGGGCCGGCCGGGCCGGCGCGTCGCTCGGGAAACGGTGTCCTGATCCGAACGGTGGCGAGCGAATCGAGACGTCCGTTTCCCTACGCTGGTGCGAACCAGGTCAGGTTCAGAGGGTGTTCTCTCAGCCCCCGCCGTGCGGGGGCACCCCTAACGGAACCGGCGCCGTTTTACACTCCGCGCTCCACGCTGTCCAGCGCCGGCGCGCGTGCTACCGTCGGCGCGGCGCGCGGCCGCCTCGCCGCCCGAGGAGACCGATCGTGACCGACGCGTCCAGTCCGCTGCTTGCCCCGTGGCGCCGCTGGCTGTGGCCCGAACGCGACCTGATCGTCGTCACCGGAACCACGCGCCCCGTGCTGCGCGGGCGCGAGGCGTACCACCGCGAGCACGCCATCGTCTCGAGCGAGTCCGACGAGTCGCGCCGGCTCGTCGAGCGCCTCGTCGCCGGCGCGGGTGCCGCCGCCGTCTCGCTGCCGGTGCGCGAGTCGTGGGGCTGGACGCTCACCGTGCCGGGCTCGGCGCTCGGCCTGTTCTGCGGCGTCGAGCCCGACGGGCGCGTCTGCGTCCGCGTGCGCGAGGCCAGCCCGCTGCGCGCGGCGGCCGTGGTCCAGCGCCAGCGGGCGGGCGGTCCGCTGGTCCAGAGCCATGTCGAGTCGACCAGCACCGATCCGGCCCGGATCGTCGAGCACTACTTCGCGCAGGCCGAGCAGACCCGCGCGCGCGTCGCCGTCGACGACGGCGGCGACGTGGTCCTCGTCCGGCCGCTGCCGGACGCGCGCGGCGCCGACCTGCTCGACCGGCCCGACGAGGACCTGCGCGAGGCCGTGCACCGGGCCCGCGCGAACGACCGGCTCGAGCGGCTCGAGGACGTGCTGCTGTACTACGGCTGCCGCTGCAACGACGAGATGGTGCTCGAGATGATCGCCTCGCTGCCGGACCGCCAGCGGCGCGAGGTCTGGGGCGACGAGCGCGAGCTGGAGATCGAGTGCCCGCGGTGCGGCCGCCGCTACCGGATCCGCCGCGAGGACTGGAGCGCGGGGCCGCGCTGAGCGCGCGTCAGCGGTCGTCGTCGTCGAGGTCGCGCAGCGCGCGCTCGATCGCGGCGACCTCCGAGCGCTCGAGCAGGTGGCGCGCCGTCGCCAGCTCCTCGTCGATCAGCGCCTCGAGGATCACGCCGTGGGGGCTCTCCCAGTCACCCTCGCGCAGCCGCCGTGCGAGTTCGTCCGCGTCGAAGCGGCCCTCGGCGTCCGGGTCGAGCCCGTCGAACAGGCGCGACGCCGTGCCCAGGCTGCGCCGGCAGGCACGCACGAAGTTGGTCGTCCCCGCACCGACGCGCAGCCGGAGTTCGCGGAACAGCACCGCGTGCCGGCGATTGAAGCGCTCGACCAGCTCGTCGAGTTCGGGCGGCGCCGGCTCCTGCGCCTCGGCGCCCCGCGGCAGCTCGAGCGTCGAGCCGGGATCGCCCGCAGACACGGAGACCGGCTCCGGAGAGTCCGTCTCCGCCTCGGGGGGCGCGGCCTCCGGCCCGGCGTCCTCCGGCGGCAGGTCGCGGCCCGCAGGCTCCTCGTCCGGCACCGCCTCCGGCTCCGGCTCGTCGAGCACCCACGTCGGCTCGTCCTCGCCCGGGACCGCGGCCTCCGCCTCGACCCCGCCCGGCGCGCAGCTCTCGTCGACGAGGGGACTCGCCAGCGCCGGCGCATCGCGCCGCTCCTCGAGGACCTCCGGCCGCTCCCAGACCGGACGGACGGCCTCGCGCTCCGTCGACCCGTCGTCCGCGGGCTCCGCGGCCGGCGCGGGCTCCGCGCCTTCCCGCGCGCCGGCGGGGGTATCGTCTTCCTCGTCGACCGGCGCGGGTTCGACAGCTTCCCGTGCACCGGCGGGGGCATCGTCCTCGTCGTCGACCGGCGAGGGCGCGCTCGCAGCGGGCCCGGACGGAGGCCCGGCGACCCGACCGGCGAACAGCTCGGGCGCGATCTCCGCCGCGCGCGCCGGCGTGCGTGGCGGGGTCCGCGC
>RFIB01000118.1 GCA_003695625.1 Acidobacteriota bacterium | reverse complement strand
GATCGCCTCGTTGGTGACGAACTGGACGTCCTCGAGCACGCGGCCCTGGTCACGGTAGATCCCGCGCACCTCGACCGCGAGGTCGGGACGGAGCTGCTGCGACACGCCGAGCACGATCTCGTCCTGGTACGGCAGCTTGGTGTCCGGCTGGACGACGCCCGGCGTCAGGCCCTGCAGGCGGATCGACGTACCGCGCGGGTTGGTCAGCAGCGGGTCGGTGAACTCGAACTGGCTCACGCCGAACTCGTTGCTGAACTGACGCACGGCGAGGTCCGCCGGCACGCGCTCGAAGTAGCGTGCGTAGTGGGCGAACAGCTTGGTCTTGCCGTTGGCGAACGGATCGAAGGTCACGCCGATGCGCGGCGAGATCTCGGTGTCGAACTTGTAGGAGTTCGGCGTGAACGTGCTCGGCGTGGTGTCGAACAGGTTCGGGCCGACCTGGCTCAGGTTGACCGTGAACGGCGAGCTGCCGGTCAGCTCCTGCGAGGTGGTCCGCAGGCCCAGCTTGAGCACCCACTGGTCGTTGATCGTCCAGGTGTCCTGGATGAACAGCGCCGTCTCGTCGCCGGTGACCGGGCCCGGATCGTTGAACCGGCCGCGGATGATGCGGTAGTACGGCGAGCCGACGGAGAAGATGCACATCGTGCAGCCGGGGATGCCGCCGCGGACGTCGACGAGCAGACCGGACGTGGTCGGCACCGGGACGAAGCCGTCCTGCGTGCCGTCACCGTTGCTGTCGCCCGGGAAGTTCAGCACCGTCGGCGGGCCGGAGTACTTGGCCACCTGGCGGTACTCGAGGTCGAAGTACTGGAATCCGGCCTTGATCTCGTGGTCGCCCCAGATCTTGGACACCTTGAGCGAGTAGTCGTAGGTCTCGTCCTCGGTCGGGCCGACGAAGCCGGCGCCGCCCGACGAGAGGTTCGCGCCCTGGTCGATGATCGCCGGGATGCCGAACACGAACGGGGGCACGAGCCACTCGAGGAAGATGCGGCGGTCGCGGTAGTTGAACTGGTTGACCGTCGACTGCTCCTTGAACTCGTTCTTGCGGTGGCTGATCTGGGCCTCGACGAACCAGTCGCTGCCGAACAGGCCGTTGTAGCGGATCGCCTGCTGGTCGGCGCCGTAGTCGATGTCCGACCGGCCGCCGCCCTGGTCGAAGCCCGCCGCCTGGAACTGGTAGTTCTGCAGCGTGCCGTCGCCGTCCGGATCGCCCAGGCCGTCCATGACGAAGTCGCCGGCGGTGATGCCGCTGCGGCCGTCGCCGTCGGCCGGGTCACCGAAGAACGTCAGCTCGAAGCGGTGGTTCGGCGTGGCCAGCCAATTGAACTTGGCCGCGTAGTTGTCCGACGAGCGCTCGATGCGCCGGCCGCCGGACAGCGCGCCGGGGTAGAACACCGGGTTCGGGTACGTCGCCGCCGCGCCCGGATCGACCACGGTCAGCGGGTTGGGAATGTTCTCGATCTGCGAGCGGAACTCCCGGCTGACCGGGTTGAACGCCGCGAACCAGAACACCTTGTCGCGCACGATCGGACCGCCGGCGCTGATGCCGAAGTCCTGCTCGTCGCGCTCGTCGACGTTGATCGCACCGGTCGGCAGGCGGACCAGCTTGTTCGGGCCTTCCCACGACTTCGGCGTCAGGTAGGCACGCAGGGCGCCCTGCAGCTCGTTGGTGCCCGACTTGACGACGCCGTTGATCACGCCGCCGAGGGCCTGGCCGTACTCGGCCTCGAAGCCGGCCGTCTTGACCTGGATCTCCTCGAGGAAGTCCGTCGTGATGCCGGAGCCGAGGGAGCCGAACACGATGCTGTAGGTGCCGACGCCGCCGTAGCCGCTGTCGGTGATGTTGACGCCGTCGATGATGTAGGAGTTCTCGAGGCCGGACGCACCGCCGATCGAGTAGTTCCCCTCACCGGTGCCGCCACCGGAGACGACGCCCGGGGCCAGCGTGGCCGCGTCGAGGAAGTTGCGGCCGACCGGCAGCGTCTCCACCGTCTCGGCGCTCTTGAAGTTGGTCACCACCTCGGTCCGCTTGGGATCGACCAGGGGCGCCGCGCTCGTGACGGTGATCTCCTCGCTCTTTCCGGGCAGCAGCGTGATCGGAAGCCGCGTCCGCTGACCCGTGCTGACCTCCACGTCCGGGACTTCCACCGTGCTGAAGCCGGACAGCTCGGCACGGACCCGGTACGTGCCCGGGGGCAGGAAGCGGAACATGTAGGCGCCGTTCTCGTCCGTCTGGACCGCGCGCTCACCGAGCGGTCCGACGGCGACGACCGTCGCTCCCGGCAGGGGGTTCCCGTCCCGGTCGACGACCACACCCTCGAGGGTTCCGGTCGTCGGCTGCTGGGCGAGAGCCACCAGCGGAAGAGCGAGGATCATCGCCAGCGCCAGGAACTTCAGCGCTCTGTTCATGCGAATCCTCCTCTTGTGGTTGGACTCTTCGAGGGCCGGCCTGGGGCCGGTCCCCAACCTGTTCACCATTCGAAGCGGCACCGCGGGCCGTCCGGGACGGACGGGCGCGGTGGTCACTTGCTCTCCAGCGCCTGGCGGTACGCCGCGACGATCTGCCGCACGATGTCGGCATCCTCCGCGTCCGGCGCCGCCGCCAGGTATTTCTCGTAGGCCTCGATCGCCGGGCCGAGCCGCCCGAGCGCCGCCTCGGCCTCGCCGATCCAGCGCCACGCCACGGCGAGCGACGGATCGAGTTCGACCGCCGCGCGCATGTGCTCGATGCCGTCCTCCCAGCGCTTCTGGCGCAGGTAGTTCGCGGCGAGATTGAAGTGCAGGCTGGCCGCGGTCTGGTCCGAGAGGTCGGCGATCAGGCGCTCGGCGTCCTCCTCGCGCCCGGCGCGCGTGTAGGCGTCGACGAGCTGGACCTTCGTCGTGATGTCGTCGGACCGGATCGACAGCGCCTCCTCGAGCGGCCCGATCGCCTCGTCCGCCCGGTCCAGCTCGAGCAGCACCTGCCCGAGCAGGAGCTGGAACCGCGCCCGCTCGGCCGGATCCTCGGTCCGCGCGAGCTGTTCGCGGATCGCGGGGATCGCCTCCTCGAACTTGCCGTTGTCGGCCAGGGCGCTGGCCAGCAGGCCCCAGCCGCCCGGCACCTCGGGGTCGAGGTCCACCGCGCGGCGGAACTCCTGCTCCGCCGTCACCGTGTCCCCCTTCCTGAGAAACACGAACCCGCGCATCTCGTGCAGTCCGGCGTTGTCCGGCTGCTCGGCGAGCAGCGCGTCGAGGTCGGCCAGGGCCTCGTCGAGCTGCCCGGCCTGGATCTTGTCGAAGGCGGCCCGGGCCTCCTCGGTGCTCTCGCCGAGGTCGAGCTGCGGGCCCGAGGCCGCGACAGCCTGGGGCCGCTCGCCCAGCGTGACCTCGAGCCGGACGTCGATCACGTCCGCGGGGATCGCGAGCTGGATCTGCGGATTCGCGGGATCGATGTCGGTGTCGACGTCCTCGAGCCGGGTCCCGTCGGGCAGCACGGGAACCCGCCGGTCGGCGTTGCGCATCTGGATCTTGACGTGGTGCGGGACGAGGTCGTCCGCGGCGACCTCGAGCAGGTAGCGGCCCGGCTTGACGAACGGCAGCGTGAACCGGCCCTTGCGGTTCGTGCGGATCGTCATCTTCGTCAGGGCCGGATCCGGCTCGAAGTTCTCGGTGGTGGGAACGAGGGTGACCTCGGTCCGGGCCATCCCCTCGCCGTCGGGTCCGAGGACGGTCCCGCGGATCTTGAGGGTGTCGATCCCGACGCCGAGCGCGGCGCCGACGGCGGCAAGCAGGAGCACGGGGGCGAAAGACAGCCGGCGCCGGACGGAGCCGGCACCCAGAGGCGAGTCGATCGGATTCATCGGAAGGGCTTCTCCCCGGGTCCACGGCCGATCGGCCGGGGAACCACATACGAGTTAGCAAGAAACGGGCCGGATGCCCGAGAAAAGACGCAAGCTGTTCTTGGGGTTTGACTTAGGGTGATCCTGCAGGCGTAGCCGCCTTGTCGCCAGGGCGCCGATCCTGTTCGGGATCTTGGTTTTGTCCAATTTCTTGGATGCCGGGCCTGACGCTTCCGTCCGGCAGCACCGTGACGTCGATCGCCCGGTCGGCGACCGCGCGGAAGTCGGCGTCCGAGACCCGCGCCCGCAGCCTGTAGGCCCCGGGCCCGACGGCCAGCCCGATCGCATGGCCGAAGCGCCGCGTGCCGAGCGTGGCGAGTTCCTCCTTGCGGATCTTCAGCTCGACCAGCTCGAACGCGGAGGCCACGCGCTCGCCGGCGGGGCTGATCGCCTCGGCGTAGACCGCGACGTTCGTCGTCGCGTGCTCCGGGTCGTCGTCCTTCATCAGCAGCTCGCCCCGGTCGAACCGGAACCCGGTCAGCGGGACCTGGATCACGACCGGCAGCAGCAGCTTGCGCTCGAGCGCCCGCGGCCGGGCGACGGCGAGCTGCATCGGGAGCTGGCGCGGCTTGCGGCGCCGCGGGTCGTAGCGGTCGGGGAAGGTGACCACCACGCCACGCCGCGCGACGCGCACCTTGATCTTCGGCATCCCGCGCAGCGTCGGATCCCGGTAGAAGCCGAGCGTGTACAGGCCGTCCATCGCCGTGATCGCGCGCCGCAGGTTCTCGGCGACGCGGGTCCCGTGGAACGCGCGGCCGCCGGTCTGGATCGCGACCGTGTCGAGCGACCCGCGCGACGCCTGGAACACCTCGGTGAACGGGTCGGCCATGCGACGCTCGTGGAGCTGGACGCGCTGCTCGACGTCGAACGAGGCGTCGGCGATGTGTGCGGGGCGCGTGTCGAAGGTGAAGAACGACACGTCCGCCCCGCTGGCGATCCGGGTCATCTCCTGCAGCTCGGGCAGCAGGCGGTCCTGCAGCCGGAAGCGCAGGTCGCGCACGTCGATCACGTCCGTTCCGAAGCGGCCGAGAATCGTCTGCACGGCCATCTCGCCCGGATCGACCAGCACGCCGGAACTCATGTAGAAGATCGCCTTGCGCCCCGGAATCGCGCCGAGAGCCGACGAGAACCGCGCCAGCGAGGCGAGCGTCCTGTTCGTCCGGGTGCGCCACTCGAAGATGTAGCTCTGCAGCGCGCTCGACGAGCAGGTGTAGGGGTCGTACGCGTTGAGGCACGTCTCCAGGTCGTTGAGCGCCTTCTTGACCTCCTCGATGTAGTCCTGGGTCGGGAAGCCGGTCAGGAAGCTCGCCGAACTCAGCGTGGCATCGAGCAGTTGCCGGTCGCTGGTGAACGGCACGATCACCCGCACGCTGTCGCGGTCGAGCAGCGCGACGGACACCTTGTCGTCGTCGCGCATCTCCTGGGCCACCCAGTCGCGCGCGGCCTTGACCCATGCCGGCCGGTCCTGGATCCGCGAGTTGAAGCCGTCGAACAGCAGGACGATCCAGCGCTGCGGCGGCGGTGCCGGGATCGCGACCTCCTCGACCGGCTCGGGGGCCGGTCCGGCCTGCTCGTCGGCGGATTCGACCGGCGTCGCCTCGGGCAGGACGCGGGCGATCAGGTTCTTCGTGGCGAACGGTTCGAGATAGGCCACGCGCCGCGGCTTGCCCCGCTCGCGCACCTCGATCTCGGACGGCTTGAGGTCCGTGATCGGGTTGCCCTTGCGGTCGGTCACCAGCAGCTGGACCTCGGCCAGCAGGACGGTGACCTCTTCCTTCACGTCGGTCTTGACCGGGCCGGTCTTCTCCGGGGCGTCCGGCGTCTGCCCGGCGCGGGCGGGGGACGGGGCCGGGATCCAGGACATCGCGACCATCAGCAGCGGCACGATCGTC
>RFIB01000117.1 GCA_003695625.1 Acidobacteriota bacterium | reverse complement strand
GAGTCCGTGGCCACGGCCGTGTTCGCGAGGCGGCCGCCGTTCTCCTGGTCGCCTGCCGCGGCGAAGCGGAACGCGGGTCCCGGAATCTCGGTGTCCCCGGCGCGTCGTGTCGTGCCGCCGGCATGCCACACCAGCTTCGCGCCGGCGCGGCCGGTGAGCGAGGCCGATGCGCTGCGCCGGCCCGCGTTGGTTCCCCAGCCGGTCGAGGCCCGACCCGAGACGGTCCGGTCGGGCAGGCGGTCGGGGATGCGATCGTCGAGCACGTTGACGACGCCGCCGACCGCGCCGCTGCCGTACATCAGCGTCGCCGGGCCGCGCACGATCTCGATCCGCCCGGCGTTGCCGGGATCGACGCTCACCGCGTGGTCCGGGCTGATGCTCGAGACGTCCCCCGTCCCGAGACCGCTCTCGAGCATCCTGCTGCGGTCGGCGCCGAGCCCGCGGATCACCGGCCGGCTCGCTCCCTCGCCGAACGCCGTGGACGACACGCCGAGCTCGCCCTCGAGCGTCGCGCCCAGCGTCTGCGCCGCACGGGTGGCGAGTTCCTGCTCGTCGAGCACGTCGACCGGCTGGAACGCTTCGTCGCGGCGGAGCGCGTCGGGGCGCGCCGAGACGACGACCTCCTCGGTGTGGATCGCCAGGCTCAGCCGGAGCGTGATCTCCTCGGGCTCGCCTTCCGAGACGATCACGTCGGCGACGGCCACGCCCTTCGTCGGGCTCTTCGCCGTGACGTGGTATCGACCCACCGGCACGTCCTCGAGCCGCACGCGACCGGCCGCGTCCGTTGTGACCGTGCGCCGCAGTTCCGCGAACTCGACCGTCGCTCCGGCCACGGCCGCGCCGTCGGCGTCGAGCACGCGCAGCACGAGCGTGCCGCGGGCTACCTCGGGTCCGGGCTCCGCCGCCGACGAGGGGCCGAGCACGGTCGCCGAGCAGGCGAGCATGAGCGCCAGCCGGCGCCAGCGGGCTGGTCTCCAGGTTTCGTGTCTCACTGCGCGTACTCCTTCTCCTGTCACGCCACCGCAACCCGCGACGCGGACAGGCGTGTCCGTGTCGCGAGGAAACCGATCGGGAGGTGTCAGGAGACCGGAGGTGCGCGGGGACCGAGGGCGGGCGCGGCGGCCCGGGCGACCGCGTGCAAGGACGCGCACTCGACGGGACGGAAGCCTGCTGCCGGAAGCGGAACGTCGACAGCCGCCACCGCCGGGCTCGCGCCGTGCATCGCCGTGCAGATCGCGCAGTGGTCCGCGCCGTGCCCGTCTTCGTGGGGCACCGCCATGTGCGCCCCGGCGAACAGCAGACCCGCCAGCGCGAGCAGCGCCGTCCAGCGAAGCGGTCGGGCACGGGATGGCCTGGTCATGGTCGCCACGAACCCTAGGCGAACATGCGGATTCCCGCAATGCGGCGGGGGTAGCGGCCGGGCTTGCCCGGCCCGTACGGGAGGCCGATCGGCGCAGCCGATCGCCCTCCCGGCCGTCAACCGCGACGCCTCCATCTTTCGGCGTCGTGCGTTTTAGACTGGTTGCGATGCACCGTCGGCGGGGGTAGCGGCCGGGCTTGCCCGGCCGATCCGTCAACCGCGACGCTTCGATCTTCCGGAATGGACGGGCTGCGGTTGATGGCCGGGAGGGCGATCGCCTGCGGCGATCGGCCTCCCCTACGGCGGCCGTTACGGCGAGAGCGAGCCTCGCCGCTACCACTGGTTGTCGCCGTCGAGCAGGTTGCCGAGGCCGCCGAGGATCGAGCCCTCGCCGCGATGTCCGCCCTTCTGCGGCGCCGCCTGCAGCATCCGGCCGGCCAGGCGCGAGAACGGCAGCGACTGCAGCCACACGTGACCCGGCCCGCGCAGCGAGGCGAAGAACAGTCCCTCGCCGCCGAACAGCGCCGACTTGATCCCGCCGACCTGCTGGATGTCGAAGTCGATGCCCGAGGTGAAGGCGACGACGCAGCCGGTGTCGGCGTGCATCAGCTCGCCTTCCTTGAGCTGGCGCTCGACGATCGTGCCGCCTGCGTGCACGAAGGCGAGTCCGTCGCCCTCGAGCTTCTGCATGATGAACCCCTCGCCGCCGAACAGGCCGGTCAGGATCTTGCGCTGGAAGAAGATCCCGATCGACACGCCGCGCGCGGCGCACAGGAAGGCGTCCTTCTGGCAGATCAGCGTGCCGCCGTAGTTCGGCAGCGTGACCGGGATGATGCTGCCCGGATAGGGCGAGCTGAACGCGATGCGCGCCTTGCCCTGGCCCTGGTGGGTGAACACCGTCATGAACAGGCTCTCGCCGGTCAGCAGCCGCTTGCCGGCTCCGACGAGCTTGCCGAGGAACGACGCCTGTTCGTGCTGCTTCGAGGCGTCGCCGAACACGGTGTTCATCTGGATCGCCGGGTCCTTGTACATCATCGCGCCTGCCTCGGCGACGACGCTCTCGCCCGGGTCGAGCTCGATCTCGACGAACTGCATCTCCTCGCCGAAGATCTCGAAGTCGATCTCGTCCGAGGTCCGGAACGTCGTCGGGGGCGGCGTTGCGGCGGCGCTGCCGGCGCCTGCTCCGGCGAGTTCGGCGATGCGGCCGATCGGCATCCACTCCGGGAAGCCCTCGCGCCATGCGAAGCCGTCCGGCCGCTGCTGGGCCTGGGCCCTGGCCGCCGCGTCGTCGAGCGGTCCGATCTGGTTTCCGTCATAGCTGAAGTACCACTGGGCCATGTCTCGTGTCTCCCGGTCGCGGGCGCCGCGGATGTCAGTCCGCCACGCCGGTCTGTTCGTGGATCTCCTCGATCGTCTCGCGCGACAGTCCAAGTGCCGCGGCGAGGCGCGCCAGGTAGTCGCGCTCGGCAGGTGTGTCGACGTCGATGGCAAGGCACGCCGCCGCGTAGACCTGCGGTGCGAGCGCCGCCCGTCCGCCCACGTCGCGGACCAGTTCGTCGATCGTCGGCGGCCGGGCGAGCCAGCCGGCCACGCGGGCCAGATCGGCGTCGTCCCCGCCGGCGCGATGCACGTGCTCGACGATCCGCCGCCGCTCGTGCTCGTCGACGGTGCCGTCTGCCGCCGCGGCCGCGATCATCGCCCTGACCAGCAGCTCGGCGTCTTCCGCGCCGATCGTCGCGCCGGCGGTCGGCGGGGGGGGTGGCGGAGGGCCCGCGGCCTGCCCCGATCCGGGCGGTGGCGGCGGCGGGGACGCCGGGCGCCCGCCGGGTGCCGTTCCGGCCGGGGGCGCCGCGGCAGCGGAGCCGGCCTTGCCGCCGAAGTGCTCGAACGCCGCCGCGATCAGGGCGAACAGGCCCATGCCGAGCATCGCCTTGCGGCGCAGGCGCCGCCGGCGCCGGCGCCCGCCGGTCAGGCCACCGAGGACGGCGTCCTGGACCAGCGAGCCGATCATCCGCTCCGGATCGAACATCCCGTCGTCCCCCGTCACGCGCCGGGTCCGGCGTTCCTGCGCGTCGTCTACGCGCGGGGCCGCCCGGACTTGCGGGCCGCCATTCTCTCAGAGCCGCGCGCGCCGCGGGTCACCGCTCGTCGAATCCGAAGAACCGCAGCGTCTCGTCGATCACCCGGTCGACCGTCTCGAGCAGCGGGTGCCCGTCGTCGAGCTCGACCAGCCGGGCGCCCGGCTGGCGCGCCACCCAGCGCCGCGACGACGCGATCGGCACGACGTCGTCGTGGACGCCGTGGAGCACCAGCGACGGGACCGGCACGTCGGGGGCGGCGGGTTCGCGCAGCGACTGCTCGTAGAAGCGCCACCACAGCGGCTCGAGCCGCCCGTCCGGACGCTCGAACGGCAGCTCGCCGCGGCTGCGCCAGGTCGCCATCGCCTCGTCTCCGAGAAGCTCCTGCCAGCGTGCGGCGAGCCCGAAGCCGGGACACAGCAGGACCAGCCGGTCGACCCGGTCGGGCCGCAGCGCGGCCCACCGCGCCGCGACCCAGCCGCCGAAGCTCGACCCGATCAGGCGCCAGCGGGGCGGGGCGACCCTGCGGTCCATCCCGTCGAGCCGGGCGAGGATCGCGCGGTGATCGAGCCGGCGGAATGACGGTGCATTGAGATCGGGGATCTCGAGCGTCGCGCCGCGGCGGGCGAGCGCCTCGCCGAACAGCGCGCCCTTGCGCGCGAGAGGTGTCGACGCGAACCCGTGCAGGTAGGCGTAGCCGAACGCGGTCGGATCCATCAGCGCTCCGGAAGCACGGCCTGCACCTCGGGGGCCCGTTCGGCGCGGCGATCGGACAGGATCAGCGCCGTCGCGCCGAGCACGAGGACGCCCCCGGCCAGCGCCGCCGCGTCGGGCACGAGGTCGAACACGGTCAGGTCGGCGACCAGCGACCACAGGACGCCGGCGTACGACGACGCGGCGACGAGCGGGGCCCGGGCGCTGGCATAGGCCTTGGTCACGAGCAGCTGCCCGATCGTCGCGAACACGCCGATCGTCAGGACCGGAATCCAGAGTTCGCGCGGCGGCCACGGAAACCGCCGCTCGAACACGGCGACGAGCAGCCCGGTCGCCGCGGTCATGAACAGATGGAACCAGAACACGATCGTCCGCCCGTGCTCGACGGTCGACAGGCGCCGCAGCGCGATGTGGGCCGCCGCCGAGCAGCCGGTGGCCGCGAACGCGACGAGTCCCCAGCGGGACCCGAGCGACAGATCCGGAGCGAGGATCACCGCGGCCCCCGTCAGCCCGAGCGCGGCGGCCAGCCACGTCCGCCCTCCCGCGCGTTCGTCGCGACCGAGGACCCAGGGAGCGGCGAGTCCGACCAGGATCGGCTGGAGGCGCGTGACGAGATTCAGGTCGACGAGCGACATGCCGCGCGTCGCCGTGAAGTAGAGCGTCATCGCCGCCACGCCGAACCCGGCACGCGCGAGGAACAGGCCGCGGTGGCGGAGCCGGAATCCCGCGCCGCGCATCGTCAGCGCGACCAGCGGCACCGAGACCAGTCCGCGCCAGAACGCGAGGTCGATTCCAGACATCTCGCTGCGGCAGTACTTCACCGCGGTCACCATCACGGTGAACATCAGCGAGGCGAGGATCATCAGCAGCGGGCCGCGGCGCACCGGCGCACGGTAGCATGGGCCGATGACGACGTCGCGACATCGGCCGGGCGGGCCGCCCGGTCCATGGCTGCTCGATCCGGACGTCGACTTCCTCAACCACGGATCGTTCGGCGCCTGTCCCCGGCCGGTGCTCGCCGCGCAGCAGGCCTGGCGCGAGCGGCTCGAGCGCGAGCCGGTCCGGTTCTTCGAGGAGACCTGTCCGCGGGCGCTCGACGAGGCGCGCGCGCGGCTCGCCGCGTTCGTCGGTGCGGATGCCGACGGGCTCGCGTTCGTCACCAACGCGACCACCGGCGTCAACACCGTGCTCCGCTCGCTGCCGCTCGAGGCCGGCGACGAGCTGCTGACGACGGACCACGTCTATCCGGCGTGCCGCAACGCGCTGGCCGAGGTGGCGGCGACCCGCGGGGCCCGGCTCGTCGTCGCCGAGGTGCCGTTCCCGCTCGACGGACCGGAGCGCGTGCTCGACGCGCTGCTGGCGGCGGCGGGGCCGCGGACCCGGCTGGTGCTGGTCGACCACGTCACCAGCCCGACCGCGCTGGTGTTCCCGGTCGGCGAGATCGTCGCCGCGTTCCGCGAGCGGGGCGTCGCGGTCCTCGTCGACGGCGCTCACGCGCCCGGGATGCTCGCCCTCGATATCGCGAGGCTCGGCGCGGACTTCTACACCGGCAACCTGCACAAGTGGGTCTGCGCGCCGAAGGGGGCGGGCTTCCTGTGGGTGTCCGACCGCTGGCGCGAGGCGGTCCGGCCGCTGGTGATCAGCCACGGCGCCGCCGTGCAGCCGCCCGGACGGAGCCGGTTCCACGCCGAGTTCGACTGGACCGGGACGTTCGACCCGAGCCCGTGGCTCGCCGTGCCCGCGGCGCTGGACTTCCTCGAGCGGGCGCTGCCGGGCGGGTTTGCGGCGCTCGCCCGGCGCAATCGCGGACTCGCGCGGGAGGCGCGCCGGATCGTCCTGGCGCGCCTCGGCGGGCAGCCGCCGTGCCCGGAGACGATGCTCGGCTCGATGGCGGCGCTGCCCCTGCCCGACGCGCGCGCGCCGTCCGCGCCCGGCACGCCCGACCGGCTGCAGCGCGCCCTGTGGGAGCGGCACCGGATCGAGGTGCCGGTGTTCGCCTGGCCGCGCCCGCCGCGCCGCGTGCTCAGGCTCTCGGCGCAGCTCTACAACGAGCACGCACAGTACGAGCGGCTCGCCGAGGCGCTGGCGGCGGAACCCGGTCGCGCCTGAGCGCCCGGCGAGGTCAGGCGGCGGGCTGTCCGCCCAGCTCGCGGACCGCGGCGAGCACCTCGGGCGCGTGGACCGCCGGGTCGACGTCGGTCCACACGCGACGCACGATGCCGTTCGCGTCGATCAGGAACGTCACGCGCCGGGCGATCGAGATCGGCTCCCCTTCCGGCGGCTGGTACTCGCCGAGCACGCCGTAGAGCGCGGCGACGGCGCCGGTCGTGTCCGCGAGCAGCGGGAACGGCAGCTTGTACTTCTCGGCAAACGCGCGGTGGCTCTCCACGTCGTCCAGGCTCACGCCGAGCACGACGACGCCCTGTTCGGCGAACTGGTCGAGCGCGTCGCGGAACGCGCACGCCTCGGTGGTGCAGCCCGGCGTGTCGTCCTTGGGATAGAAGTACAGCACGACCGGCTTGCCGCGCAGGGCACTGAGCCGGATCTCCTCGCCGGTCGACGCCTGGAGCGCGAAATCCGGGGCCTCGTCGCCGACGGAGACCATCTCCGTCCCCTCGACCTCCTCTGCCGCGGACGCCGCCGGGGCCGCGGTCTCGTCCTCGGGAGGCGTGGATTCCCTGCCGCAGCCGGCGAGAACCAGCAGCGGCACGAGCGAGATCGTCAGCAGGAGCAAGCGAGCGGTCATCGTGGCCTCCTTGTCCCGCGCCGCGGGACGCGACGCCTATTCTCTCCCGGACGGCGCGTCCGGGCGATCGGGGTTGCCTTCGTCGAGCAGGCCGGAGAGGGCACGGCGCAGCAAATCGAGCGCGGCACCGGCGGCGAGCCGCTGCCGGCGCGACGGATCCCCCGGCAGACGGACCGACCGCGCCGCCTGCACCTCCGGTCCCGCCACGCCGAGCCGGACCGCGGCGACCTGCATGACGCCTGCGTCCTCGACGGGGCCTGCAGGATGCGTGACCAGCCCCCAGTCGGCCCCGGCCCGTGTGCGAAGCCGTTCGGCGCGGTACGCCGGATCGTCCGGCGGACCGTCCGGGCCGAGCTGCACGCGCGCGTCGAGAACACGGCGCGCAGCGTCCTCGTGCCGGGCGAGCGATGCGACGACGAGCCCGCCGCTGGCTCCCTCCTCGAGCGCGAGGGTCTCGGCGCGCGCGGCGAGCAGTCGCCCGGTGACCTCGGCCAGCGAGCCGCCCGGCTCGTCGTCGAGTCCCTCGACGGCGAACACCGCGGCGCCGATCCGTTCGCGCAGCGCGGCGACGAGGCCGCGCAGCTCGTCTTCCGGGACGTCCGGCGCCACGCGCAGCTTGACGTGATTCTCCGGCAGCATCGTGCGGAACCCGGACACGATCCCGGGACGATCGATCCGCCCGACCCGCGCCTGGAGGTCCGATTCGCCGATCCCCGCGCAGCGCAGCGTCACGAGCCGCCACGGTCGCAGGCGGAACCGGTCCCCGAGCAGCGGGACGACGGCCTGCTCGAACATCCGCCGCATCTCGCGCGGGACCCCCGGCATGAACGCGAGCAGCGCGCCGCGATGCTCGAGCGCGAATCCGGGCGCGGTGCCGGCGTCGTTGTCGAGTCGCCGCGCGCCGGCGGGAAGCATCGCCTGCTTGCGGTTGGTCTCGGCCATCGGGCGACCGATGCGCCGGAAGAAGGCCTCGATGCCGGCCAGCGCCTCGGCGTCGAGTTCCAGCGGCCGCCTGGTGATGCGGGAGACGGCCTCCGCCGTCAGGTCGTCGTCGGTCGGGCCGAGCCCGCCGGTCGACACGACGAACTCCGCGCGTCCGGCCGCCTCGTCGACGACCGTGGCGATCGCCTCGATGTCGTCCCCGACGGTGGTGTGCCGCGTGACCAGGAACCCCAGGTCGGTCAGCCGCTCGGCAAGCCACGCGGCGTTGGTGTCGACCGTCTGGCCGGTCAGGACCTCGTCGCCCTGGGAGAGCACTTCGGCAAGGAGCGGGTCGTCGGACGGCATGGCGGGAGTGTAGCCTGCACGGCGCGCGCCGCCCGCGCCGCCCGGCGGTGGCGGGGGAACTTTTCGCCGCCGGGACGGTCCTGATCGACGAGGGCGCCCGGGGACGGCGCCCGCCACCGGAGGACGACCGATGAGACGCCCCGCATCCGTTCGCACCTGCCTGCTCGCCGCCGCCGCCGCGTGCGCGGCAGCCCCGCCGCTCCCGGCGGCCGAGATCACCGAGATGCCCGACAGCACCGCGACCGACCGCACCGCGGTGTCGGTGACCGTCTACAACGTCGGCCTCGGGCTGGTCCGCGAGACCCGCGTTCTGCGCGACGTGCCGCACGGTGTCGCCGCGCTGCGCTTCATGGACGTGCCGTCGAGGATCAATCCGCGGACGGTGCACCTCGCGTCGCTCGACGACCCCGGCGGCCTCGTCGTGCTCGAGCAGAACTACGAGTTCGATCTGATCTCGCCGCAGAAGCTGATGGAGAAGTACGTCGGGCGCGAGGTGGAGATCGTCGAGCAGGCCGAGGACCTGACGACTCGGAGCGTCCGCGCGACGCTGCTGTCGGTCAACGGCGGCCCGGTCTACCGCATCGGCGACCGGATCGTGCTCAACCAGACGGGGAAGGTGACGCTGCCCGACGTGCCCCCCGACCTGGTGCCGCGACCGACGCTGGTCTGGACGATCCGCAACGAGCGTGCCCGCGAACATCGCGTCGAGGCGTCGTACCTCACCGACGGGATGACCTGGTCGGCCGACTACGTCGCGGTGATCGCCGAGGACGACGCCTCGCTCGGCCTGACCGGCTGGGTCACGATCGACAATCGCTCCGGGGCGACGTTCCGCGACGCGACGCTCAAGCTGGTCGCCGGCGACGTGCGGCGCGTGTCCGCCCGCGGCGTGCCGATGGAAGAGAGCGTGGCCACGGATCGCATGCGCAAGGCGGCCGCGCCCCAGTTCGCCGAGGAATCGTTCTTCGAGTACCACCTGTACACGCTGGGACGCCCGACGACCGTCAAGGACAACCAGACCAAGCAGATCAGCCTGCTGCAGGCCGAGCGGGTGCCGGTCAGCAAGACGCTGCTGATCCGCGGTCAGCCGTGGTGGTTCCGCAACCAGCGCGGGACGCTGACGCGGGACCAGAAGGCCGAGGTCGTGCTCAGGTTCGACAACACGAAGAAGGTCGGCCTCGGCGTCCCGCTGCCGAAGGGGACGATCCGGGTCTACAAGAAGGACCGTTCGGGCGCCGAGCAGTTCGTCGGGGAGGACGCCATCGACCACACCCCGCGCGACGAGACGATCCGGCTGCACGTCGGCGACGCCTTTGACGTGGTGGCGAGCCAGACCCAGACCGACTACGACGCACTCAGTCCGCGGATGAGCGAATCGGCCTACGAGGTCGTGATCCGCAACCACAAGGACGAGGACGTCACGGTCACCGTGCGCGAGCCGGTCGGCGGCGACTGGACGCTGATCAGAGCGAGCCATGAGGGCCGCAAGCGCGACGCCGGCACGCTCGAGTTCGAGATCCCCGTGCCGGCCAACGGACAGGCGACGCTGACATACCGCGTCCGCGTCCGCTGGTAGCGGCGGGCCCGCCCCGCCGCTTCTCCATTCGCGGCGCCGCGGCTTGGCCCCGCCGCGGCGTTCGCGTATCCTTGCCGTCCCCCCCGCCCGCGAGGGCATGCCATGTCCGTACTTGCCCGCCGCATCGGACGCATCGGTTCCGAGAACGCGTTCAAGATCGGTCCGCTGATCGCCGAGGTCGAACGCCGCGGTCACCGGGTCATCCGCTGCAATCTCGGCGAACCCGACTTCGAGCTGCCGGACCACATCCGGGAGGCCGTCAAGCAGGCGATCGACGACGGCATGACCCACTACGTCGATCCGCAGGGAATCCTCCCGCTTCGCGAAGCGGTCGCACGACACATCTCGCAGACCCGGGGCATCGAGGTGACGCCGGAGCGGGTCGTCGTCTTCCCCGGCGGCAAGCCGGCGATCGGCCTGTGCGAGGAGGCGTACGTCGACCCGGGTGACGAGGTGATCTACCCCAGTCCGGGCTATCCGATCTACGAGTCGTTCACCGGCTGGGTCGACGCGCGCCCGGTGCCGCTGCATCTGCCGGAGGACAAGGGCTTCGCCTTCGGTGCCGAGGAACTCGAGCCGCTGATCACCGAGCGCACCAAGCTGATCGTGCTGTGCTTCCCGTCGAACCCGACCGGCGGCGTGGCGACGCGCGAGCAGCTCGAGGAGATCGCCGAGGTGATCCTGCGCAAGGCCCCGGCCGACGTGCGGATCTACTCCGACGAGATCTACGAGCACATCCTGTTCGACGGTGCGCGCCACGAGTCGATCGCCTCGATCCCCGGCATGGCCGAGCGCACGGTGATCGCCTCGGGCGCCTCGAAGAGCTACGCGTGGACGGGCGGCCGCGTCGGCTGGGCGGTGTTCCCCACGGTCGAGGAGGCCGAGGTCTTCCGCAACCTCAACATCAACTACTTCTCGTGCGTGCCGGCGTACAACCAGATCGGCTGCAAGGTGGCGATCGAGTCGCCCGAGACGCCGCCGGTGATCGAGAAGATGGTCGCCGCATTCCAGCGGCGGCGTGACCTGGTCGTTCCCCGGCTGAACGAGATCGACGGGATGAGCTGTGCGATGCCGCGCGGCGCGTTCTACGCGTTTCCGAACATCGCGGGCGTCTGCGAGCGGCTCGGGGTGTTCGACGCGTACGCGAAGCTGCCCGACGACGTGAAGGCGAAGACCAGCCCGTCGACGCTGTTCCAGATGTTCCTGCTGTTCGAGCATCACGTGGCGACCGTCGATCGCCGCTCGTTCGGGCAGATCGGGACCGAGGACAAGCACTTCATCCGGCTGTCGATCGCCAACGCCGACGACGAGCTGCTCGAGGGCGTCCGGCGCATCGCTGACGCGGCGGATGACCGGGAGGGGTTCCGCAGGTTCGTCGAGCGCGGCGAACACCTGTTCTGACCTGTCGCCACGACGCGACGAGGAGACCGCACGATGGACGTGAGGTTCGGGCCGCGCCGCGGGCGCATCTGGAATGTCACCGATCTCCCGGCCCATGACGACCCGCTGCCCCCGCTCGACGGGGATGCGCTGGCGCGCTTCGAGGATCTCGACCTGGTCTACCGCTCGCTGTGCGCTCTGATGTACAATTACGTTCCCAAGTCGGGTCACCCCGGCGGCTCGATCTCGTCGGGCCGGATCGTCCAGTCGATCCTGTTCGATGTGCTGGACTACGACATCGCGGATCCGGAGGCCGCGGCGGCAGACCAGATCTCCTACGCCGCGGGCCACAAGGCGCTCGGTCTGTACGCGATCTGGGCGCTGCGCGACGAGGCGGTGCGAGCGGCCCGGCCGGAGCTGCTGCCGGACGACCCGCGGCACCGGCTGCGGCTCGAGGACCTGCTCGGGTTCCGGCGCAACCCGACGAGTCTCGGACCGCTGGCGCGGGAGTTCGGCAGCAAGGCGCTCGACGGGCACCCGACTCCGGCGACGCCGTTCGTCCGGCTGTCGACCGGCGCCTCGGGCGTGGGCGTCGCGTCGTCGTTCGGCCTGGCGCTGGGCCTGCTCGACGTCTACGGCGCGGACGCCCCGCGCGTGCACGTGATCGAGGGCGAGGGCGGACTCACCCCCGGGCGCGTGGCGGAATCGCTGGCCGCGGCGGGCACGATGGGGCTGCGCAACATCGTGCTGCATATCGACTGGAACCAGGCGTCGATCGACTCCGACCGCGTCTGCCGCGACGGCGAGCTGCCGGGCGAGTATGTCCAGTGGGATCCGGTCGAGCTGTGCTACCTGCACGACTGGAACGTCATCGTCGTGCCGGACGGGTTCGACTTCCGGCAGATCCAGGCCGCGCAGCGGTTCGCGCTGACCGTCGACAACGGACAGCCGACGGCGATCGTCTACCGGACGATCAAGGGCTGGAAGTACGGCATCGAGGGGCGCAAGTCCCACGGGGCCGGCCACGACCTGTGCGCCGAGCCGTTCTACCAGGCGGTCGCGCCGCTGCTCGAACGGATCGACGCCGCCCTGCCGACCTGCGAGCGCGACAAGGCGCCGTGCGGCCTCGGCGCGAAGCCGGACGTCGTCGAACGCTGCTACTGGGACGCGCTGCAGGCGATCCGCTCGGCGTTCGAGCCGGAGCGCAACCCCGGGCTGGCGCAGTTCTTCGCCGACCGGCTCGCCGCGGCGCGCGAGCGGCTGGCGGCGCGCGGGCGTGCGCCGCGAAACGACGCGCCGCGGATCGAGGTCGCTTGGGACATCGCGAGCGGCTACCTGTCGAGCCCGCCCGAGGACGTGCGGTTCGAGCCCGGCAGCAAGGTCGCGCTGCGCGCGGCGCTGGGCAAGACGCTCGGCCATTACAACCGCGCCACCGGCGGCGCGGTTCTCGCGGCTGCGGCCGACCTGCTCGGCTCGACCTCGGTCAATGCGGCGGCCGAGGGTTTCCCCGCCGGGTTCTTCCACGCCGAGAACAATCCCGGGGCCCGCCTGCTGTCGATCGGTGGCATCTGCGAGGACGCGATCTGCGGCATGCTCACCGGCGTCGCGGCGTGCGGGCGCCACCTTCCCGCGGCGTCGTCCTACGGCGCGTTCATCGCACCGCTCGGTCACATCGCGGCGAGGCTGCACGGGATCGCGAGCCAGGCGCGGCAGGAGATCGCACCTGAGCCGTACCGCACGTTCATCCTTGTCTGCGCCCACGCCGGACTCAAGACGGGCGAGGACGGGCCGACACATGCCGATCCGCAGCCGCTGCAGCTGCTCGAGGAGAACTTCCCGCGCGGCGTGCTGATGACGGCCACCCCGTGGGAGCCGCAGGAGGTCTGGCCGCTGATCGGCGCCTGCCTCGCGCGGCGTCCTGCGGTGCTCGCCCCGTTCGTCACCCGGCCCGCCGAGCCGGTGCTCGACCGGCCCGCGCTCGGCCTCGCGCCGGCCGAGGCGGCGGTGAGCGGCGTCTACGAGCTGCTGGCGCCCGATGCCGGCCGCGCGGTCGACGCGACGGTGGTCCTTCAGGGCAGCGAGGTGACCTACGCGTTCGTCCAGGAGGCGCTGCCGCTGCTGCGCGAGCGCGGGCTCAACGTGCGCGCGTACTACGTGGCCAGCGCGGAACTGTTCGACAGCCTGCCGGAGTCCGAGCGCGAACGGATCTTCCCGTCGCGGCTCGGCGACGAGGCGATGGGGATCACCGGCTTCACGCTGCCGACGATGTACCGCTGGATCCGCTCGGAGCGCGGACGTGCGCACACGATGTACTCCTACCGCAACATCGGCTATCCCGGCAGCGGCCACGGAGCGAGCGTGCTGCGCCAGGCCGGTCTCGACGGAGCGAGCCAGGCCGACATGATCGAGCGGTTCGCGCGCGGCTGACGGCCGGTGTGACCGGAGGGCGGGGCCGGGCCATACTCCGCGCGAGGAGATCCCCGTGACGATCCTGCAAGCCCGGTGCCCTGCCGTGGCGGCGTGCGCTCTGCTCGCCGCCGCGACGCTGGCCGGTGCGGAACCGCCCGAGCACTGGCGCGCCGAAGGCCGGCGCGAGCTGGCGCGCTCGGTCGATGCGGTCCGTGCCCCCGACTGGCGCCATGCCCGCAACGTGATCCTGTTCGTCGGCGACGGCATGGGCCTGACCACGATCGACGCCGCGCGCATTCTCGAAGGGCAGCGTGCCGGGGAGGCCGGCGAGGACCACGAGCTGAGCTTCGAGACGTTCCCGTACCTGGCGCTCGCGCGGACCTACAACACGAACCAGCAGAGCCCGGATTCCGCGGGAACGATGACGGCGATGGTCACCGGCGTGAAGACGCGCGCCGGCGTGCTGTCGGTCGGCGGCGGCGTGCTGCGCGGCCAGGTCGACGGCCTCGCCGGGCACTCCCTGCCGACGATCCTCGAACTGGCCGAGGACCGCGGCCTGGCGACCGGGATCGTCACCACGACCCGCGTGACGCACGCGACGCCGGCGGCGCTCTACGCGCACGTCTCCGAGCGCAACTGGGAGTCCGACGCCGACCTGTCCGACGAGGCGCGGGCGGCCGGCGTGGCCGACATCGCGCGCCAGCTCGTCGAGCAGCCGCACGGCGACGGACCGGATGTCGTCCTCGGGGGCGGGCGGTGCTGGTTCCTGCCGCAGGGCGCGTCGGACGCGATCTGCCCGGGCGGCCGGCGGCGCGACGGACGCGATCTTCTCGCCGCGTGGCGGGAGCGGACCGGCGGCACCGTCGTCGGCGACGCGTCGGCGCTGCGCGCCGCCGTCGACGCGGGCGCGAGCGGGATCCTCGGGCTGTTCACGGCATCGCACATGCGCTACGAACACGATCGCCGCGCCGAGCCGGGAGGCGAGCCGTCGCTGACGGCGATGACGGACGCCGCGATCCGGGCGCTGGCGCGCGATCCCGACGGCTTCCTGCTCGTCGTCGAGGGCGGCCGGATCGATCACGCCCACCACGGAACGAACGCCTTCCACGCGCTGGACGACACGATCGAGCTGGCCCGGGCCGTCGCCCGGGCGCGCGAGCTGACCGACGAGCGGGACACGCTGATCGTCGTCACCGCGGACCACGGCCACCCGATGACGATGTCGGGGTACGCGACGCGCGGGGCGGCGATCCTCGGTCTCGTCCGTGGCAACGACGTCCGCGGCCTGCCGCGGCTGCGGTACGACGTCGCGGCGGACGGCAAGCCGTTCACGATCCTCGGCTACAACGAGGGCAGGGGATCACGGGCCGCGCGGCCGCCGGCGGATCCGAAGCAGGTGCAGGAGCCGGACTACAGGCAGGAGGCCACCGTGCCGCTGTCGTCGGGAACGCACAGCGCCGAGGACGTGCCGGTCTACGCCAGCGGACCCTGGGCCCATCTGTTCCAGCGGACCGTCGAGCAGAGCTTCGTGTTCGATGCGATGCTCGCCGCTCTGGGCTGGTCCGACGCGATTGGCGAGACGTCCGCGTCGGGGAGCGGGACTCCGCAGGCGCCGCGCGGACTGCTGACCGTGGCCGAAGCCCTCGCCGCCCGCTTCTCTCCCGTCGTGCTGGTGCGCGACACGATCTCGAGTCTCGGTCCGCTGACCCGCGAACCGCAGCGCGTGACCCTCGACGACCTGGTGCGCTATCACGGCCATCCGTGCGACGGCCTCGTCGTCGCCGCGGCGGGAATCGCGCACGGACTGTCGCGTCTCTTTCCTGACGGGGTGGTCGATCGCACGGATGTCATCGCGGCGACCAATGCCTCGGCGTGCTACGGGGACGTGGCGGCCTATCTGACCGGCGCGCGCCATCGCTACGGCTCGCTGGTCGTCGACCGGAAGCTTGGCGACGCGTGGATCCTCGCGCGCCGGAGCACCGGCGAGGCGATCCGCGTGCGACTGCGTGACGGCATCAAGCCCGCGGAACTGCCTGCACTGGAGGCGAGGCTGCGCGCGGCGGACTGTCCGCCGGAACTGATCGCCCGCGTGCAGGACCTGCAGCGACGGTTCGCCCTCGACGTCCTCTCGCGCCCGCCCGCCGATGCGTTCGACGTGGAGCGGCTGGAGCGCTTTCCCTACTCGTCCGGCAAGCCGCGACCCGACACCGCCAAGCGCACCTGCCCGGCCCCGTAACGGCGCCCGATCGCCGCAGGAGCGCCCCGCCCGCCCGTACGGGAGGCCGATTCGCGCAGCGAATCGCCCTCCCGGCCATCAACCGCGGCT
>RFIB01000116.1 GCA_003695625.1 Acidobacteriota bacterium | reverse complement strand
GCCGGCAACGAGTGCGACGAGGCGATCATCCAGTACATCAAGCGCAAGCACAATCTGCTGATCGGCGAGCGCACCGCCGAGGAGATCAAGATCAAGATCGGCTCGGCGTTCCCGCTCGACGAGGAGCAGAGCCTCGAGATCCGCGGCCGTGATCTGGTCGACGGAATCCCCAAGACGATCACGGTCACCGACGAGGAGATCCGCGAGGCGCTGGCCGAGACCGTGCAGGTGATCATCGACGCGACGCGGATCGCGCTCGAGCAGGTGCCGCCCGAGCTGGCCGCGGACATCGGCGACCGCGGGATCATCCTCGCCGGCGGCGGCTCGCTGCTCAAGAACCTCGACAAGCGGCTGCGCGAGGAGACCGGCCTGCCCGTGGCGGTCGCCGAGGAGCCGCTGGCCTCCGTCGCACTGGGCATCGGCCGGCTGCTGTCGGACATCGACCTGCTGCGGAAGGTTTGCGTGGATTGACCGAGCGACGCCTGGGCCTGCTGTTCGCTGTCACCTGTCTCGCCCTGCTGGCGCTGATCGCGGCGCAGGTACGCCGTCCCGACGGCTCGACCGCGCTGTCCCGCGCCGCGCGCGCGGTCGTCGCGCCGCTGGTCGGCGGCGTGCTCGGCGCGGCGCGCGGCGTCGGCGGGATCCTCGACCACTACGTCACGCTCGTCGGGGCGCGCGCCGAGCGCGACCGGCTGGCCCGCGAACTCGCCGCGGCGCAGGCGCGCCTGGCGCGGACGCGTGAACTCGAGCTGGAGAACCTCCGCCTGCGCACCGCGCTCGGCCTGGCGCGCACGACCGTGTTCGAGCGCGCCGTCGTCGCCGAGGTGATCGCGCGTCCCGAGCACGGGCCGTACCGGCACGCGGTGATCGTCGACCGCGGGCGGGCCGACGGCGTCGGACCGGACTGGGTGGTGCTCGACCGGGGGGCGGTGGCCGGGCGCGTGGTGCGTGCCGAGCGACGCCGTGCCGAGGTGCTGCTGCTGCTCGATCCGGACAGCGGGATCGCGGTGCGGCACCGCGAGGGACGGTTCACCGGGATCCTGCGCGGGACCGGCGGGACCGAGGCGCGGCTCGCGCGACTCGACTACGTCCCGCGCGACCAGCAGGTGCTCGCCGGCGACGTGCTGGTCACCTCGGGGCTCGACGGGATCTACCCGCCGGGGCTGCTGGTCGGCACCGTGCGCCGGGTGCGCGGCGACTCGCCGCTGACGTGGACGATCGACGTCGAGGTGGCGTTCGACCCGGCGAGCCTCGAGACCGTCCTGCTGCTGCCGCCGGTCGGCGCGGTGCGCGGCGGGGACACGGACGGCGCCGGGGAGGACGACCGGTGAGGGGCCGCGACGTCGTCGCGCTCGTCGCGCTCGGCTTCGTGCTCGAGGTGCTCGCCGGGCTGTGGCCCGTCGCCGGCCGGCTGTTCGACCCGCTGCTGGCGATCGCGGTGCTCGCGGCGCTGCCGGGGCGGACCGGGACCGCGTTCGCGGTGGCGCTGGTCACCGGGCTGCTCGCCGACGGGTGGTCGTCGCGCTGGATCGGCGAGCAGGCGCTGGCCCACCTGCTGATCGCCTACCCGCTGGCGCTGCTCGGCCGGCGGGTCGACCTGCTCGTGCCGCTGCCGGCGCTGCTCGCGTTCCTCGTCGCCACGCCGGCGTCGTGGGCGATCGGGCTGGCGGTCGGCCGGCTGTTCGACGCCCCGGCGGGGGCCGGGGTCGGCCCGCTGACCTGGGCCGCCGCGGCGGCGGTCAACGGGCTGTTCGGGATGCTGCTCTGGCACGTGCTGCGCCGCCGCGACCGGCTCGCGCCCGCCTGAGTGGCCGTTCGGCCCTAGACTGGACCCAGGGACCCGCGATGCGCATCGACTACAAGCAGCTCCGCCCGTACCGGGAGTACCAGGAGGCCCGGCAGCTCAGCCTGCGCCTGCTCGTGCTCCAGACGCTGGTCGCGGCGGGATTCGTGCTGTTCGCGGGGATCTTCTGGTACCTGCAGGTGGTCGAGGGCGCCGAGTACCGCGCGCTGGCCGAGGAGAACCGCCTGCGGCGGCTGCCGGCGCGCCCGGTGCGCGGGGCGCTGCGGGACGCCGACGGCGAGGTGCTGGCGACGAACCGGCCGTCGTTCGCGGTCTACCTCGACCGCGAGCGGACCGACGATCCGCGGCGCGAGGTCGAGCGCCTGGCGCGGTTCCTCGGCGAGCCGCCCGACGAGATGCTCGCCCGCGTCGACGCGGCGCGCTCGAGCCCGCGGTTCGTGCCGGTGCTCGTGCTGCCCGACGTCGGGCTCGAGGTCGCGGCGCGCATCGCCGCCCACCGGCCGGAGCTGCCGGCGATCGACGTCGAGACCGATCCCAAGCGCTACTACCCGCTCGGGCCGGCCGCGGCGCACGTGCTCGGGTACGTGTCGGAGTCGACCGGCCGCCAGGTGCGCGAGGAGGGGCTGCTGCCCGGCCAGCGCGTCGGGCAGACCGGCATCGAGCTGGCGTTCGACCGCGAGCTGCGCGGCGAGCCGGGGATCGTGCTCGAGGAGGTCAACGCGCGCGGCCGTCCGCTGCGCCGGCTCGACACGATGAAGCCGGTGGTCCACGGCGACGGGCTGACGCTGACGCTCGACGCCGACCTGCAGCGCGAGATCCACGCCGCGTACGAGGGCCGTGCCGGCGCGGCGGTGTTCCTCAATCCGCACACCGGCGCCGTGCTCGCGCTCTACTCGGGGCCGTCGTTCGATCCGAACCTGTTCTCCGGCCGGCTCTCGCCCGAGCAGTGGACCGCGCTGGTCGAGGACCCGCGACGGCCGCTGCAGAACCGCGCCGTCGCGTCGGCGTACTCGCCGGGATCGACGTTCAAGGTCGTGATGGCCGCGGCGGGGCTCGGCGAGCACGTGATCGAGCCGGGCGAGCGCGTGTTCTGCGCCGGCTCGCGCGTGTTCTACGGGCAGCGGCGGTTCTGCCACTTCCGCGGCGGGCACGGCTGGGTCGACGTCGAGACGGCGATCACCCGCTCGTGCAACGTGTTCTTCTACGAGGTCGGCGACCGGCTGGGGATCGAGCGGATCGCCGACTGGGCGCGGCGCTTCGGGCTGGGGATGAAGAGCGGCATCGGCCTGCCGGCCGAGGCGTCGGGGCTCGTGCCGTCGGACGAGTGGAAGCGCCGCACGCGCGGCGAGCCGTGGTATCCGGGCGAGACGATCTCGGTGGCGATCGGGCAGGGCCCGCTGCTGGTCACGCCGCTGCAGATGGCGGTGCTCGCGGCGGCGATCGCCAACGGCGGCCAGCGCGTCCACCCGCACCTGCTGCCCGGCGCCGGGGCGCCCGGCGAGCCGGTCGGACTGGACCAGGCGGCGCTCGAGCACATCCGGCGCGGGATGCGCGACGTGGTCGAGTCGGACCGCGGGACGGCGCGGCGCGCGCGGGTGCGCGGGATCGAGGTCGCCGGCAAGACCGGCACGGCGCAGGTCGTCCGGCTCGGCGAGAAGAACGACCCCGGCGACCACGCGTGGTTCATCGGCTTCGCGCCGGTCGCCGATCCGGGGATCGCGTTCGCGGTCCTCGTCGAGCACGGCGGGCACGGCGGCAGCGCGGCGGCGCCGATCGCGGCGCGCGTGGTGACACGCTGGCTCGAGGAGCGCGACCGCGAGCGCGCGCCGGAGACGCTGGTCGCGCAGGCGCGCGACGGGGAGGCGCCGTGAGGCTCGCCGGCGAGGTCGGCGACCGGCCGACGCTGCTGATGCTGCTCGCGCTGGGCGTGATCGGCGTGATCGCCGTGTCGAGCGCGACCCACGATCCCGGCGGCGGGCTGATCTCGCGCGAGGGCTGGCGCCAGCTGGTCTATCTCGTGATCGGCCTCGGCGTGTACCTGGTCGCCGAGCGGATCGACTACCACGACTGGGCCGACTCGGCGTGGTTCCTCTACGGGGCCGGGCTGATCGTGCTCGCCGCGCTGCCGCTGGTCGCGCGGCCGATCAACGGGGCGCGGGCGTGGATCGACCTCGGCGTGTTCCGCATCCAGCCCTCGGAGCCGATGAAGGCGGTCGTCGTGCTCGCCGCGGCGACGTTTCTCGCCGCGACGGCGGGCAAGCTCAGCTTCCGCCGGCTGGTGACGCTCGGTGCGCTGATCGGCATCCCCGTGCTGCTGATCGCGCTGCAGCCCGACCTCGGCACGGTGCTGACGTTCGTGCCGCTGTTCGTGGCGCTGGCGTGGCTGGCGGGGATCCGGCCGCGGGTGCTCGTCGTGCTCGCGCTGATCGGCGCGCTGCTGCTGCCGGTGATGTGGTTCGGCGTGCTCAAGGACTACCAGAAGGAGCGGATCATCACCGTGTTCGATCCGGAGCGCGATCCGACCGGGACCGGCTACCAGGTGATCCAGTCGCGGATCGCGGTCGGGTCGGGCGGGTTCGCCGGCAAGGGGCTGTTCCGCGGCAGCCAGTCGCGGCTCGACTTCCTGCCGGCGCGGCAGACCGACTTCGTGCTGGCGGTGATCGCCGAGGAGACCGGCTTCGTCGGGGTGCTCGTCGTGTTCGGGCTGTATGCGGGGCTGCTGTTCCGGGCGTTCCGCACCGCGACGGTCGCACGCGACCGGCTCGGCACGTTCATCGCGGTCGGCGTGGCCAGCCTGTGGGCCGGGCAGATCTTCGTCAACGCGGGGATGGTCGCCGGGATCCTGCCGACGATCGGCGTGCCGCTGCCGCTGCTGTCGTACGGCGGCTCGTCGGTGATCGCGACGTTCCTCGCGTTCGGCCTCGTCGCCTCGGTGCGCTCCGGACGGTACGTCAACGCCTGACGCCCGGGCCGATCCTGCGCTCGTTCCGGAACGTCCCGCCGCGTCCGTCGCGGCCGATCACGAACGTCAGCTCGTCGGGGGCTCGGCCCCGCACCTCCATCAGGTCGCCGTGTTCGCCGCGCTGGTGGTGGAACCGGCAGAGCGTGACCAGATTCGCGTCGTCGTCGGAGCCTCCCCGCGAGCGATACGTGACGTGGTGCGATTCGAGATTGCGACGCGCGGTGCAGCCCGGCGCCTGGCACCGCCAGCCGTCGCGGGCGTAGATCCGGTCCTCGTGGCGCCGCGCGCCGCGGTCCCATTCGGAGGCGTACGCCCAGAGGGCCGAAAACAGCCTCCAATCGCGTGATTCCGGGCCGTCGATTTCGGAAAACATCCGCGACGCGTCCTCGGGGCGGGCGGCGGCGACCAGGGCGAGGAACTGCGGGTCGGGCTCGAGCCGTTCGAGGGTCGCGACGAACTGCCGGGCGAGGGTCTCGGGCAGGGTGAGCGTCAGGGAGGCGTCGGCGCGCGGATCGTCGAGGACGGCGCAGGCCGCCTCGAGCAGGCGGGCCGTCGCGCGGCCGTACGCCCGGGCCTGCGCGCGGCGCCACGCGCGGTCGTCGGCCGGCAGGGGCGCGCGCGGCTCGGGTGCCGGTTCCGCCGCCGCGGGCAGCGCGTCGGTGCGCATCCAGGTGCGGGCGCGCAGCCGCCGCGCCTCGTCGGCCAGGCGCTTGCACGTCATGCGCTCGGCCTCGACGGCCCAGCGGGCTTCCGTCGCCTGGTCAATCTCGCGATCGGCGAGCCCGCGCAGCACGGCGAGCATCTTCCGGGTGGAGACGAAGCCGTACTGCCAGGCTTCGCGCAGGGCCGGCCGGTGCCGGCTGGCGCGGGCGACGTACGCGAGCTCGCGGGCCGTGGACGGCGCCATGCCGAGGCGGCGCTCGGCGTAGTCGTCGAGGCTGCGAAAACCGAGCGCCGCCAAGCCGCGCGCGCGACCGAGGGCGGTCAGCGCCTCGCCGAGCAGGCGCTCGCCCCGCTGCTGGAACTCGAGCAGGTCGAGCAGGTCGCCGCCCGCGGCTCCGGGCCCGCAGCGGCCCGCGGTGCGGATCAGCCTGGTCGCGTCGGCGACGAGCGCCCGCAGGTGCCGCAGGTCGAGCCAGCGGTCGAGAGTGTCGTCGTCGCCGTCCTGCGGGACCGCCGTGCGGGCCGCCGGGATCGGTCGGGTGCTGCCGCGGCCGCGCGCCGCGACGATCGGATCGCCGGCGGGAGGACCGTCGAGATCCGGCGCCGACGGGCCGGCCTGGGCCTCGGCGACGAGCGCCTCGACGAACGACGCGACGGACACGTCGGCGCCGCTGACGGCGCGGTGGAGTTCGAGGATCTCCTCGAAGGCGGCGCGCAGCGGCCCGGGCATCGCGAGGCGCACGCGCACGCGCGGCTCGCGTCCTTCCGCGGGTGCGGATCGTTCGGCCGGACGCGGGCCGTCGGCCGGCGGCAGGGGGGCCGGATCGTCGGTCGCCAGCGCGGCGCGGACATCGTCGCGCAGGCGCCGCAGCGACACCGCGCGTGCATGGGCGATCCACACCTCGAGGGTGTCGTCGTCGACGACGCGCGAGAGCTGATATGCGGCCTCCTGGCCCAGGGGCGGTCCGCCGTCGTCACCGGTGATCGCGCAAGCGAGCTGCGGCCACGCGTCGATGGCGCGGCCGATGCGGGCGAGCCGCCGCAGCCAGCGGCCGGAGTGGCCGAGCACTTCGCGCGAGAAGTCTTCCGCGCGCGCGTAGCCGAAGTCGTGCCAGCCGAAGTCGTCGGCGAAGACGTGCGCGGCGCGGGCCATCGGCGGCAGGAGCCGGTCGAGCAGGCCGCGCAGGACGAGCGCGGCTCGATCGAGTTCGGCGATCGTCAGCTGTTCGGCCGAGAGCGGCTCGACGCTGGGTTCGTGGAGTCCGGCAGGCAGCGTGGCCATGATGTCGTGCACTCCCCCTGTCGTGCACGGGAATCATAGCACACATGTTCGACGAATACGCCGGACAAGATGAAAAAAGAGCCGGAATTTCCCGCATGCGGGAACGCCCCGCACGCGTGGATGTCACGACAGCCTGCGCGCCAGGTCCATCACCACCTCGCTGACCGTCGGGTGGTACCACGGCAGGGCGAGGATGTCGCGCACGGTGCCGCGCCAATGCATCACCGCGGCGATCGCGTGGATGATCTCGTCGGCGCGCGGGGCGAGGATCGCGCTGCCGAGGATCTCGCCCGAACCGCGCTCGGCGACGAGCGACCAGCGACCGAACTCGGCGCCCATCGTCAGCGCGCGGCCGGTCGTGCCGACGTCGACGACCGCCTCGACCGCGTCGCGCCCGGCGGCGCGCGCCTCGTCGAGGGCCTGGCCGACCTTGGCGAACGGCGGGTCGGTGAAGATCACCTGCATCAGCAGGCGGTAGTCGATCGTCCGCTCCGGCCGCCCGGCCGCCGCGTTGTGCCCGGCGACCTCGCCCTCCTGGTTGGCGATGTGCAGGATCTCGTGATGCCCGGTCGCGTCGCCGGCGACGTACACGCCCGGCCGCGTCGTCTGCAGGTGCTCGTCGTGGACGACCGCGTGTCCGTCGACGCGCACGCCGGCCTGCTCGAGCCCGAGGTCGTCGATCGCCGGCCGGCGGCCGACCGCCATCAGGAACGCCTCGGCGCGGTGCGTGCGCGTCGTGCCGTCCTGCTCGATCTCGAACCGGATCGCCGACCCGTCGCGCGCGACGCGGGCGATCTTCGCCGGCACCGCCAGCTCGAGGTTCTCCTCGGCCTCCAGCGCGCGGCGCAGCTCCTCGCCGAGGTGCGCCGTCCCGCAGCGGCCGAGCAGCGGCGAGCGGTTGACCAGCAGCACCTCGGTGCCGATCCGCGCGAAGAACTGCGCCAGCTCGAGCCCGATCGGCCCGGCGCCCTGGACGACCAGCGAGGCCGGCGGCGCGTCCTCGAGCGCCATCACGTCGTCGCTGGTCCAGACCGGCACGTCGTCGATGCCGGGGATCGGCAGCATCGACGGCACCGAGCCGACCGCGAGCACGACGCCCCGCCCGGCGCGCAGCGTGCGCCCGCCGCCGAGGTCGACCGCGCCGTCGGCGGTCAGCCGCCCGCGCGCGTCGATCACCTCGTAGCCGCCGGCCTCGATCCCGCGGATCTTCGCCTGCTGGAAGCGCCGCACCAGGCGCCGCTTGCGCTCCATGATCGCGGGAAAGTCCGGCACGACGCGCCCCTCGAGCCGCACGCCGAAGCGGTCGAGATGCCGCGCCTCGTACGCCGCGTGCGCCGAGGCGAGCATCGCCTTGGTCGGCATGCAGCCGCGCAGGATGCACAGCCCGCCCAGCTCGCCGTCGTTGATCATCGCCGTGCGGGCCCCGCGTGCCGCGGCGGTGCGGGCCGCCCGGCTGCCGGCGGTCCCGCCGCCGATCACGATCACGTCGTAGTCGCCTGTGCTCACCGTGCGCCTCCCGTCGCGCGCATCGCCTCGGCGATCACGTCGGCAGCGCGCAGGCAGTCGTTTGCCGTCACGTCGAGGTGGGTCACCAGCCGCACCGCCCCGGCCGACAGGCTCGAGAACAGCACGCCGAGCTCGCGACAGCGTGCGACCAGCTCGCGGGCGTCGGCGCCGGTGATGCGCGCCATGACGATGTTGGTCTGCACGGCATCGAGGTCGACCTCGATCCCGTCGATCGCCGCCAGCCGTTCGGCGAGCGCCCGCGCGTTGGCGTGGTCCTCGGCGAGCCGGTCGACGTGGTGGCGCAGCGCGAACGTGCCGGCGGCGGCGATGATCCCCGCCTGGCGCATCCCGCCGCCGAGCATCTTGCGGAAGCGGTGCGCCGCGCGCCGGAACTCGTGCGTGCCGGTCAGCACCGAGCCGACCGGGGCGCCGAGCCCCTTGGACAGGCAGAACGACATGCTCTCGAACGGCCGACACAGCGTCTCGACCGGCACGCCGAGCGCCACCGCGGCGTTGAACACGCGCGCGCCGTCGAGGTGCATCGGCAGGCCGTGGCGGTCGGCCAGCGCGCGCAGGGCGTCGATCTCCTCCGGCGGCTGGATGCGGCCGCCGCCCATGTTGTGGGTGTTCTCGACCCACAGCAGCGCGGTGCCCGGCGTGTGGAAGTCGGCGCGCTTGATCTTCGGCTCGGCCTCGGCCGCGGTGTAGTGGCCGTTGCCGGGGATCACCGCGTACTGCGCGCCGGCGAACGCGGCACCGGCGCCGGTCTCCCAGCGGATGCAGTGGCTGTCCTCGCCGCAGATCACCTCGTCGCCGCGGCGCACGTGCACGAGCTGCGCGATCAGGTTGGCCATGCAGCCGGACGGCACGAACAGGCCGGCCTGCTTGCCGGTCATCCCGGCGGCGAGTTCCTCGAGTTCGCGGATCGAGGGGTCCTCGTCGTAGACGTCGTCGCCGACCGGGGCGCGGGCCATCGCCTCGCGCATCGCCGGCGTCGGGCGGGTGACGGTGTCGGAGCGCAGGTCGATCGGGGCGGACATCGCGGGCCTCCTGGCGGACAATGGGCGGCCGATTATGACCACTTCGCGGAGGACCGGGCCATGACGGAGCGTGACCGGCTCGACCGGGCGCAGATCGATCTCGGGGACATGGACGAGCAGGACTTCCGCCGCGCGGCCGGCCAGGTCGCCGACCGCGTCGCGGATTACCTGGCGCACGTCGAGCGTTACCGCGTCGTGCCCGACATCGAGCCGGGCGACGTGCGGGCGCGGATCCCCGCCGCGCCGCCCGAGGAGCCGGAGCCGTGGGACGCGATCCTCGCCGACTACGCGACGCTGATCGAGCCGAACATCACGCACTGGCAGCACCCCGGCTACATGGCGTACTTCTGCTCGACGGCGCCGGGGCCGGGGGTGCTCGGCGAATGGCTCGCCGCGGGGTTGAACTCGAACGTGATGTTCTGGCGCAACGCGCCGGCGTCGACCGAACTCGAGGAGGTCGTCGTCGCGTGGCTGCGCCAGATGCTCGGGCTGCCCGAGGCGTTCGACGGGATGTTCACCGACACCGCGTCGGTCTCGTCGCTGCTGTCGATCGTCGCGGCGCGCCACGTCGTGCCGGGGCTCGACGCGCGCGAGCGGGGGCTGGCCGGCCGGGACGACATCGGCCCGCTGCGGATGTACCTCTCGGACGAGGCGCACTCGTCGATCGAGAAGGCGGCGATCGTCGCCGGCGTGGGGCGCGCCGGCGTGCGGCGGATCCCGACCGACGACGCGTTCCGCATGCGGCCCGACGCGCTGGCCGAGGCGGTCGCCGAGGACCGCGCGCAGGGCTTCACGCCGTTCTGCGTCGTCGCCACGCTGGGCACGACCTCGTCGACCTCGGTCGACCCGGCCGGGCCGATCGCCGACGTCTGCGAGCGCGAGCGGCTGTGGCTGCACATCGACGCGGCCTACGCCGGCGCCGCGGCGCTGCTGCCCGAGCGGCGCGGGCTGTTCGAGGGCTGGGAGCGCGCCGACTCGATCGTGGTCAATCCCCACAAGTGGCTGATGACGCCGTTCGACGCCTCGCTGCTGCTGTTCCGGCGGCCCGAGGTCTACCGCGACGCGCTGAGCCTGGTCCCCGAATACCTGCGCACGAACGTGCGCGGCCAGGTGCATGACTTTCACGAGTACGGAATCCAGCTCGGACGGAGGTTCCGCGCGCTCAAGCTGTGGATCATGATCCGCTACTTCGGCGTCGAGGGGTTCCGCCGCCGGCTGCGCGAGTCGATCCGCCATGCCGACACGCTCGCCGGCTGGGTCGAGGCCGAGCCGGGCTGGCGGCTCGTCGCGCCGCATCCGTTCTCGACGCTGTGCATCCGCCACGAGCCGGACGGCCTCGACGCCGAGGCGACCGACGCGCACAACGCGCGCATCCTCGAGACCGTCAACCGCGACGGCCGGATCTTCCTCTCGCACACGAAGCTGCGCGGCCGCTACGTGATCCGCGTCACCTTCGGCAACCCGCGCTGCACGATGCGCCACGTCGAGCTGTGCTGGCACCTGCTGCGCGACGCAGCGAACGCGTAGCGGCGCCCCTTGGGGCGCCGATTCCGCAACCGCGACGCGCCCATCTTCGCGACCTGTAGCGGCGCCCCTCGGGGCGCCGATTCCGCAACCGCAACCCCTCCATCTTCGCGTCGTCGTGCGTTCCGGACCGGTTACATCGCATCGTCGGCGGGGCAAGCCCGCTTCGCGTACGGGCAGGGTTCGCGCTCATCGGACCATCGGCCGGGCAAGCCCGGCCGCTGCGGCGTTCATGTGGGTTCGCGTGGGATGCACCGACGGCGCCTGTAGCGGCGCCCCTTGGGGCGCCGATTCCACAACCGCAGCCCCTCCAT
>RFIB01000115.1 GCA_003695625.1 Acidobacteriota bacterium | reverse complement strand
TCTCGGTATCGGTCGCCGCACCGACCTTGATCACCGCGACGCCGCCGACCAGCTTGGCCAGCCGCTCCTGGAGCTTCTCGCGATCGTAGTCCGAGGTGGTCTCCTCGATCTGGGTCCGGATCTGGTTGACACGGCCCTCGATGTCGGCGGCCTTGCCCTTGCCCTCGACGATCGTCGTGTTGTCCTTGTCGATGACGACCTTCTTGGCCTGGCCGAGGTCGGTGACCTGGACGTTCTCGAGCTTGATCCCCAGGTCCTCGGAGATCATCTGGCCGCCGGTCAGGATCGCGATGTCCTGCAGCATCGCCTTGCGCCGATCACCGAAGCCCGGGGCCTTGACCGCGCAGACCTGCAGCGTGCCGCGCAGCTTGTTGACCACCAGCGTCGCCAGCGCCTCGCCCTCGACGTCCTCGGCGATGATCAGCAGCGGACGGCCGGACCGTGCCACGTTCTCGAGGATCGGCAGCAGGTCCTTCATGCTCGAGATCTTCTTCTCGTGGATCAGGATGTACGGGTTCTCGAGCACGCACTCCATCCGCTCGGCGTCGGTCACGAAGTACGGCGAGAGGTATCCGCGGTCGAACTGCATGCCCTCGACCACCTCGAGGCTGGTCTCGAGACCCTTGGCCTCCTCGACCGTGATCACGCCGTCCTTGCCGACCTTCTTCATCGCCTCGGCGATGATCTTGCCGATCGCCTCGTCGTTGTTGGCCGAGATCGCGCCGACCTGGGCGATCATCTTGCCCTCGACCGGCTTCGACATGCTCTTGAGCTCGTCGACGACGAGTTCGGTCGCCGCCTCGATGCCCCGCTTGAGATCCATCGGGTTCGCGCCGGCGGTCACCGACTTGACACCCTCGCGGACGATCGCCTGGGCCAGCACCGTGGCGGTCGTGGTCCCGTCACCGGCGACATCGGAAGTCTTCGAGGAGACCTCGCGCACCATCTGGCAGCCGATGTTCTCCCACGGATCCTCGAACTCGAGTTCCTTGGCGACCGTCACGCCGTCCTTGGTGGACAGCGGAGAGCCGAACTTCTTCTCGATCACGACGTTCCGACCACGCGGTCCCAGGGTGACCTTCACCGCGTCGGCCAGCTTGTTGACGCCGCGCAGCAGAGCCTGCCGGCAGTCCTCGGCGTAAACGACCTTCTTTGCAGCCATCTTCTCAACTCCTCATCGTGCTGCCCGGTTCGACCCCGTCGGGGTGCCGGGGCAGCCGTTTCCGGTCCGAATCACTCCCGACGCGGCCGTCAGCCAACGATTCCGAGGATCTCGTCCTCGCGCAGCACGACGAACTCGTCGCCGTCGAACTTGACCTCGGTGCCCGAGTACTTGCCGAACAGCACGCGGTCGCCGGCCTTCACCTCGAGCTTGTGGACCTTGCCCTCGTCGTCCCGCTTGCCGGTGCCCACGGCGATCACCTCGCCTTCCTGGGGCTTCTCCTTGGCGGTGTCGGGAATGATGATCCCGCCCTTGGTCGTCTCCGTCTCTTCGATGCGCTTGACCAGGACGCGATCATGGAGCGGACGGAACTTCACCTTGCCCATCGTCTGACTCCCCGCGGGCGCTGCCCGCATAAACCTTTTGGAAACAGTAAGTTGGATTCACCTTCGCACGGGTCCCACACGGCTCGTCCCGCGCGGTCGTGGTGCTTAAGATCGCCTCCTGGAGCTGTCAAGCACGGGCCTGGGGGAATCCCGGGCCGACGCCGTCCGGGCTCCGCGTTGCCGGCCGTCCGGTTTTGGCCGAATCTTTTTCCGAGAAGCCGGCCCCCGCGGCCGGACTTCGGGCAGGAACCTTCCCGATGGCTGAACCGACCCGCTCGATCGTCTCGTTCGATTCCGGAAACCTCGTCGACCGCCTCGTGCGGGCCGCCGAGCGCCTGGGCCTCGGGCCGGTGGACGAGCGTGAGATCGAGCACCTGGTCCGCGTGGTCACCCGCTGCTCCGCGCTGCTCGAGGACGTCTACACCAACGACCGGCTCCAGGCGATCCTGGTCGAGGATCCCCGCCGGCTGACGCGGCTGATCACCGCGCCCTGGCTTCCGCCCCCGGAGCCGGGCGGCCTCCCGCCGACGCTGGCCCGCCTGCGTCGCCTCCCGGGGCAGGCGCGGGAGGTCGGTGACCAGGCGCTGTTCGACCTGGCGATCTCCGGGCGCGACGCGGTGCGGGGAATCTCGCTGGAGGCTCTCGGCCCGCGGGCGTACCGCCTGGCGGCCGACCTGCTCGAGCTGCTGGCGGCGGACGCCCGGCTGCGCGAGCACTTCCGCGGAAGCCGGACCGGCGGACAGCCGGCACGTGTCGAGGACGAGGTGGACTTCCTCCGCCGCTGCTCGGACCGGTTCAACCTCTACGCGCGGGTGCTGCGAGTCGCCGGGGAAACGGACGATACCGCCGAGGACCGCTCGCGCCCGACCGTGCTGGTGCCGGCCCGGACCGGGGCGCTGCCGGCTCCGGTCGAGACGGTCGCGGAACCCGGCGGGCCGGGCCCCGTCGGTGATGACGTCGAGCCCGCTCCGGAGCAGCAGCCGCTGGTCGCCGGCGGGCCGGTGTTCGGGAACGGAGCCGGCGAGGACGAGCAGCGCCTGATCGCGGCGTACGAACGGCTGCTGCTGTTCGCGAGCCTCGACCTCGAAGCGATCCGGGCCGAACTCGAGGCCATCGTCGTCGACCAGCAGGAGGCGGTCGGCACGCTGCTCGACGACTTCTCGCTGTTCGCGGTGGGCACGCAGCACCTGAGCCGCCCGGCGAGCTACTTTCTGATCGGTCCCACCGGCGTGGGCAAGAACTACCTCGTCGAGACGCTCTGCCGCATCTTCGAGCGACACTGGGGCATCTCGGTGCCGCTGCTGACCATCGAGGGACCGAACTACACCTACCCTTCGGACATCAACGAGCTTCGCGGCGCGACCCGCGGGTTCATCCGCTCCGACGAGCCGGGACTGCTCTCGGAGTTCCACAAGGAAGCGGTCCAGGCGCCGCTGTCCGTGATCCTCGTGGACGAGGTCGAGAAGGCTCACCCGCAACTGCGGAAGTTCTTCCTGTCGATCCTCGACCGGGGAACGACCACCGACGCCCAGGGGCAGGAGCTCGACTTCTCCGGCTCGCTGATCTTCTTCACCTCGAACATCGGCTACGGCGATCGGCGGCCCGACCAGAAGCCGATCGGCTTCGGGGGCGAGGAGGCCGCCACCGCGGCCTACAGCTCCGAGCTGACGCAGGCTCTCAAGCGGACGCTCTCTCCGGAGTTCATCAATCGCGTCAAGCTGGTGCGCTTCCGGCATCTGCCGCGGGAGTCCGCGGCGCGCATCGTCATGCTCGAGTTCGAGAAGATCGCCGCGCGATACAGGCGACTCCACGGGATCGAGCTGACCCTGACCGAGGCCGGGCGCGAGGCGCTGCTCGACGAGGGCTACTCGCTCGAATACGGCGCGCGGCACATCGCCTCGGTGCTCCATCGAACCTGCAACGTCGAGATCGGCAAGATGCTGCGGCGGGATGAAGGCGGCCGATCCCGGGACCCGCGGCCGCTGCTCGATCTGGTCCGGGACTACCGCGCCGGACAGCGGCCGCTGGAGATCGAGGAACTCGAGCGACGGATCGTCGACGAGGCGCGCGCCCGCGTGCCGTACCGGCGCATCGTGGTCGATGCCGAGGGCGGAGTCATCGTCTACCGCACGGAGGAGGACTGAGCCGGTGTCGCTGCCCCTGATCGAGGCCCTCGCGCTGCTGCTCGAGCGGACCTACGACACGTCCCGCTCGGTGCGCCCCGTGGCTCGCTTCGTGGTCGGCGACGAGGGGCACCGGCGCCTGACCGAGCGCCGGGTCGTGCGTGAGAGCGTCGACGGCGCGGCGGCGCGCCTGCTGCTGCGCCGCCTTCGGGGCGACGGCGGTCGCTGGGCCGCCGCCCTGTATCTGCCGGACGCGATCGTGGCGCGGCTCGAGAGGTACGATCCTCGCCGCGGGCTGGGGGAGGCGAACATCGACGAGTTCTTCGCGCTGGTGGAGGAAGTCGACCATCTGGTGACATTCGCCGACCGCGCGGGCCGGCCCGGCGGCGAGGTGTCGCTGCTCGAACTCGAGTGGCATGCCGCAGTCAGCCAGTATCTCGTCGGAGCGCACTTTCTCGCGCGCCTTGCCGGGCGGAGCGAACTGGACGCGGAGCAGCGGGCGTTCCTCGAGCACCACCTGTTCGACAAGCGGGACTACGAGGCCGTTCCGGAGCCGGTGCGCTCCCGGTACAGGAAGGCCGACCGCCTGGCGCGCGGCTTCCTGCACGATCTCTACCGCCGCCGGCCCGCGGATCGCCTGTGCAGGCTGCGTCGCTTCCACCACGCGGGCCACCACGAGAAGCTGCGCACGTTCGCCTCGTAGCGGCACGCCGGCACGTTCCCGGCGTAGAATCGCGGCGCCGGGAGGACAGCCATGCCGCCGCGTTTCGGGGCCCACATGTCGATCGCCGTGGGGGTGGATCTGGCTGTCGAGCGAGCCGTGATCGTCGGCTGCGAAGCCCTGCAGCTGTTCACGAAGTCGTCCAACCAGTGGAAGGCGCGTCCCCTGCGCGACGACGAGGTCGCGCGGTTCCGGGAAGGGGTCGATCGCCACGGACTCGATCCCGTGATCGCCCACGACTCGTACCTGATCAACGTCGGCTCGCCGGACGATGCGCTGTGGCGCAAGTCGCTCGACGCGCTGGCCGAGGAGTACGCACGGTGCGAGGCGCTCGGGATCGCCTATCTGGTGATGCATCCCGGGGCGCACGTCGGCTCGGGCGAGCAGGCCGCCGTCGAGCGGATCGCCCGGGCGGTCGACGAGGTCCTGGCGGCGCATCGCCGGGGCCGGACGATGATCCTGCTCGAGAACACGGCGGGGCAGGGGACGGTGCTCGGCCATCGCTTCGAGCAGCTGGCGCAGATCCGGAAGCGGGCGCGGGGCCGGCGCCGGATCGGCTACTGCCTCGACACGCAGCATGCGTTCGCCGCGGGCTGGGATCTCTCGCAGGCCGAAGGCTACGAGCAGTGGGTCGGCGACATCGAGGGCGTGCTCGGCCTTGCGAACGTCCGCGCGCTGCACCTGAACGATTCGAAGTCCGACTGCGGCTCGCGGGTCGACCGGCACGAGCACATCGGCCTCGGACGGATCGGGCCTGCCGCGTTCTGGCGCCTGGCCAACGATCCGCGGTTCGACGGTCTGCCGGCGTCGATCGAGACCGAAAAGGGCGACGACTGCGCCGAGGACTTCGAGAATCTCGCGGTGCTGCGCGCGATGGTCGGCCGCAAGCGCGCCCCCACGGCGGCGCAGCTCGACAGGATCCGTGTCCGGGCGCGTGAGAGAGCGAAGAAGGCCGCGCCGCTGCTCGCCGAGCTGAGCCGCGCCTCCCGCCGCCGCCGCGCGTAGCGGCGCCCCTTGGGGCGCCGACCGTTCATCCGCGACGATTTCATCTTCGGGTCCTGCTCCTCGCACCGTCGGCGGGGCAAGCCCCGCCGCTACGGGACGTTCTTCCGTAG